>JABXYP010000001.1:3788172-4103853 GCA_024701455.1 Bacillus sp. A301a_S52 | reverse complement strand
GAGCCCTTACAGATTAACCGCATGAAGCAAGAGACACTCCATACGATGTGGGAGACGATTACAAAGAATAAAAGTGACTTTGTAAGGTATATGGAGAGAAAAGCCGAATTGCTTAACATTGATAAGTTAGCTATGTATGATGTGGCGGCTCCGTTATCACAAAGTGTCACGAATACAAGCTTTGATGAGGCAGCGGAGCTAATCATCGAGCAATTCCATTCTTTTAGTCCCAGAATGGGGGACTTCGCAAAGCATGCTTTTGAAAATCGATGGATTGAGGCGGAAAGCAGGGAAGGAAAGCGGCCTGGAGGATTTTGTACCAATTTCTCTGAAAGTGGTGAATCTCGTATATTTATGACGTTTGACGGGTCGGCATCTAACGTGGCTACGTTAGCTCATGAATTAGGTCATGCCTATCACCAACATGTGATGAATGATTTACCTCAGCTTTCACAGCGTTACGCCATGAATGTAGCTGAAACAGCTTCTACATTTGCTGAAACAATCGTAGCCGATGCTACTATTCAACAGGCTAAAACAGATGAAGAAAAAATTCAATTACTCGATAATAAGCTAACTCGTGCTATAGCTTTCTTTATGAATATACACGCCCGTTTTCTTTTTGAATTACGTTTTTATGAAGAGCGAAAAAGTGGTCCTGTGGGCAAGGCGCGATTAAATGAGATGATGCAGGATGCTCAGGAGGAAGCTTATTGTGATGGCTTAAGTGAGTATTCACCTCATTTTTGGGCATCGAAATTACATTTTCATATAACAGGTGTCCCCTTCTATAATTTCCCTTATACATTCGGTTATTTATTCAGTACCGGTATTTATGCAAGAGCTCAGAAAGAAGGTAAAGCATTTGAAAGTAAGTATGTGGACCTTCTTCGTGACACGGGACGCCTTAATGTCGAGGAGCTAGCGAAGAAACATCTTGACGTGGACTTAACGAAGCCAGACTTTTGGCAGGAGGCCATTGACATAATCAAACATGACATGAAGGCCTTTATGGCATTAACTGAAAATAAATGACTGGAGGAAAGACAATGGACATTTCAGCGAAGCTTGTGCTGAAAAAAATGGATGAAGAGTTAGCAAAGTTAAAACAGGCACTGAACCAGTCTTCAAATTCAAGTCAGTATCGGGAAAACGCTCAAGCGCTAAAAACATATTGTGATTTACTGTTAGATTCTGGGTTGCAGCAGCCGTACGACACACAATCACATCAGCAACCAACACCCTCAGATGCGGCTGTTAAACAGGCGATGTATGGTGACTTGGAAGAGGGACGTCATGAGCGAAAATTACGTCAAGGAGCCGCTAAAAAAAGCACAACAGATCCCATTTATGATGATGGGGACAGTCCTTCAAGTGATAGTTTATTTGATTTTTAAAAGCCTATGATTACTAGCTTAAGGTAAAAGATCCGGTGCAGAGTTAAAGCCCTGCAGCCGGATTTTTTATCACATATAAGCGTCCGTAAACTTCCGACTAATTGAAGGTTCGTTTTATCTAAGAGTTGGATTTTTCCACTCTACAAGCACAGCATAATTTTTGGACTCCTCATCTGCTACATAATCAGGCAGAATCTGCAACGGGTTGAGTCCTTGACGAAGCATAAATGTGAGAACAAGATCATGAATATGACCGTGCTTCACGTTATTGACATAGGTTTCCACATCCAACGTATCAGCGTAATGGTGGTAACCAGGAATACGACATCCTGCTACATATCGCCTCAAGCCTAGCTGTTTCACAAGCTGTTTACGAGCGTCATACAAAGCCTTTGCTACACCTTTTCCACGAAAAACCGGCCTCACACATACATCAATTCCGTAAAGAGTGTCACCGTCAGGCTCGTGTGTGGTCTGAATAAACCCGTTATCGGATATTTCTTCCCACGTATGATGTGAGCCGTCGTACGTCATGATAAGTGATGTGGCAGACCCGGCCGGTTCACCATTTAATTTAGCAAGTAAGGCACCCTCTGCGAACGTGTTAACATGTGCTTTAATTTGAGCTTTTGACCACCATAGATCCTCTGGAAAAGGGGGAGGAAAAGCTTCTTTCTGAATTTGAATGAGATCCTCATAATCCGATAATTTATATGGTGTGACAATTATACGTTCATTCATTTGTATCGCTCCCATCAGCTTTAACTATGCTGATTATAGAAGAGATAGATGGTTATTTGCAATGGCTTCCATACATATTTTTTTAAAAAAAAGCCAGCCTACCAACTAATAAGAGAAGGGGGATGTGCAAAAACATGTTAGGTAGTAATGACTTTTTAGGAATGCCTATATTTTTTAGATATTTTCAAGGTAATGGCACAGACATGAAGCTTGAAGAAGATAAGTATGAACTCTTTGTTAACGGAGAGTATCTTGGTCACCATACGTTATATGCGGAAAAAGAGGATGTAACAGATATTTCAGATTTTCTCGATTTACAGGGGTTTCATCATGTTCACATGGATGTAGAAGGTGACCACATTCTCATTCATTGTGAAAATAAAGCCGAAGCAGATCATATTGAAAGGGCGCTTCGCGTATTTATCACAAATCGATAGACATTAAGTCAAGAGGCGGCATATAAAGCTTGCCTCTTTTACGTTTCGATCAGCTTATGGTATGTTATGGATGACGAGCTTTAGATGGAAAAGGAGCCTGATATGTTATGAAATTATTTCTCTTACTAGGAAGTTTAAATGGTTTTTTGTTTGTAGCGTTAGGAGCATTTGGTGCCCATGCTCTAAAAGATCGATTGGAGACGAACGGTTATGTAGAGACGTTCCAGACAGGAGTTCAGTATCATATGATTCATGCACTTGCTTTAATAGGAGTGGCTATTCTGACACGCTATTTATCAGCTACAGGACTTGTCCATGGAGCAGGTTGGGCCTTCTTAGTGGGTATTGTCTTATTTTCGGGTAGTCTTTATGCGTTAAGTTTAACAGGTATTCGTGTATTAGGTGCTATTACACCGCTCGGTGGGGTGGCGTTTCTCACTGGCTGGGTACTATTATTTGTGGCTGCTTGGATGGAGTAATGAGTGATGCAAGGCGTTTTGCTACGAAGAATATGAGATGTAGAATGTCCTTTCAATATTGTTTGTCGTGAGGAATTATCCATGTCATTTACATAAGGGTGTCCCTAAAAACTGCTTGTAGACATCTTTTTGGAACATCCTTTTCATTTTTATAAGGTTACATTTATTCTAGGTAAGTCTCCGTAAAACTCCCGCCACAAAAAAGAGAGGAGAGCTAACGGACGCTAATGTCCTGATTCATTCAACTACAAAACAGTGGGAGAAAAACGAAAACTCCCACTGTTTGAAGGTTTGTTTTAGCGAGGTGAATATGTCGCTAATTGCTGTTGAACACCGTCAAATGGATAATCGTATTCAATTTCATCGTCAAACGTGACATAATCTAAATTAATCATAAGTAATAAATAACGTTTATCTGTTTGAGGATCACTTATAATGATATGATCTCTTCCGGCCGCTTCAATCACACCTTTAAATATTTTTGCATTCCATTTCTCATTATTTTCATACGTCATATAAAAAGTACCAATACGTCCTCGATTTAAACGAAGAATGTTTTCAATGTAGGATTGTTCTAATGGCAACATACCAGGTTGATCAGGTAAGAAAGGTTGTTGGAACTGCTGCTGCATAAATTGAGGCGGTGGTGGCATCGGAGTGCCTGGCTGGAATGCGAATGGTTGCTGCATATAAGGCATAGAGGTCATAGGTTGCATAGGTTGCATGTGTCCCATCGTGCTAGGCTGTTGTTGCCTGGGCTGGTCCGCTCCGTAATTGCCGAATCCTGAGCTTGAATAAGTTGAGCCTTGCTGAGAAAACATCTTATCACTCCTTTAATATGTGGTATAGACAGACGGACACTCAGACGGAATCGGTCTATAAAAGCAATGCAGTTTATATCTTCCTGAATTCCATTGTCCCCACCATTGTTCGGGACAAGGACCATCAGGACGGAAAAACCATAAATCAAACTCTCCTGGCGTGAAGCGTTCACCTTGTACAAGTCTTCTTGCCAGACGAATCTCTCTTTCACGTGGACTCTGATAGAAATAGCCCTTCTGGACGGCCTCAAAACCCCCAGGCGATTGGTAAGCCATTCTATCAATTGTATTAATATCTTCAAAATCAAGACATCGGGCTCTCACTCTATTAACCATCACATTACCTGCACTTAGCATTCCTGCTTCGCCTTCCCCTTCAGCTTCTGCACGCATAAGTCGGGCTAATACAGCAATATCTTGCTCTCGTGCTTTAATAACAGCCACAACACACCTCCTTTAAAACCGCGGCTTGATTGCCTACATATAATGCTTATTCATACTAATGCCATTGTATGTACGACATGATAGACCTATGCCTATAAATACACGGTAGATCATGTCATTTTAAAAATACTATGAGAGAAGGGAGCTGTTTTTTTGATTATTACAGATAAGCGTCCGTAAAACTCCCGCCACAAAAAAGAGAGAAGAGCTAAAACTATATAGGCGGGAGCTAACGGACACTAATGTCCTGCTTGAAGGTTCGTTTTATGGAGAATTTACGTCTCAATAGGGGACAAGAGCGAGCAAGATGAAACTAAGGGCACTAAAAATCCCCAAATCAAGAGTGAACTGGATTTTGGGGACAGGGTGATATTAGACGTGAAGGTATTTTTTGATAGCAGCCTCTTCCAGAAGTGTACCGACGTAAAAAGAGCCGAATTCACCGTAACGGGCACTCACTTCATCAAAGCGCATTTCATATACGAGCTTTTTAAATTGCAAGACGTCATGGGCGAATAAGGTGACTCCCCACTCCCAATCGTCAAAGCCCACTGAACCGGAAATGATTTGTCGTACTTTGCCTGCATAATTTCTTCCAATCATGCCATGGCTTCTCATCAACGATTGGCGTTCTTCCATGGATAGCATATACCAGTTATCGTTTCCATTACGACGCTTGTCCATCGGATAGAAACAAACATATTCCCACTTCGGCAAGATTGGTTTTAAGCGAGCCTGAATTTCAGGGTCCTGTTCAGGATCTTTATCTGATGGTAAGTAGTTACTTAATTCAACGACGGATACGTATGAATAAGTAGGAATCGTAAATTCTGCAAGTCGTGTTTTATTAAACGCTGTTTCAATCTCAATAAGTTCATCCATTGTTGGGCGAAGGACCATTATCATGAGATCCGCTTTTTGTCCAAGAATGGAGTATAATGTGTGACTCCCTTCAAAAGACGCCTGTGCGTCATCCCACTTTTTTAAAAGAGTTAAAAACTCCGCCATAATTGATTCTCGTTCTTCTGAGGATACTTTTTTCCATTCTGTCCAGTTAACCTTACGGAAGTCGTGTAGCACATACCATCCATCTAATGTTTTAGCCGGCTCTGCCATATCTCGTCACTCCTGTTCTTTTTATATCATGCCGTTATCTATCTTACACTTCATATTATACAAAGGTGTATAGTGAATGCCAAACAGCTTGCTCGGTGAGACACATGCTAGTTAAACAGTACGAAGGGGCAAATTTAAAACGGATAGGCTGTCAAAGGGGCACCTTATCCGTTTCAACGCTAATGTGTTATATATGTGAAACTTATTATCGTGATTTCTTTAAAAAAGCGTTAATGGCTTCGCTATGGGCTTGCGACTTTCCAGCCATATACTGGTACTCGGCTTCGCGATCTAGTACGTCTTGTAAGGAACCATTAAGGCCCTTTTTCATCATGGATGTCATCGCGCTATAAGCAGGTTGTGGCACTTGTTTAATTTTCTCAATGAACTCATAGGGTTCTCCAATTTGATAGATAAGACCAATCCGATGAGCTTCTTCAGCTGTAATTGGTTCTCCGAGCCCAAGCTCAATTGCTTTACCTAGACCGAGAATGCGTGGAAGGTAATAGGAGGTGCCAGCATCGGGAGCTAGACCTATCTTTAAGAAGCTAAGAGCTAGCTTAGCATCAGCGCTTGCAAATCTAAAATCACATGCAAGAGTAAGACTAAGTCCTGCACCTACGGCTACGCCGTTTATATAAGCTATCGTTGGTTTATTTGTATTATCAATCAAAGGTATGAGGTTATTAAAAGTACGTTTCAGATAGTCACCATGATCAAATTTCTTTAGTGTTTCTGTTGGGATACTTTTTAAATCAGCACCACTTGAAAAGGCATTTTTGGCCCCAGTAAGAACGATGACTTTTACCTCATCACTAGTACTTGCCTGGTCCCAAACATGATATAACTCCTTATGCAATGTTTCATTGAGAGCATTTTTTACCTCTGGTCTATTCAGTGTTATGGTGGCGACACCATTTTCAATATGATAAAGAATGGTTTCCATTGGTTTCCTCCTAAATGAGTTATTAAATTTAGAGCTAACCTTCTGATGATGAGCTAGACGAGAAACTAAAGTGATCGCCCTAAAAGGGTTCCTTCATAAATAGCATTTTTGGCATCAAGCCCTTGAGCATTTTTAGCACCTCCAATAACATAAAAAGGCTTTTCTAATGAGGTTTCTTGCAAAGAAAAAACGTCATTTGGTAACTGGCCAGCAGCTAGAACGATCATCGTATCGGATAAGGTGTGTTGTTTATTTTCTATAGTAAAGGTGATGGAGTCGGCAGTCATGGCATCATAAGAAGAGATACCGCCAATCATCTCCACACCTGCTTGTTTTAGCTCCTTCAACGTAGCCCAGCGTGTTGTTTTACCGGTACCTCTAGCGAATTTAGTACTTCGTTGTAGAAGGGTAATTGTTTCAACACCTTTATCTTTTAGGAACAATGCTAAGTCACAGGCAATACCTCCACCTCCAATAATGGTAACGTGGTGAGAGGGAAGACTGCGACCTTCAAAAAGGTCTCTATAACTTGGGACAGACTGGTCATCAATGCCTTTAATGTGTGGTTTTCGAGGAATAATTCCGGTTGCAACAATGATCTCATCAGCGTCCTTTAATAGAGGTGAGTTGTTGTCCACGTGAGTGTTAAGGTGCAGTTCAACATTTAATTGGTCCAGTTGTGTTTTGTAATAACGAAGTGTTTCATTAAATTCCTGCTTACCAGGAATGAGCTTAGCAAAGTTCAATTGTCCACCAATATAAGGTTTGTCATCAGCTAAAATCACGTGGTGGCCTCGTTTAGCAGCAACCCGTGCGGCCTCCAGTCCGGCTGGCCCAGCTCCAATGATGAGAAGTCGCTTACGTATAGTCGCTGGTGTCATATGCAGCTCTGTCTCCCGGCCGGCTTCTGGGTTGACGAGGCAAGAGGCCGTTTTGCCTTCAAAAACATGATCGAGGCAGGCTTGATTACAAGCGATACACGTATTAATATCACTGAAACGTCCTATTTTAGCTTTGGAGAGGAGAGCAGGGTCTGCAAGAAAAGGACGAGCCATGGAAATAAGCTCTATTTTTCCTTTCTCAATAATAGCAGCAGCATCTTGTGGATCGTTAATTCGATTACTAGCTACAACGGGAATAGAGACGACCTCGGCAATACTTTCAGCAACTGGCAGGAAGTGCATTCTTGGAACTTTCATTGATATAGTAGGAATCTGCGATTCGTGCCAACCGATACCCACATTAAGCACATCAGCCCCTGCTGCTTCCATCGCTTGAGCCCATTGTAATGTCTCAGCTTCTGTTGTACTGCTATCAATAAGGTCAAGCCCAGACATACGGAAGAAAATGGGGTAATGCTCACCTACCATATCGCGAACAGCGGTTACGATTTTAGTGGGGAAGGCTAGCCGGTTTTTGAAGGAGCCTCCCCAGTGATCCGTGCGCTTATTTGTCACCGGTGAAACGAATTGATTGATTAAATAACCTTCAGAGCCCATTATCTCCACTGCATCAAAGCCAGCCTTTTTTGCACGCCAAGCCCCAGTAGCAAAGTCATTAATGGTTTTCTCAATGTCCTCATGAGTTAACTCTTCAGGGGTGTCAGGGTTAATAGGTGATTTAAGAGGGGATGGGGCAACAGGTGATTGACCTATCACATCCTTATATGCGTAACGACCTGCGTGAAATAATTGAAGTGCGATCGCTCCACCTACTTTATGAATAGCTTGAGTTAAGTGTGCCCATCGCTCAATATCATCGTCATCATAGATAGACATAAAATCAGGGCCTCCACTTCCTACAGCATTCACTGCCGCGCCACCTGTCACGATTAAGCCAACGTCATGGGCAGCGCGCTTTTCGTAGAAAGCTGTTAACTTTTCCAATCCATTCTCCAACCCTTCCAGGCCAACATGCATCGACCCCATGATGACTCGGTTTTTTAAAGACAAAGAACGAATTTTAAACGGTTGAAATAGCGCCTCACAGTTCATATTTAACCTCCTAAACAAAATATAAATGAGTGAATGTTCATTCATTATACAAGATAAATGAATGCGGTTGCAAGACTAATATCATGTTATGAACGTTCTTCTTGTTATGACATTTAATTCAGAGTAACAGTAAGTTATTCAGGAATTGAGTTAATAATTGAAGGAGATTGACCGATAAAACAGTGGGATTAATAAATTAAATAACATAGACGAGAGATTAGGTAAGTAGACTCGTTAATATTAAAGCTTACAAGATTTTAATTTGAGGAGGTCGAACTTTAAATAGGAAAGATTTATGTTCAGAAAATTAAAACTTTTAATAGCAAGCGGTCCCATTAATTTATTTTTTTCTCCAGAAGGAGTATGCTAATAGATAGTGAGTAATAAAGGAGGAATTCCTGTGAGCGATATGTTTACAGCTATACAAGAAAAAGTAAAAAAAGCCAACCCTTCTATCGTTTTTCCTGAGGGTACGGATGAGCGCATACTTGAAGCGACGGTAAGGTTGAAAAAGGGTGGTATATTAAATCCTATATTAGTAGGAAATGAAGATGAGATAAAGGCGAAAGCTGAGGTACACAATATAGATGTCTCACAGCTAACGATTTATGATCCTGAAACATATTCAGGCTTTAGTGAATTAGTAGACGCTTTTGTGGAACGCAGAAAAGGTAAGAATACAAAAGAAGAAGCAGAAAAAATCTTAAAAACACCTAATTACTTTGGTACTATGCTCGTCTATACTGACAAGGCTTCTGGTCTTGTTAGCGGCGCAGTTCATTCTACAGGAGATACGGTGAGACCGGCTCTACAAATTATTAAAACAAAAGCTGACGTGAAAAAAACGTCAGGTGTGTTTGTCATGGTTAAAGGAGACGAACGATATATATTTGGTGACTGCGCCATTAATATCGCACCTGATAGCAATGACTTAGCAGAAACGGCTATTGAAGCAGCCAAAACGGCAAAAGTGTTCGGAATTGACCCTAAAGTCGCGATGCTCAGCTTTTCGACAAAAGGTTCAGCAGTAAGTCCCGAAACCGAAAAAGTCATCGAGGCGACGGCGTTAGCCAAAGAAAAAGCACCAGAACTTATGTTAGATGGGGAGTTTCAGTTTGACGCAGCCTTTGTGCCGACTGTTGCGGCTAAAAAAGCGCCAGATTCTCCTTTAAATGGACAAGCAAATACATTCATATTCCCTAGTTTGGAAGCAGGTAATATCGGCTATAAGTTAGCGCAGCGCCTTGGGAACTTTGAAGCGATCGGACCGATTTTACAAGGGCTGAATAAGCCAGTAAATGATTTATCCCGAGGTTGTAATACAGAAGATGTTTATAAGCTTGCACTCATTACAGCTATGCAAGGCATCAACTAATAACGGTAATGATCAAGGCTCTCTCAAAAGTAGTTGCTTATGAGGGGGTCTTGTTGTGTTTTTTGCTTATATTGCTATGAGAAAAAAATATGGAACTCTTTTTACTGCTGAAAAGGGAAGTATATGTCTAACCAGTTCCCTAATACAGCTTGTGACTTATCAATTAGCTCTAAATAGAACTGTTCTACTCTCTTAATCGGTTTAAAAGAGTTTGAATGGCCGATTCATTCGTTGTCTCATACATGAATCTAAAAGGGTCTCCCTTTTTTAAAAGGCGATCAATGACGTTTCGTACGGTAAAGTGAGCGGGGGAAAGACTCTCCTTAACTTCTTCCCAATAGAGTGGAACAGACACCGTCCCTTCTTTTCCTCCTCTTGGTGAATAAGGGGCAATGAGTGTTTTGCCGGCATCATGCTGCATATAATCAAGGTACAAGCGTTCACCTCGGTTCTTTTTTAAACGCTCAGTTGTGAATAGTGAGGGCTCCTGTTCACATAAAAAACGACAAAAGAAAGCAGTGACTGTGCGAGTGTCATAATAAGAAAACTTTCCCTTTGGTAATGGAATATACAATTGCAACCCTTTTCGACCAGATGTCTTAATGAAGGAGGTAATATGGCACTCATTGAATATCGCTTTAAAGCGTTGAGCCGCTTCAATAGCTAACGGGAAATGGTTAACTGAAGGTGGGTCCAAGTCCAAAACGATTTCAGTTGGTTTACGTTCCGTGTAAGGCTGAAATGGAATATGAAATTCTAAAGCAAGCTGATTTCCTAACCAAAGAAGGGTGTCCATGCTATTACACGTGATATATGTTATATCATCTTCTTGAACGGTGTTAACAAAATCAGGGGCGTAGTCAGGTACGTTTTTTTGATAAAAAGCATCACCCTCTACACCGTGTGGATAGCGGATAACTGTTAACAAGCGGTTTTGCAAAAAAGGCAGCATGAACGGGCCAACTTGTTGCAAGAAGATCAGGTAATCGTCTTTGGTCATGTGATCGTCTGGCCAAATTGGTTTGTCACGATGTGTGATCGCCACAGGAGAGGGGAGTGGATAAAGTTGTCTCTGCATTTGCAACCACGTGCAGTGATCAGGGTGTTCATCTAATAAAAATGATGAAAAGCGAGGCTCACGCAAGTGGGAACCGTCAAAATCAATGCACTCCACACTAACACAAATCGAAGGTGTCAGTTGCCAAGTAGTAGAAGTCTCTCGGTGTCCGTTTTGTGTAAAAATAGTCATAAGTGTTTGCCTTTCTTTATCACTAAATCCATGTGTCACATCAACAATTGATATTAACGTATCATCCTTGTAGACTGCTCCCTGAAAATAACCATTAAGTTCGTTATACTTGACTAAAATCACACTGATCGATCGCCAAAATTTCTTTTTCAACCAGTAGTTACTTCTGATTCCTTCTTTGTATGACGATGGGGCCTTTTTAGCGATGAGCCCTTCTCCATTAAATTGAACGATCTTGTCCCAGAGGCGGTCCATTGACGTAGAAGGATTAATGTACTGAAGGTAACGGCTGTCTTCGGGTATAACGGATAATGGAAGATCGAGTGTCTTAAACAAGCGAGATAATTGCTTCTGTCGTTGCTGTAACGGCATTGTTACAAGGGATCTCCCATTTATTTTTAGCAAATCAAACACAACAAGATGGCAAGGAAGTGTCGTTGCTGAATCCTGGATCGTTGTTACTTTCTTCATTCTGCTCCGTTTTTGCACGGTGGAGAAATGACTTTTATAACTATTCACTAAATGGACTAATTCACCATCAAATTGAAGGGGAAGATATGGCTGTAAAGCATCTGTAAGCTTCTGGACAAAGGCTTCAATCTCGGGGAAGGAACGGTTTAAAACCTTGCCAGTTTTGCTTAATAATTGCACGCTGTTTTGCTCTATAAGAAGAAGACAGCGAAAGCCATCATATTTCACTTCATATTGCCAATTATCACCTTCAGGCAAACGAGTTGCAGGCGTTAAACGCATTGGTATCATGTCATTCTCCTCCTGTCAGACAACTGTCATTATTTTAGCCAAAAATCGCCTGCATAATCCCACCAAAAAACTAGCAGGATAGTAATTAAAAACAGGTGATGTTATGCATACGATGTGGAAAGGAACGATCAGCTTTGGTTTAGTCAATATTCCAGTGAAGCTTCATGCTGCAACAGAAAATAAAGACATCAAATTAAGACAACTTCATAAAGAATGCCATACGCCAATTTCTTATGAAAAAGTATGTAGTAGCTGTGAAAAAGAAGTAGCAAACGAGGATATTGTCAAAGCATACGAATATGAAAAAAACAAATTTGTTGTTCTTGATGATGAGGATTTACAAAGCTTACGTAAAGAAAGTGAAGATAAAGCAGTCGAGATTATCGATTTCGTTAAATTAGAGGAAATAGACCCTATTTATTTTGACAAAAGCTACTTTCTTGCACCGGATACCGGCGGGGGAAAAGCGTATGTACTATTAAGGCAATCATTAGAAGAATCAGGAAAGATAGGTGTCGCTAAAATTATTATTCGTTCGAAAGAGCAATTGGCCATCGTCCGTGTTTATCAAAATACATTGGTGATGGAGACGATCCATTTTCCTGATGAAGTCCGGCATGCTGGAGAGGTTGCTATCCCTGATAATCAACAAATTACAAAAAAAGAACTGGATACGGCACTTATGCTTATTAAGCAACTGACAACCCCGTTTGATCCAGAAAAATATCAAGATGATTATCGAAACGCCTTGCTGGAAATGATTGAACAGAAACGGGCAGGAGAAAAGACGGTAGAGATGACTGGGAAACCAGCACCAGCAGCGTCAAATGTGACAGACCTCATGTCCGCATTACAGGCATCTATTGATAAAAACAAAAAGAAAACAGGGAAACAAGCAACAAAAAAGAAACCAAGTTCGCAAGCAAGCGTAAAGAAAAAAGCCCAATGATGAGTGTGAGACGGCATGACATCACAAAGATGTTTTTATAATCGTGTTGGAAGAGGGGGAGCCTTTAAGGAAGGGAAAATTTACGTTGATAGTAACGATTTCGCGAGTATTTTCGTCGAGGATGATTCAGGTAATTGGGGATAATTTTTTAACTTTTACTAATGGGATTGCTCTTGTGCCAATTTCCATGATCTTACTTTATAGATCATGGTTTTTAAGTGTAGATGGAGATAATGTCAGGGGTGGCAGTGGGGAGGTAACGATCGCTAATGTGATTGACTCAACTACCAATCAGTGGGAGAAGCACGAAAAGCCCCACTGATTGAAGGTTCGTTGTATCGGCACTATCCCTTTTTCATTTTTTGGTATTCGACGATAAGCTTATCTAATTCATGACTGTGCTTTAGCGTCACGTGATTGGTAAATCCATTAGTTAGTCCTGACGTCACCATTTCTTTTCTTTTATACTCAATAACTTTCTTTAACATGTGAAGTTTCATTATGGTTAATCTCCTAAATAATACAAATATCAACCTAGACTTACACTATCAAAAAAATAACAAATATAAAAGGTTAAAAATGACTGTTTTTAGAGTAATAATGTTTAAAGGAGAGGGGCCTCGTAAACTGAAAATAAGTTCATATGTCCTAGTTTGCTCCGTTATAGGTGTAGCTTCTCAGATGAAGGCTTCATTTTGGAGAGAGGAGAATGGTAACCTATAGTAGACATTATTATTACAATGGTGAAAGTCTAGTGATTGAAGGAGACTATGTTAGTAGTAATTGCGGGAGTGAGCTTAATCATGACATGCTACAGTTTCAAACTGGAGAAGAAGCGTTTTTTACAACATAGCTAAAGAACCGTGTATTTAGGTGTGATAAAATTAATACCCTGAGACAATAGGAGGAGGGACGACATGAATATTATAGAAAACTCATATAGGATGGGCACCTCTAAGTGTGAACTCTGGATGTGTCAATTTTTGCACTTCTTAACGCGCAAAAAGTCAAAGCGACTGGAAAAGATAATACATCAAATAGAGGAAGATTTAAAAGCAATTAACAACAAAATCGTGTAACGACGCATTATCACATTTTACCGTCCGTAGACCAGATGCCAGAGCTTAAGGCAGTCAATCATATTAATGCAATTACAAGAGGAGGTCCATCAAATCCGGACGATATTGTCGTTGTTATACCTGGGACAACATTTACTGATATACTGGATTGGGAACGGACAGTACATCATATGCTCAACAATAGAACGTTTGATTGCAGCGAAGAAGCGATTGAATATGTCGGTGATTTAATAAAAAAATATTCTGATGCTAAAATAACAGTGGGATGGGTATTCGATGGCAGGGAAAATTGCGATGCAAATAGGCATGGCTTACCCTAATGTTCAGGTCAATGCTTCACCTGGAATAGATTCCACCAGATTAATCACTGCAAAAACAATATCATTTCCCTGTAATTTATAGGCTAAATCCATCGGCAAAATGACTTGATTCATGTTATAATCTTTAAACATAAGGATACCTCCGATTTTGTTATGTTGGGTGATTTAACTTTATCAGAAGGTATCTTTTTTGTGTACATAATTACGAGGTTATGGGTTTTATTCAAACCAGTTGATTGTCAAAAACACGAGACGCCTGTGGGATAAGAAAGAGCTGATTTATTTGCGACGAGTAATCGCAGGAGCAGAAGATCCATCGGGGGGGATCTTCCCCCCGATTAGCTGAAGCATTGCCCGCAACAAGCGAGTGTATTTTTGACAAGCAATCTAAAATAACAAAAGATGAATTTAAAAATGGCTCTCACATACGAGAGGGCCATTCTTAATCACTGGGTTTTGTCCCAGCTTCTTTTTCTTAAATGATTCAATTCTATAATGATGTTTTAAAATTACCAACACTGTACAATAAATTTTTATTTATCCCACTCATAAGGGGCAGTAAAACCCCTACCTCACAACTTAAGAAGATCGAAAAGTTTAGTTGGGGGATAAAGGAAAACTCCCACTGATTGAAGCTTAGCTTTATGATGCGCAATGATAAAATGAATCTTCAATCAGGACATTGTCGTCCGTCATCTCCCGGAGGGAAGCGCAGTCTGAAGTGAAGGTCTTAAAACGCTAAAGTTCACATAAAAAACGTTGAGACACGAGACATTATCATTAAAAACACGCGTGCCGCAACCATCTGCTATAAAGACCAAGGAAACTGTAATCCCCTTTTTAAGAACGGTCAGGTAATGGTAATTTCTCGTTTCGTTTGACCATGCGCGCGATGTTATTTTCATACACAGACCAATCTTCTTCGTTCAACTGATAAGTTGTTAAACGATCGCTTAATTGTTGGAGCTGGAGTAAAAGCCGATGATTCAGTACCTCTGCTGTGTAATGATAACCTGCTAATTCTTCAAGTGACGCCATTTTCTCTGGGGAAATGTGCGGATAGTCAAATTTTGTTTCCGACTGATTGACAGCATACTTGTAAAAATCACGAATAAGAGCAGCACGCTGTGAGCCGCTTCCGCTCATCGCTAAATATATTTGTACCGCAACCCCGCCTCGTAACCGTCGTTGAGAAATGCCGGCAAATTTTTGACCGTTAACGCTTAAGTCATAACGCCCAGGACAATACGATTCTTTAATTTCCCCATCGACGATGTCCGATCCCAACTCCTCAATCAGCCAGCGGGTCAGTTCCACCATCATCTCGTACCCTCTATCAATTGTCAGCCCTTTTTCCTCTTTAAAAATAAGAGATAAGTTGTAAATCGCTGGATCAAGTACAACAGCTAAACCGCCTGAATTTCGTACAATCACATCATAGCCTTCATTTTGAAGATACCGAATACCATCTTCAATAAAAGGAAGGCGGCTATCTTGAATACCAAGGACAATTGTTTTGTCGTGAACCCATGAACGGGCCAATGCCGTGTCATGGAGATTGGCCGCTTTTTGACATAAGGTATCATCCATTGCAAAAGAATGGATCGGATTCATCGTTAAACCAGAGAAAGCTTGATCATAAAACAGCCAATGTTGCCGGTGAAGTAGTTGATTTGTCATAGTTTGAACTCCTCTGTCATGCCATAAAATGCCCTTCAATCAGTGGGCGTTTTTGTTCTTCTCCCACTGATAAGGAACACAAGCTAACGTCTTCGCTCCTGCGAAAACGCTTGTGTGACCAACATCCTGTTGGCCCGAGTTAATCAGGACATTAGCGTCCGTTATCTCCCGCCTAAATAGAGTTAGCTCTTCTCTCTATTTTGAGTCGGAAGTTTTACGGACGGTTATCTGTGATAAAGCATAGCAGTAGAAGTGCTATGCGAGAAAATTATATCATAATTCGTTTAAACAGTTTAAACAAGGTTATTGCATTTTACTATCAAGAAGTTGTAAAATACATCAGTAACCATCATAGAGGAGATTGACTTGAAAAGGATGTGGTGTCAGATGGCAAACGAATTTAAAATTTGTGATGATTGCCAGGCCACCAATATTAAAACATTACTTCCGAAGTTAAAAAAATTAGATCCAGATGCGAACATAGATATCGGGTGTCAATCATACTGTGGACCGGGACGTAAAAAGGCTTTTGCATTCGTCAATGACCGTCCGGTAACTGCGCCAGATGAGGATCAATTAATTGAGAAAGTAAAAAAGCGAATGAAATAATGTGTGGCCACGTTATGGACATATAAAGCTAAGCTTCAAAGTTCAAAATGACGATTCTGCAGACGGGTGAGTGATCACAGCCGCCTGCAGTTTTTTTACGAGTAACTAAAGGATAAGTCCTTTTTTTGTTAAAAAATGGCGTCTAGTAGACGGAAGTAGGTGCCAATTTTACAGCTTGTCTAGTATAATAAAATAAGATTAACTAGAGCAGAACGTCACAGTTAGACATGGAAGGGGTCACCGACGACATGACTAGGCCAGATGGTAAGCTTGAAGAAGAAAAAGTATTTAAAGATCCAGTTCATCGTTACATTCACGTAAGAGATGAACTTATTTGGGAACTAATTGGCACGAAAGAGTTTCAAAGACTAAGGCGTATCAGGCAACTGGGTACGACGTATGTGACGTTTCATGGTGCTGAACATACACGCTTTAATCATTCGCTCGGCGTGTATGAAATTATGCGGCGGATGGTCGATATTTTAGAGCGAAAAGGGGTATGGGATGCTGATGAACGTCTTGTCTGTTTAGCATCAGCTTTATTGCATGATGTGGGACACGGGCCCTTTTCTCATTCGTTCGAAAAAGTGTTTCATATGGATCATGAGCAGTGGACGCGTCGCATTATTACGGGAGACACGGAAATTAATGAGGTCCTTAAAAAGATGGGTGATGACTTCCCAAACAAAGTGGCAGATGTCATTGCCAAAACATATGATAATAAGCTGCTAGTTAGTTTAATTTCAAGTCAAATTGATGCGGATCGAATGGATTATTTATTACGAGATGCATTTTACACAGGTGTCAGTTACGGGCAGTTTGATATGGAACGCATTTTGCGGGTGATGCGGCCTGAAGAAGATCAGGCGGTATTTAAACATAGTGGGATGCATGCTGTAGAAGATTATATTATGAGCCGTTATCAAATGTACTGGCAAGTGTATTTTCATCCCGTAACGCGAAGTGCTGAAGTGATCCTTTGCAAAATATTAAATCGTGCGAAAGAATTACTTGAGCAAGGATACGATTTTCAAATCACCCCTGGTCATTTTATGTCGATGTTTAACGGGCAGGTGACGTTAAACGACTATCTAAAATTAGATGAATCCATTATCCTCTACTATTTTCAAGCATGGGAAGATGAGAAGGACGCCATTCTGAGCGACCTATGCCAGCGGTTTATGCACCGACGCCTATTTAAATATGTGGAGTGTAATCCAAGTAAGCAAATGCTCATATGGCCGGAATTACAAGAGCTTTTTAAAAAAATTGGGCTCAATCCAGACTATTATCTTGTCATCGATTCCTCCTCTGATTTACCGTACGATTTTTATCGGCCAGGTGAGAAAGATGAACGATTGCCAATTCATTTATTAATGCCAAATGGCGAATTGCGAGAACTCTCAAGGGAATCAGACGTGGTCGAAGCGATTTCTGGAAAGAAGCGCACGGACCATAAACTGTATTATCCTAAAGATTTGTTAACCGACCACACGACGTTTCGGGAAGAAAAACAACGGATTTTGTCATTACTTTTAAATCAGGAGGGGTAGTTGTGTTGAATGAACATGCGAAGCTTTTAGCACTATTCCAACAAACTGGGGAAATTGTTGGTCGGAAAAAGCTTCAGAAGATGATTTACATAGCTAAAAAGCTGGGCTTGCCGTTTTACGAGAAATATCAGTATCATATGTATGGGCCATATTCTGAAGAGCTGACGCTGAGAGTCGAGGAGATGACCCAATTAGCCTTTATTTCCGAAGTGAAGGAACAAAAAGCGGGTTACCAGCAATATCGTTATACGTTGGCGGAAGCAGGAGCTGAATTTTTGAGGGTGGCAGGCGGGGACTTTCCTGATGTTTCTCATGTGCTGAAACATCTCAATGAACAAAGTGCTAAATTTCTTGAATTAGTATCTACTGTTCTTTTCTTCGAGGAGTTACCGAAAGAAGACGTGACGAAAAAAGTGTTTAAATTAAAAGCGAAGCAAAATTACACTGAAGAAGATATTACAGAAGCCTATCACTTTATTGAAGCCTTAAGAGGGGAAGTTACTGCCAGTAGGACTATTGGCGTGAGTGATGGTGGTCAATAAAGAGAACAGTTTAACCCTATCGTTTTAAAAAAGTACTGTGAGACAAGATGGTTACCTCTTGTCTCACAGTACTTTTTTCATGTTAATTGACTGCTTAAGCTTTATCGCTAGCCCGTGTGCCGCCAACTCCAAAATGGGCTGGAGACATTTCTTCGATGATGACAGACACTCTTTCTGCTGGCGCTTGAGTTGTTTCGGTGACAGCTTCTGTCACTTTTTCCACAAGAGCACGTTTTTGATCATCTGTACGTCCTTCAAGCATTTTTATCGTTACAATTGGCATGATTAATTGCTCCCTCCATTACATGGGTGTGTCTATATTTAACCATTCCTTTTCCTATCTTTCAATACCTCTTGTCGCGCAATATCCGATGGGATGATCATGATCAAGAAGGGGAGTGCCATTTGTGCATGACAAAAACGTTCTATGATAAACTAAAAGAAACGATGATGACTCGGTGAAGGTGAGGGATAATACATGAATGAAGCAGATAAAGAGAAAAATGAAAAAATTAAGAAAATGAGCAAAAGCTTTAACATCTTAAGCAATGATTCTACTGATGGTCACGGGGGATTTGGGGTTGGGACATTAAATTTAAACAACATCACCCCTGTGTTTGTTGATGTTAAAGCAGGTGAGGCATTTGTGGATATGGGTGCTTTACATGCCCGGAGTGTTGTCGAAAAAGGGATTAAATTTTTAAAAGATAAAGAGGAAGTGCCGAATGGCCGCCCATACTGGTTAGTGTGGGTAACGGTGGAACCAGTAAACGGTGGGCCGGCATATGTGGGTGTGACAGGCTGTGAAATGACGGTTGATAGAGACATTCGCAGAGGGTACAAAAGCTTGCCTGAACACGTCAACAATATGGATAAATCGCTTAAACGAAAAATCATCGTTTCTCACATGGATGACACATCAAAGGCTATATTAAAAAGATTTTTGATGGACTTTGATGCAGGTATGTGGGAACGAGCAGATGCCCAGTTAAAGGAGGATCTAAGCACAACATAAAGGCAAAAGACAAAATTGAGGTGAGCAAAGTATGAATGATATGTGACTTTCTAAATTTTGTCTTGCTTGATCTCCTATCCTTTTGTAAACTATACCCACATGCTCATAGAAATACTAAGACAAAAAACAGACGAAGGTGAATCGATCTCGATTCTCTTCGTCTGTTTTTTTGTCATCATTAATCATTTAGAGTCACCCAGTCAAACAATTTATCTAGCCACTTTTCTTTTTTCTTATCTTCTCGTTGACGGAACTTTTCTCGTAATTCGTCATTATTACCATCGTGTTCTTCGGTCTCATCAATATGCTCTGTACAATATTCTGATGGCTCTGACCCGCTTAAAAATAATGTGGGTCGGCTGATTGGACAGTCTTCAGTAGCTAACAAGCCATTGAAAGGGTTAATCGCCACTTCCACCACGTTATCAGGAACAGGGAAAGAGAGTTTTAAATCATTTTTTAACGCTTTTTTCATGAAAAGTGCCCAAATTTGTTTGGAATGTTGGGCATCATCTCCCTCTAATGCTCTAGCATCGTCATAGCCAGTCCACACACCTGTTACAAGCTGCGGTGTAAACCCAATCATCCAGCTATCTGATTGAGTCGACCCACTTTTTCCAGCGACTGGTCTGTCTTCAAGAATGCTTGAAATACTTCCTCCGGTGACAGACGCATAGTCAGCTCCTAATTCCGGTTCAAACATCCCCTTCATCATATCCGTCATAATCGCTGTATAAGCTGGATCTAACGTCTTTATACGTTCTGTTTTTGCTTCGAAAAGGATATTGCCATCTCGATCGACTATCTTTTCAACAAATCGTGGTGGGATGTGATAACCGCCATTAGCAAAGGGGCTGTAACTACTCGTCATTTCCATAATCCCTACGTCACTGGTGCCAAGCGCAAGTGACGGAACAGGGGACATCTGACTAGTGATACCAAACTTGGCAGCCGTGTCTACTAAATCTTCAAATCCTAACAAAAAGTGAGTTTTCATTGCGTAAATATTATCTGAGACGGCAAGAGCCTGGAGCATAGTAATATAATCATCTGCGTAACGGTGGTTAAAATTACCGGGATGATACTCCTCTCTACCTTCATCATAGACAAACGTCGTTTCCTCACTTTTTAACATGGAGTTAGGTCTTAACCCATGTTCCAATGAGGCATAGTATAGAAATGGTTTTAACGTAGACCCAGGGTGACGTTTAGCTTGCGTTGCGCGATTAAAGGTGCTTTCATTATAATTTTTGCCACCGGCGAGAGCTCGGACATCACCCGTACGAGGATCAATCGCTACGAGCGCTGTTTCTAGCTCTTCATCTAAGGAAAGCTCTTCATCTAAGGAAAGCTCCTTAGTGATAAGACGTTCAGCTTCTTTTTGCATATCTGTTAACAACGTCGTGTAAATGGTTAATCCCCCACCATCTAAAACTGTCATATCAAAGTCGTGCTCTTCAACAAGCCACTGGCGAAGGGCATCTTGAAAATAGGGGGCGATACGCTTGCCTGTCATCTCGCTCTCCTCAGCAAGCTGGATGTCTTCCCTTTTAGATACCTCGATTTCTTTTTCTGTTGTCACACCCATTTCATGCATGGAATTGAGTACAACTTGTTGTCTTCCTGTCGCTCTATCTAAATCGACGAAAGGAGAGTAGAGGCTCGGTCCCTTGGGAATGCCTGCTAACATGGCTGCTTCGGCAGTCGTTAACGCTTCAGCATTTTTTTGAAAATATAGATTGGCCGCGGCTTCAATACCATAGGCGCCGTGTCCGTAATAAATCGTATTGAGGTAGCCTTCTAAAATCTCTTCCTTCGTATAATGAAGCTCAAGCCTGAGAGCATAAAGGGCCTCATTAAACTTTCTAACCCACGTTTTATCATGCGATAAAAAAAGGTTTCGAGCGTACTGCTGAGTAATAGTGCTTGCCCCTTGGGACTTGGTACCTGTTGTTAGATTAGTTAGAATGGCTCGGCCAATTCGAATAGGGTCAAAGCCGTAATGGGTGTAAAATCGTCTATCTTCAATAGCAAGTGTGGCATTGAGGATATCCTCTCCCATATGGTCAAGTGGAATCCAATAACGATGTTCACCTTGACTAAATTCACCAATCGTTTGCCCGTCGGCTGAATAGACAATACTTGTTTCAGGAACAGTTAAAGAAGGTGCTCCCATGTTATAAATATATAAAATAAAAGCACTCAGTGTGAGAAAGGTAAAAAAAATAACTAATAAGCTTGACCAAAGTATTTTTTTCCACAAACGTCGTCGTCTTCGCTGCGCGGTTCTTGTTAAAACTTCCATCCTGTTCCTTCCTTCCGACACTAATGGTCGTCGTCAGTTCTATGTACCATCATTACCACAGTTTTCCACACGATAAGAGATGTTATACGTGTGAAAAAACGAAGAGAAAATGGTTTCTATTTTTGCTCGATTCGGCTATACTTTTCCTGTAGTTTTTCAAAAGAGAAAATCTGTCTATATGTCTGTCTTTTTCACGACATAACGAGACGATTAGGAAAGAACCATATGTATGGGCTTGAATGAAAGGATGAAAAGAACTTTCAATCAGTGGGGGTTTCGTTCTTCTCCCACTGATCGATAGACATCAGCGTCCTATCTCCCGTCTGCATAGCTTTTGCTCTCCTCTCTATTTAGAGATGGGAGTTTTACGGACGGTTATCTGTGATAAATGAGTCAAAGAAAAATGGTAGACATTATGAATAAGAGGTGATTGGAATGAGTATTTGGTTTACAGAAAAACAGACAGAAAATTTTGGTATAACGGCGAAAATTAAGCGGACGTACGTCAGTGAAAAAACGCCTTTTCAGCAGCTTGATATGGTGGAAACAGAAGAGTTTGGTAATATGCTGTTACTCGATGGTATGGTAATGACGACTGAAAGGGATGAATTCGTCTATCATGAGATGGTCGCCCATGTCCCACTTCATACTCACCCTAATCCGGAAAATGTCCTCGTTGTAGGAGGCGGAGATGGCGGTGTGATACGTGAAATTTTAAAGCATCCAGAAGTGAAAAAGGCGACTCTTGTGGAGATTGATGGCAAAGTCATCGAATACTCTAAAGAGTTTTTACCGAGTATTGCTGGTAAATTGGATGATCCACGCGTAGACGTGAAAGTGGCAGATGGCTTCATGCATATTGCAGAAAGCGAAGCCGTTTATGATGTGATCATGGTCGATTCAACTGAACCTGTTGGACCAGCTGTGAATTTGTTTACAAAAGGGTTTTATGAAGGGATTGCCAAAGCATTAAAAGAAGACGGCTTGTTTGTTGCTCAAACGGACAACCCTTGGTTTCATCAAGACTTAATTCGGAATGCATACCGTGATGTCTCAGAAACGTTTCCTGTAACACGGCTTTATACGGCCAATATTCCGACATACCCAAGTGGATTGTGGACATTTACGTTAGGATCAAAGAAGCATGATCCGTTGCATGTGGCTGAGGATCGTTTTCATGATATTGACACAAAATACTATACAAAAGATATCCACAAAGCGGCCTTCGTATTACCTAAATTTGTAGCTGATTTAACGAAAGCTTAACAGGGGGAACTAGTCATGTATTTTGATGAAGGTTACTCAGGGCGTAAATTTATTATGGCCGATAAAACATATGAAGAAAGCGGAATCGTCATGTTTGGCATGCCGATGGACTATACAGTCAGTTTCCGGCCTGGCTCACGTTTTGGGCCTAATCGCATTAGGGAAGCGTCCATTGGTTTAGAAGAGTACAGCGTTTATTTAGATAAACATTTAGAGGAACTCTCTGTTCATGATGCTGGGGACATGCTATTGCCATTTGGAAATGCAGCCCGTAGTTTAGATATGATTGAAAATTACACTGATCAGCTGCTAGAAGATGGTAAGTTTATTGTCGGTCTTGGAGGCGAGCACTTAGTGTCATGGCCTGTTATGCGCGCCGTATTCAAAAGACATCCAACCTTAGCAATTATTCATATTGATGCGCATGCGGACTTGCGAGAGTCCTACGAAGGGGAAGTCCTATCCCATTCCACACCCATTCGTAAAGTGTGTGAGTTAATTGGTGCTGGAAATGTTTATTCATTCGGCATCCGCTCAGGTATGAGAGAAGAATTCCACTACGCTCGAGAATCAGGCATGCATATGAGTAAGTTTACGGTAGCAGAACCATTGAAGGAAGTGCTGCCTAGCTTAGCGGGACGCCCTGTATATGTCACGATAGATATTGATGTCCTTGATCCGGCTTATGCTCCTGGCACAGGAACAGCAGAAGCTGGGGGGATTTCATCAACAGAATTATTAGAGGCTATCCATGCCATTGCTGGCTCTGAAGTGACAGTCGTCGGCTGTGACCTCGTTGAAGTGGCGCCAGTCTATGACCATGCTGAAAAAACAGCGATCGCTGCAAGTAAATTTTTAAGAGAAATGATGTTAGGCTTTACTACACCTTAATCGTCAGCCCTTTCATGGCTTATCGTGGCCTTGAAGGGCTTTTTTATCACAGATAAGTGCCCGTAAAACTCCCGCCTCAAAATAGAGAGTAGAGATAATCTATTTAGGCGGGAGATAACGGCCACTAATGTCCTGATTGAGGATCGTTTTATATGAATTAGTGACAGAATGAATAACGAGGGAAATAATTTTGTGAAGTTCGTCATGACCTGTTTCCCTTAGTAAAAGGCGTTTCGATTCATTTGTCTGTGGTCTGCACCAAATTTAAGTCATAAAGCCGAATGCCTTTAAAATGGCTTGAATGGTCGCTTCTATTTTCGTTATAATAGTAGAGTTATTAAATGGAGATAAAAGGAGAATGCAAGCTTATGCCTTCAAAGGGATCGACTGTCTTAATAACCATTCATACGACAGTTAAAGATGGGAAACGCAAAGAGGTTCATAAAATGGAGGCATCAGGTCGTTTATTCCAGCGTGGTCATATCCTCGTATTGCGCTTTACGGAACCGAGAGAGGAAGGACAGGATAGGACGACAGATCAGACTATTAAACTGAGTGATGGCCAAATGCTTGTTCAACGAAAAGGGGCTATTACGATGAACCAACGGTTTATCCCTGGCACGGAAACAGAAGGAACCTATCACAGCTTATATGGTCCGATGGCGATGCGGACAGCAACATCAGAGGTTACCTATAACTGGGATGAGATAGCAGGTGAAGGTGACGTTCATCTTCGGTATGGGCTAGTTATGCAAGGAGCAAGTACGGGAAGTTATCATATGCACGTGGAATTCAAGGAGGTATAGACGTATGAGTCAAGTGGAGCAATTAAAAGAAGGCTTAAAGAAGGAATTAGCTGAAGCTACTGTACGAGCTGGTCTCGCTTCAATGGAAGAGCTGCCAGAGATCGTTATAGAAACACCTAAAGACAAAACCCATGGCGATTTTGCGACTAATCTAGCGATGCAACTGGCACGAGTAGCTAAAAAAGCACCTAAAATGATAGCGGAGGATATTGTCGGCCATTTTAATTATGAAACGGCTTCTGTTGAAAAGCTAGATATTGCAGGACCAGGTTTTATTAACTTTTTTATGAAAAAAGACTATTTGACTGAGATCGTGAGTACGGTGCTAGAGCAAAAAGAGAATTTTGGTAGCACCAATGTAGGAAAAGGGAAGAAAATTCAAGTTGAGTTCGTTTCCGCAAATCCTACAGGTACCCTTCATTTAGGACATGCAAGAGGGGCAGCTGTCGGGGATTCTCTATGCAATATATTAGAGAAAGCCGGTTATGACGTGGCAAGAGAATATTACATTAATGATGCAGGTAATCAAATCGATAATCTCGCATTATCCCTTGAAGCACGTTATCTTCAAGAGCTTGGTGAGGATGCGGTAATGCCAGAGGATGGCTATCAAGGTAAAGACATTATCGGCTTTGCTAAAGAGATTGTCGACACATATAATGACCGCTTTAAAACGAGCGACCGAGAAGAAAGACTGGCTTTTTTCCGCGAATACGGGCTTAAACGTGAATTAGACAAGCTCAAAAAAGATTTGGCTGACTTTAGAGTACACTTTGATAACTGGTTTTCAGAGACGTCGTTATACATGGATGGTAAAATAGAACTTATTTTGGACGATTTAAAAAAGAAGGGTAAAACATACGAAAAGGAAGGAGCCGTTTGGTTCCAGTCCTCTGAGTACGGTGATGACAAAGACCGCGTTCTTGTTAAAAGTGATGGCTCTTTCACGTATCTAACGCCAGATATTTCTTATCATAAAGATAAATTTTCTCGTGGGTTTGATGAATTAATTAATATTTGGGGAGCGGACCATCACGGTTATATTCCACGTATGAAAGCGGCTGTTCAAGCGATGGGTTATGATGAAGATCAGCTGGACGTGCAGATTATTCAAATGGTGAACTTATTTGAGAATGGTGAAAAAGTGAAAATGAGTAAGCGAACAGGAAAAGCGGTTACGATGCGAGACCTCATGGAAGAGGTAGGGATTGATGCTACCCGCTATTTCTTTGCCATGCGGGCGGCTGACACTCATTTAGACTTCGACCTGGGTTTAGCTAAGTCCCAATCCAATGAAAACCCAGTATTTTATGTCCAATATGCTCATGCTCGTATTTGCAGCATGCTAAGGCAGGCAACGGATAAGGGGTATACAATAGAAACATCATGTGACTTAAGTCCGTTGACAGCCGAAAAAGAACAGGATCTTATGAAAAAATTAGGTGAGTTTCCTGAAGCCGTAGCTGATGCAGCTACCCGCCGCTCTCCACATCGCATCACCCATTATGTTCATGAACTTGCTCAAGCGTTACATAGCTTTTACAACGCTGAAAAAGTTATAAATGAAAATGAGGCGCTGACGAGAGCACGTCTTTCGCTAATGGAAGCTGTTAGACTGACATTGAGAAACGGGCTTGCACTTGTAGGTGTTGAGGCACCAGAAAAAATGTAATCATTACCCTTGTCTTACAAGAAGCTGTTGAGAAAAGTCTCAACAGCTTTTTTCTATTAAATGTGGTGATGGTAAAGAGCACGAGCAACTGTGAGTACTCAATTAAACAGGGCTTACTAAATAACTTGTAAACCTTGATATGGCCACAATGACAGCCGATTTTTTGAAATCGGTGTAAAGAAATCCATTGTTCAGCAGCTGCACTTAATAGGAAATGTGTGAGTGATTTTTAGATAACTGCCGTTAATATTAGGATTGAAGGTTCGTTTTATTTCGTCGTGAGCGGGAAATGTGACACTGTAGTGTAAAAAAATATGACTAAAGTGAGAAAGATTCATCAAATATCTGGATGTACGTACCTCTTTCTGTTAGGATATAAATGTTGGTTTTAATATAAACTATGAATGGATGACTATTCTAGGTAGATGCGTTATCTTTAAAAAGAAGGTGAAAGACATGCAAGAAGTTATTTTAGCTTTAGTAGCAGGACTCGTTGTTGGATTCCTTTTTGGCTTAATTAAACTACCTATTCCGGCGCCACCAGCATTAGCAGGCGTGATGGGGATATTTGGCGTATACTTAGGTTATAAGTTATTTCAATGGGTCACAGCATCATTTTTCGGATAAATAATTAAAATTAAGCACATGCTACCTCTATCAGTTTAAGTGAGTGGAGGGAAGCATATGCCATGGACGAAAGATCGACACCAAGCAGCGATATATTTTGAAAAGGAGGGGAGAGGTATTCCGCTCCTTTTTGTGCATCCACCGGCGATGGGGCATGTCACTTTTCGCAGGCAAAAACATGGCCTATCAAAAAAATTTAAAGTCATAACTTTGGATCTCCGTGGGAATGGTCGAAGCGAAAACGATAGCAGCCCCCTTTCGATGGGACTACTTGCCGAAGATGTGATAAGGGTACTAGATGCAGCTAGGATAAAGCGAGCTTTTATTTGTGGTTATTCAAATGGAGGATCTATCGTCCAAGAAGTGGCGATCCGGTATCCTGAAAGAGTGTGTGGCATTATTTTGCTAGGTGGCTTCTCAGAGGTTAACAGCTTTTTGCTGCGAAACGAATTTCGCGTCGGTATTTTGGCAGCTAAAGCAAAGCAAATGACACTGATAAGCCGTGTATTGGCGGTTGCACATGAACGGGATGGTGAGAAAAAACGCCAACTAAGAAAATATATTCGTAAGATGTCGCCGTCTGTTCTTGAAGCCTATTATCGGCTAGGTTTAGCCTATAAATCAACCGATAGGCTAGAGCATATCTATTGTCCTGTCCTGCTCGTTTATGGCAGAAGAGATGATTATGTTCATCATTACCGCCATCTTTTCAATAAAAATGTGACGGGACCAGTGGAACAAGTTCTAATTGATGATGTTGGCCACCAGCTCCCGACGAAGAAGGCATCAGCAGTTCAACAAGTTATAACACGGTTCATACTACAATATCGCTAAAGGCTTTCGGTTAAAACCTTAATAACCGAAGGCCGTTTAAAATAACGAGAATCGTACTTCCTTCATGTCCTAATACACCAATAGGAAGGGAGAGTCCTTGAGTAAAGTTAGTTAAGAGAAGACCGATAATAACAGAGATAGAAAAAATAAGGTTTTGCCCAATAATGCGATTTAATTTCTTGGAGAGCTGGTAAGAGAATGCTATTTTTTCTAGCTCACTTTTCATAAGAACCATATCTGCAGTGTCTATTGCCACATCAGTGCCGCAGCCCATCGCTATACCAATATCCGCTTTAGCCATAGCAGGAGCGTCATTAACGCCATCTCCAACCATAGTGATAGGGCCATATGTCTCTTTTAACTGGGTGATCTTCTTTACTTTATCTGCAGGTAAACAGGAAGATATCCAGTCATCCACACCAGCCTCTTTAGCAATTGCTTGGGCGGTTGATTCTTGATCCCCTGTTATTATAACCGTTTTAAGGCCTTGTTTTTGCATGTAGTTAACAAGTTTTCGTGCGTCTTCACGAATGGCATCTTTAATCGCTAATACACCGATTATCTCGCCATTTCTAGCAATATAAACGAGTGTTTTGCCTTCGCTTTCCCACGTTGTTGTAAGGTTTATCAGTTCTTCTGTGAGTGTCCCTGTTTTTTCCCCTTTAAGCGACGTCATCAATTTATAGTTGCCGATAGCCCACTGGTCCTGATCGATAGAGCCGACTATTCCAAACCCTGTCACATCTCGGCTGGAAGAGATAGTCACCTGTTGGCGTGGACCATTATTTTCACAAAAAGTGATGATAGCTTTAGCTAAAGGATGATTTGATTGCTGTTCAAGGGCGATCACGTAAGGTGTAATATCCTCTGGAAGAGTCCAAAACCAATTGGTCACCTTAGGCTTTCCTTCTGTAATGGTCCCTGTTTTATCAAAAGCCACGACAGCTGTTTTAGACAACTGCTCTAGATAAGTCCCTCCTTTCATGAGGATGCCTCGCCGTGCCCCATTAGATATAGCAGAGAGAAGGGCAGGCATAATAGAAGCTACAACGGCACAAGGTGATGCAACGACGAGAAAGACCATTGCCTTGTAAAAGGTTTCTTGAAAGGGAGCGTTAAAAGCCAGCGGCGGTAATACCAGCATAATGATCATTCCTAAAAGCACTGCTATCACGTACGGCCCTTCAATTTTCTCAATGAATAACTGAGTAGGGGGACGACTTGCTTTCGCTTGTTCCACTAGCTTGATCATTTTTTGAAAAAGGGTGTCAGCATTTTCCTTCATCACCTCTACGATGACAGGACCACTTCCATTCATTGTTCCGTTATAGACATCATCCCCTTCCTTTTTACTTACGGACAGAGGTTCACCTGTAATAGGCGCTTCATCTATCACCGTTTCACCACGAATGACCTTTCCATCAGCAGGTACCCTTTCACCACTACGTATTAAAATCGTATCGCCTATTGCTAAATCTTCGACAGAAACAGTCACGGTTTTTCCATCGTTAAGCCACTTGTTCGCTTCTAAAGGAGCCATTTCTACAAGCTTTGATAAGTCTTTTTTGCTTTTGTCCCATGTGTAAGTTTCTAAAGCACCACTTAATGAAAAGATAAAAATTAAGATGGCCCCTTCGCTCCAATACCCGATTGAAGCAGCTCCCAGTGCAGCGAGAATCATCAAAATTTCCACGTTAAAAGTCCGTTCTTTCAATAAGTCTGTAACCCCTTCTCTTGCTTTGTAAAAACCACCTATGACGTAGGAGAGGACATAACTTGATAACGCAACAAGTTGCCAAAGGCTCCCTTCATGCAGATCAGCAAGTACGGCGATTAGAAGACAGGCACCGCCTATAAGTGACAGTGTTAACTGTCGATGTGTGAGCGCACTGGTCAAACATTTTACCATGTAATTAATCGGGGCTGTTGAGTCTTTTCTAAGAGATGTAGCTAATTTCATTGTGATCATCATCCTTTCTAATTGATAAAGACATTCATCGTCATTTGTCCCTTAAACGCAGAAATTGCTGCCACCCCATGGGTGACAGCAAAAAAATAAGCGCTCAAAAGACATTAAATTAATACAATATACTGTTGTTAGTACCATTATATGCTGAATGTTTAAAAAAGGGAATCTTTTTTTGGCGTGATGCAACTTTTGAATAATGTGTGGACCCAATGCTTGTGTATAAGGAAACACGAATGGGGAGGTGGGGTATTATGAAAAAAAGGCGACGAGCTATCGCTTTATAAAGGAAGAATCTGCTAGTAATCTGAAGAGATAACAGAGGGATCCTGCAAATAAGTTCAAACACTTTCAAGTCAATATATAATGACCCATTAATCAGTGGGGGTTCGTTCTTCTCCCACTGTACCACTCTTGTCTATTTTGGGACGGAAGGTTTACGGGTACTTATCTGTGATAAATTTGGCTTCTTAAGTGCCCTTGCTTACTATAAAAAGTAAGCGATTAACGTGGCTACTTTTTCTTTTGTTTTTTCCCACAAAGAGCGGTTTTGAACATGTGCCATCGTAATAGGTTCAGAGCTTTCAACTAAATCCTTCTCTATCTCAGTCTTCGCATCACGAATCCATTCTGAATCCTCAATGAAGCAATTAATTTCTTTGTTAATAAAAAAGCTTCTTTTATCAAAATTTGACGTACCGATACAAATTAAAGAATCGTCTACAATAATAACTTTGGCGTGATAAAATCCCTCATAAAATTGGTGAAAATGCACACCAGCCTGAAGTAAAGCAGGGAAATAAGGATAAGCAGCATCCTTTACAAGTGGGTGATCCGGATATTTAGGAAGAAGAATGTTAATCTCCATGCCTTTTTTTGCAAGGGCAATTAATTTATCAGTAAGTGATTTATCAGGAATAAAGTAAGGCGTGCCAATAAAGATGGACTTCTCAGCTTTGTCAAGCATGCCATGTATGGATTCAATTACGTGTGACCCGTCAGTGGCAACCATAGTGAGAGATGTCGGGCCTGCTTGAAGCGTTTTACTAGTTAACGGCTCAAGAGACAACGTGTTATTAGAGGTGCTGTTCCAATCTTTTACAAATTGCTGTTGTAGATCATGGCAAGCTTCACCTTGAATATACAAATGATAGTCACGCCAACGGCCCTTTTTAGGGTCTCTACCTAAGTATTCATCGCCCACATTGTAACCACCTATATAGCCGTGTTCGCCATCAATAACAGATACTTTTCGATGGTTTCGTTTATTGATAGAGTGAAAAAGAAAGGGAAAAGCAGGTACATTTGTTATTGCTACTTGGACACCCGCTTTTTTTAAAGAGTTTTTCTCTTTACGAGAGATATGATCGCCTCCCCAGTCAACGAGTAGGCGAACGTGTATGCCTTGCTGAGCTTTCTGTTTAAGTAAATCAAGAAATTTCTGGCCAATATGATCACTGCGAAAAATAAAGAATTGAATATGTATATGTTCACGGGCTTTATCGATCTTGCTTAACATGTGATCAAATAACGAATCTCCGTGTGTAAATAAAACAGCTTGGCTTTTTCGACTGACACCGCCTTTATAAGGAGAGAGGGTTGAGCGGTGCTGCTTTGTTCCAAATGTTAAATCAACCGATATCCACACAACGAGAAGGATACATACAACAAAGATGTATAGCCACATAACTGTTCCCAACTTTCGTATATAAATGTCTTATTACTATTCCCTAAAGAGAAGAGGACAATGCAAGTGATTAAGCATATCTACAACAAATTAAATGAATGAGTGTTCATTCATGGTGTTTTTTGTGATATACTTAAGACACATTTTAAGCAAGGGGAATGACTACTAGGAAGGGGATGGTTGTGTGAGCCTTGTCGTTATTAATTGGATTTTATTTGGCGCTGTAACCGCTTACGCCTTATATTTGTTTGCCTCTCTCGTCAAAACGAGACGAGATTATATTAAGCTAGGGAAGAAGCCTGAATTTATTTTTTCGAAAAAAGAACGTAGAGACGCCGTCATGACAATGGTATTTGGACAGAAAAAACTTTTAAAAGATAAAAAGAGTGGGATCATCCATGTGATGCTTTTTTATGGGTTTATCCTCGTGCAATTCTCAGCAATTGATGTGATTTGGAAAGGGTTGAGTCCAGGAAGTCATTTACCCCTCGGAGCTTTCTATCCTGCATTTACGTTTTCGCAAGAGATAGTGGTGGTGATGATTTTAGTAGCGGTAGTATGGGCCTTTCATCGTCGATATGTAGAGAAGCTAGTAAGGTTGAAGCGTAATTTTAAAGCAGGTCTTGTCCTTATCTTTATCGGCGGGTTAATGATTTCTAAGCTGTTTGCTAAAGGAATGGAGATAATTTGGCTTGATAAACAAGCTACGTTTGCAGAGCCTATTGCAACGGCGATTGCCGCAGCATTTGCGTGGATGAGTGAAGGGGCTGCTGGAGTTGGATTTTTCATATTTTGGTGGGCGCACCTTTTATTTCTCTTAACATTTCTCATTTATATTCCCCAATCAAAGCATGCTCATTTAATTGCTGGCCCTGCAAATGTGTGGCTTGGCCCAACCCATAAAAGAGGTCAGCTCGAAGCGATAGATTTTGAGAATGAAGAGTCAGAGAAATTTGGGAAAAATCAAATAGAAGATTTTGATCAAAAACAGTTACTTGATCTTTATGCCTGTGTGGAATGTGGGCGCTGTACGAATGTATGTCCCGCTACCGGCACAGGTAAAATGCTGTCACCAATGGATTTAATCATAAAAATGCGTGACCATCTCACAGAAAAAGGAGCGGTTGTGACATCGAGAGCCCCATGGATGCCAAAATTTGCTTTTAATCATACATTAGGCAATCGTTTGGCTTCGACAGGGGGAGAAGAAGCTGCCGTAACACTTGAGAAGAATCCCTATGATACGAACCTTATAGGTGAGGTCATAACAGAAGAAGAGCTCTGGGCATGTACGACTTGTCGTAACTGTGAAGACCAATGCCCTGTCATGAATGAGCATGTAGATAAAATTATAGATATGCGCCGATACCTTGTTTTGACGGAAGGACAAATGGATCCAGAGGCTCAGCGCACAATTAAAAATATAGAAAAGCAAGGCAACCCTTGGGGAATTAACCGTAAAGAACGAGAAAAATGGCGGGAGCAGGATGAGACGCTTGACATACCTACCGTCAAAGATATGAAAAAGCGCGGAGAAGATTTTGACTACTTATTTTTTGTGGGATCAATGGGCTCTTATGACAATCGAAGTCAAAAGATTGTAAGAGCATTTGTAAGAATTATGAATGAAGCTGGTGTGACCTTCGCAATTCTTGGGAATAAAGAGAAAAATTCAGGTGATACACCACGGAGGATTGGTAATGAGTTTCTATTTCAAGAACTGGCAACTGCCAATATTCAAGAGTTTGAAAAAAATAATGTTAAAAGGATTGTCACTATCGATCCGCATACGTACAATACGTTTAAAAACGAATATCCAGATTTCGGTCTTGAAGCAGACGTTTATCATCATACCGAATTAATTTTCAAATGGTTGAAGGAAGGAAGAATCCATCCTAAAAAGGAAGTTAATGAAACGATTGTGTATCATGATTCCTGTTATCTTGGACGTTACAATGATGTCTATGACCCTCCTAGAGAAATTTTAAAAGCAATTCCAGGCGTCCAACTCGTAGAAATGGAACGAAATAGAGAAAATGGTATGTGCTGTGGCGCTGGCGGGGGAATGATGTGGATGGAGGAAGATACGGGGACACGTGTGAATGAGGACCGCACAGAACAGGCGCTTGTCACATCACCAGGGATTATTGGAAGTGCTTGTCCTTATTGTTTAACGATGCTCAGTGACGGGACGAAAGCTAAGGAAATGGAAGATAGCGTTAAAACACTTGATGTTGCAGAAATTGTAGTCGCTTCTCTGCAAGAAGAGGTATCGTTGTCACATGTTTAACTAATGATCCGAAACAATCAGACTAATAGACTTGCAAGTACATTAATATAAATTCTGACCATCTAATAGACAGAGGCAACATATACTATAGGCAGGAGCTGACGATTAGGGCTCCTGCTTTTAAACATGTTTATCACTTATGATAGGAATAAAAAAGTAGAAGTTTTCAATGGAAGAGGTGGGGAGGCCTATGTACAACAAATTAAAACAGATGCACATGTTAACTTTTAATCAAGTAAAGTAAGTGTTTCAGCTTGTAAGAACGAGTTCACTTAAGCTTAATAGTGAGTTTGACAAGCTCTAAAACGTCTGTATGTCTTTCACCCTTAAAAAACTTCATCACTCTCTGGCATAAATGATACAATTGTGTTTATAATGGAAGGTATGAGTTTACAAAATGAACAATAAATGAATTAATCGTGATGCGGCGATAAGGAAGAGCTTGTGCTTGTTTCTTAATTGTTAAGAGCCGTGTAAATCTTTACATTAAACTAACCGTGACTATATTTTGGCGAAAGGAAGTGCTGATGATGAGTATAAAAGATTATAGTAATGAACAGCTACACGAAATATCAATGCTTGAGATAGCTTATGAGCTTCTTTCAGAGGAGAAAAAACCGATTGATTACCACGCCCTTCTTAAGCAAGTTGGCGATGTTAAAGACATGACTGAGGAACAGCTGAACAAACGAATTTCACACTTATATACTGAAATGTCCATTGATGGTCGTTTTGTTAACATTGGTGACAGTCGATGGGGCTTGCGTTCTTGGTATCCATTTGATCAAACGGAGGAGGAGCTGTCTCAAACAGCTACTAAAGAGCGTAAACGTAAAGCGAAAGAAGATGAAGATGAATACTTAGATGACACTGAGGATTTTGACCAATTTGAAGATCTGGAAGATGAATTGGATGAGCTTGCTAATGAAGAGGATACTGATTTTGACGAACTAGATGAAGAAGAGAGCTTTGATGGTAACGATTTAGATGAAGACAAAGAAGATGAAGACGACGTTCGATAAAAGGAACTTGACTTTTCCTCTCGATATCGCTAGAATCATTTTTGGGCTTTACAAAGATTTTTATTATAATTATGACTTGATATACATGTGAGGAAATGTGAATTTTTAACTCTTCTCACACTTAAAAGCGCCCCGTTATGATTTCCATAACAGGGGGGCTTTTGCTTTTTTACCCCATCTCAATGAATGGGTATGACTAACTAAACGGACGGGCTAACTAATTAGTAATCAGTGATGACAGCTTGCCTGTTAGTATACCTTGCAAAGGACAAGTTATCACAGATAACCGTCCGTAAAACTCCCGACTCAAAATAGAGAGAAGAGCTAACTCTATTTAGGTAGGCGGGAGATAACGGAGGCTAATGTCCTGATTAACTCGGGCCAACAGGATGTTGATCACACAAGCGTTTTCGCAGGACGCGAAGACGTTAGCTCGTGTTCCTTATCAGTGGGAGAAGGACAAAAACTTCCACTGATTGAAGGTTCGTTTTATAGGTAGCCGAAAGAAGGGTAAGCAAGTTTACTTGTTTTTAATAAAGCTTTCACCCCGGTAAAATTTTAAAAAGTGAGGGATTTAAACATGTCTACAAAGTATATTTTTGTCACCGGAGGAGTCGTATCATCACTTGGAAAAGGGATTACTGCAGCCTCTCTCGGACGTCTTTTAAAAAATCGCGGTATGAAAGTGACCATTCAAAAATTTGATCCGTATATTAACGTGGATCCAGGCACTATGAGTCCTTATCAACACGGTGAAGTGTTCGTTACGGACGATGGAGCTGAAACTGATTTAGACTTAGGTCATTATGAACGCTTTATTGATATTAATTTAGGTAAATACAGCAATGTGACCACTGGTAAAGTCTATTCATCGGTGCTTAAAAAAGAAAGACGGGGAGATTATCTCGGTGGCACTGTACAAGTCATCCCTCATATAACGAATGAAATTAAAGACCGTGTTCTTTTAGCCGGAAAAGAAAATGCACCAGATGTTGTTATTACAGAAATTGGTGGGACGGTAGGAGACATTGAAAGTCTGCCTTTCTTAGAGGCTATACGTCAAATGAAGGGAGAAGTGGGTGCTGAAAATGTAATGTACATTCACTGCACCCTAATCCCCTATTTAGCGGCAGCTGGTGAGATGAAGTCAAAGCCTACACAACACAGTGTGAAAGAATTAAGAAGTCTCGGCATACAGCCTAATGTCATTGTAGTCAGAACTGAGCGGCCAGTTCCGGAAGATATGAAAGACAAAATAGCCCTTTTCTGTGATATTGATAAGAATGCTGTGATTGAAGCAATTGATGCGGACACTTTGTATAAAGTACCGCTTGAGTTGCAAAAACAGAAACTCGACGATTATGTGTGCACCCATTTAAACTTGCCATGCCGAGAAGCTGACATGTCAGAATGGATTGCCCTCGTTGACAAAGTCACAAACCTCTCTAAAAAGGTACGGATCGGCTTGGTAGGTAAGTATGTCGCCTTACCAGACGCTTATCTATCTGTTGCTGAAGCTATGAAGCACGCAGGCTTTGCTTTTGATGCTGATGTGGAAATTGAATGGATTAATTCCGAAGAAGTAACGAAAGAGAATGTCGCGGAAAAATTAGCTCATGTAGATGGGATTCTTGTACCTGGAGGGTTTGGTGACCGTGGTATTGAAGGTAAAATACATGCTATTCAGTATGCGAGAGAACAGTTAGTGCCGTTCTTGGGAATATGTTTAGGGATGCAGTTAGCGTCGGTTGAGTTTGCACGTAATGTACTCGGTTACGAAGAGGCTAACTCAGCAGAATTGAATCCTGAGACGCCGTATCCAATCATCGATCTTCTTCCAGAACAAAAAGATGTGGAAGATTACGGTGGGACATTAAGATTAGGCCTATACCCTTGTAAATTGCAAACAGGGACGAAAGCGTATGAAGCTTATGATGAACAAGTTATATATGAACGTCATCGTCACCGCTATGAATTCAACAATCAGTATAGAGAGGAAATGGAGGCGAAAGGTTTTACGTTTTCTGGTCTGAGCCCAGACGGTCGCCTTGTAGAAATTGTTGAATTGAGTGACCATCCATTTTTCATCGCTTCACAATTTCATCCTGAATTTGTCTCGCGACCGACACGTCCGCAGCCTTTATTTAGAGAATTCATTCGGGCGGCAAGCGGGGAGAAATCATAATAAAAAGGTGTTTTTATCGCAAATAACCGTCTGAAATAGAGAGAAGAGATAAATTTACTAAGTCGGGAGATAACGGACGTTAATGTCCTGCTTCAATCAACTCCCATTGATTGAAGGTTCGATTTATTGCTAATCCATTTAGTAAGCCGCTGTCCCAAAGAGACAGCGGCTTTTGTTTACCAATACAGTAAACAAGTGGCGTGGCTTATCCTCAGTCTCTACAATAAAAAGGTAACGATGAGGAGTGGAGAAAGATGTCAGCCTTCATGCTCCTCAAGAATTTCTGTTACAGCAAAGAATAAGTGATAATAAATATACAAGCCCATGAGCAAGTGAGGAGAGCCAATGCGTTTACCTGACTCCAACGGGACTAAGCCGTGCGCGACACCAGTAGGAAGCGTGAAATCAACAGCCGTAACGACTGATTCGGTATAAGGATTAGAGCTAATAGCAATAACGGTAGCCCCGGCTTTTTTTGCTTTGTCTATGAGTGTTAATAAGGAAGTGTCTGACATGCTCGCAGAAGCAATGACAAGTGTATCCATAGCGGAAAAGTCCGCTATTTTCCCTTCGTGTATTGGTTGGCTACCGATGATTCGATCTTCGGCAGAACATGCTTGAATGACAACACCGGACATTTCAACATCGCTAGCCCAATAAATGTTACCATCACTGATGACACTTTGTGCTATTAGTCTTGCCGCATCTTCTATCTCCTCTGTCAGCTCAACTAAGCGATTTGTCAATCCGGTTAATTGTGTATGGAAAATTTTCAAAGTCAATCATCCTTTCAACGGCTACTAACGATATTGTAACAAGATGATTCCTCATGCGCACGCCTAATATAACATCATCATTTAGTTAATTACCCACGTGAAACGGTTGTAATTTAACGTTTTTTTCTTTATAGTTTAGCTGAAGCCATACTGAAAAGGTATAAATTACAAAATAATCGAAAAAATTTAATTTCAATAAAATTAAAGGAACAGCTACTATGGAAAGCGAAAGTAATCTAAAAGGTGAACAACGACTGACTAAACTTAAAGCTGTTACAGTATACGAGGAAAATGAGAGAGGAGATTGGTTAATGACACATAAACTTCTAATCGTAGATGATCAATTTGGCATTCGAGTGTTATTAAAAGAAGTCTTTGAAAAGGATGGTTATGAAACATATGAGGCCTCTAATGGAAAACAGGCATTAAAATTGATAGAAGAGAAACAGCCTCATCTCGTCTTACTCGATATGAAAATTCCAGGAATGGATGGACTTGAAATATTACGCGAAATTAGAGAGCGTAACTTGGAAGCAAATGTCATTATGATGACAGCTTATGGTGAATTAGAAATGATTAATGAAGCGAAAAAATTAGGTGCTATTGCGCATTTTGCTAAGCCATTTGATATTGATGAAGTACGTGGGAAGATACGAGATTTCTTTACCGAACAAATTTGACTCATGTTTGTCAAATAAATTCTCATAATAGACACGTGAAAAATACTAGCTATATGCTATAATAGGGTTGTGAGTCTGCCTTAAAGTTGGATGAGATTGCTCTGAGCATAAGGAATTCGACTTTAGTACATAAACGTCCGAAACGTACAAATAATAAAGATTGGACCCATTTTGGTTGGATTCGATCATATTATTTGTATGTTTGTTTGTGAAAATTACTGTCAGGTAGACAAATCATGCACGTGAAATCAAAGGAGGATTTTGAAAATGCCTTTAGTATCAATGAAAGAAATGCTTGAAAAAGCAAAAGAAAACTCTTATGGAGTAGGACAATTCAACCTGAATAACCTTGAGTTTACTCAGGCAATTTTGCAAGCTGCTGAAGAAGAGAAGTCACCTGTTATCTTAGGTGTTTCTGAAGGTGCTGCCCGTTATATGGGTGGATTCCATACAGTGGTCGCCATGGTTGAAGCGTTAATGGCTGAGTATGAAACAACTGTTCCAGTTGCAATTCACTTAGACCACGGTTCAAGTTTTGAAAAGTGTGTTGAAGCAATGTATGCAGGTTTCACATCTGTTATGATTGATGGATCTCACTTCCCGTTAGAAGAAAATATTGCTTTAACTAAGAAAGTGGTTGACGTTGCGCACACATTAGGTGTTTCTGTTGAAGCTGAATTAGGACGAATCGGTGGTCAAGAAGACGACCTTATCGTGGACGAAGCTGATGCAGCTTATGCTATTCCTGCTGAGTGTGACCAATTAATTCGTGAGACTAATGTAGACTGCTTTGCGCCTGCATTAGGTTCTGTTCATGGTCCTTACAAAGGGGAACCAAACCTTGGCTTTGATCGAATGGAAGAAATTTCAAAGTTGACTGCTGTACCTTTAGTTCTTCACGGAGGAACTGGTATTCCTACACATGATATTAAAAAAGCTATCTCATTTGGAACAGCTAAAATTAACGTAAACACTGAAAATCAAATTACGTCAGTAAATAAAGTGCGTGAAGTGTTAAACGAAAATCCAGACATGGTTGATCCACGTAAATATCTTGGACCAGCTCGCGAAGCGATTAAAGAAACAGTAATCGGAAAAATGCGTGAATTCGGTTCTTCTGGCCAAGCATAAGAATAACTAACTTTAATGCACCAGTCGTGAAATATGTTCGCAAACAATATATTCATCGACTGGTGCTCTTTCAAATACTATAAGTAAGCGTTAACATTATGACTGCTGGAGGGGTGGAACGGTGAAATTTTTCATTGATACAGCTAATTTGGAAGAAATAAAAGAAGCGCACTCACTGGGGATATTAGCAGGTGTTACGACGAACCCGTCTCTCGTGGCTAAAGAAGGCATTGATTTCCATGAGAGATTACGAGAGATAACGAAGCTTGTTAACGGCTCTGTCAGTGCGGAAGTCATTGCTGAAGATGCGGTGGGAATGATTGAAGAAGGGAAAGAATTAGCGGCAATTGCGCCCAATATCACGGTGAAAGTACCGATGACATTAGAAGGTTTAAAGGCTGTTCGGACGTTCAGCGATCTAAACATTAAGACAAATGTGACGTTAATTTTTTCTGCAAACCAAGCACTTCTTGCTGCTAGAGCCGGAGCTACGTATGTGTCACCATTTCTTGGAAGACTTGATGATATTGGCCATGACGGATTAGATCTCATCACGACAATTGCAGAGTTATTTTATCTTCATAATATTAATACGGAAATAATAGCTGCCTCAATTCGGCACCCTCAGCATGTGACAGAATCCGCATTGCGTGGGGCTCATATTGCTACTATTCCTTTTAAAGTAATTAAACAATTAGCTAACCATCCTTTAACAGATCAAGGGATTGAAAAGTTCATCACTGATTGGAAAAACACAACCACATCATAAACTATTAGACTAGGGGGCCCAAAAAGTATCACCTTTGAGGGAGCCCCTTTTTTTGGGATAAAGAAAATTCAAATGTTGAAAGCCGAATCATTTTAAGGCAACACTTCCCTTCTTTAAAAAAGCTTTAAAAGGACGGAGATTATTATAATGACTATAGTTATTTTCCTGAGAAATATAGTTAGAGTATAACTCTTTTTCATAAAGCTTTATCTCGACCTTGTTTGCTTATAGAGACTTTAAGTAGAAATAATACCAAGGGCTTCTGTTCAAAGAGAAAATAGCGTATAGTAGAAGTGGAAAGACTATTTTATGTGCTAATGACACGTGAAAAAGTGATGCTAAAGCTTTATAGTGTGTCTTTTTTATCACAGGATAAGCGTTTAAACTTCCCGGCTCAAAATAGAGAGGAAAATTGACTCTATTTAGGTGGGTGATAACGGACGTAAATGTCCTGATTCACGCAACGACCAATTAGTGGGAGAAGAACGAAAACACCTGCTGATTGAAGGTTCGTTTTATGTACAGGCTCTTTATTAACACTAAACTAATACGGACAAGACAAATGAACGCACATAAATAGAAAGAGTTTAGGGCCTTTAAAATCTTCTAAACACACTGTCTAACTACTTATAAATCTGCTACACCTAGGCCCAGTCAATTATGCATTATGGAAGGGAAGCTGTTTTAGTATGGAAAAATTATTAATTGAAGGCGGTCATGAATTAAAAGGAACCGTTCAAGTTAGCGGAGCAAAAAATAGTGCAGTCGCCCTGATACCTGCTGCAATTTTAGCTGATTCCACAGTCACAATTGACAATTTACCTAACATTTCTGATGTTGAAACATTAGCGTACTTACTTGAAGAAATTGGGGGAACAACCAAACTGGATGATGATACATTGGTCATTCACCCTGAAAAAATGTTCTCAATGCCACTCCCGAATGGACGGGTGAAGCAGTTACGAGCTTCCTACTATATGATGGGGGCAATGTTAGGCAAGTTTAATAAAGCAGTAATTGGCTTGCCAGGGGGATGTAACCTTGGGCCACGGCCGATAGATCAGCATATTAAAGGATTTGAAGCTTTAGGTGCTAAAGTGACAAACGAGCAAGGGGCTATCTATCTTCAGGCGGAAAAATTGACAGGAGCACGTATTTATCTTGATGTGGTAAGTGTTGGAGCAACGATTAATATTATGCTAGCAGCAGTAAAAGCGAAAGGTAAAACAGTCATTGAAAACGCAGCAAAAGAACCGGAGATTATTGACGTAGCTACTTTATTATCAAATATGGGGGCCAATATTAAAGGTGCCGGAACGAATGTTATTCGCATTGAGGGAGTAGATGAACTTCACGGCTGTCGTCATTCCATTATTCCCGATAGAATTGAAGCAGGAACCTATATGATTATGGCTGCAGCGATGGGGAAAGGTGTTAAAGTAGATAATGTTATTCCCCTTCATCTTGAATCTCTAAGCTCTAAGCTGAGGGAAATGGGTATTTTAGTGGAGGATGGCGATGATTTTATTTACATAGAAAATCGAGAGTCGCTGTCGCCGATTGATGTCAAAACCCTCGTTTATCCTGGGTTTGCCACTGATTTACAACAGCCGTTTACAAGTCTGCTCACAAAAGTTAAAGGGGCGAGCATTGTAACAGACACGATTTATAATGCACGTTTTAAGCATATTGATGAACTGCGCCGAATGGGGGCCAAGATTAAGGTCGAAGGTCGCTCTGCTTTAGTGAATGGAGGTACGCCTTTGCAAGGAGCTAAAGTGAGAGCTTCTGATTTGCGAGCAGGTGCTGCACTAGTCGTAGCTGGCCTCATGGCTGAGGGAGTGACAGAAATTACAGGTGTCAGTCATATTGATCGAGGCTATGCTGCTCTTGAAGAAAAATTGATAGGACTTGGAGCTAACATTTGGCGTGAATCACTTACTTCCTATGAACTGGAAGAAATTGAAAGCTCTTAGTCGCAGTGATGGATAGGCTATGATTTGGAGAGATTGCAAATGTCGCTATGCTCTCCTCCTTTTTTCTTACTTATATTTGTATTATGAATGATTGGAAATGGTTAAATGTCATGACTCGTTGACACAGATCTATCGTGGAAAATTAGGTGTCATATTATAGTGGTAAATTATTATTATAGAAGCGACCTGATTATAGACATGAAAAGTGGAATTAAAAAAGAGACCTCATGAATGTTCATACATAAATATAATAGTGATACTGTATTTAAAAAGGAGAGGACAACGATGGAACGAAGCTTGTCAATGGAGTTAGTACGAGTCACAGAAGCAGCAGCACTAGCCTCTGCTAGATGGATGGGGAAAGGTAAGAAAGAAGAAGCTGACCAGGCTGCGACGGAAGCAATGCGTGATGTTTTTGACACGATTCCGATGAAAGGAACCGTCGTTATTGGAGAAGGTGAGATGGATGAGGCGCCAATGTTATACATTGGTGAAAAGCTCGGCAATGGCTTTGGCCCTCGTGTGGATGTGGCAGTTGACCCTCTTGAAGGCACAAACATTGTAGCTAATGGTGAGTGGAATGGCCTTGCAGTTCTTGGTGTAGCGGATAAAGGATGCCTGCTGCATGCCCCTGATATGTACATGGACAAAATTGCTGTAGGCCCAGAGGCAGTTGGCAAAATTGATATTAATGCTTCTGTGGTTGATAACTTAGAAGCAGTAGCAAAAGCGAAACAGAAAGATGTTGAAGATGTTGTGGTAGCCATTTTGCGGAGAGAAAGACATGCACAGTTAATCGAAGAAGTCCGAGAAGCTGGTGCAAGGATAAAATTAATGGGAGATGGCGACGTGGCAGCAGCCATTAATACAGCCTTTGAAGATACTGGCGTGGATATGCTACTTGGTTCTGGTGGGGCTCCAGAAGGTGTGTTAGCGGCCATAGGACTTAAATGCCTCGGTGGAGAATTTCAAGGAAAGCTCCTCCCGCAAAATGAAGATGAGCGACAACGGTGTTTAGAAATGGGTATTAACGATATTAATAAAGTTCTGTTTATGGATGATCTAGTTGGTGGCGATGATGCTATTTTTGCTGCAACGGGTGTTACAGATGGCGAGTTACTAAAAGGTGTACAATATAAAGGAGCGAAAGGGACAACGCAATCGCTTGTTATGAGAGCTAAATCAGGAACCGTACGATTTGTAGATGGAAAGCACTTGTTAACGAAAAAACCAGACCTTGTTATACGCTGAGACGATAAGTCTCAGCTTCACCTCATGAAAAAAGCCTGTCGTCCCCTTGTTTTCAGTGGGGAATTATGCTTAGATAAAGAGTGAAATGACAAGAAACGTTTTAGGCAAGTAATTGCAATATAGCCTAAAGTCATTTCATGACGTACTCTATCCTGCCTCAAGATACTTCTACTCATTGCTTCAGGTTAGATAACACCCTTCAATCATTTAAGATCCAGACTAAAATTCTCTTAAATTTCTAAAAAACCGTTTAACGATGAATTTTTTTGGCTAATAAGAAGTCAGGAACCTTAAAAAGGACGAAAGCATTTTGCAGGTTGGATAAATAGATATGTAGTAACAAACAGATTAAGAAAAGGTGTGATGAAACGCATGGGCGTCACTTTAAAAGAAATGGAGCATATGAAGCTCAAAGAATTATATGAACTGGCTAAAGAACATAAAGTTCAATATTATAGCCAACTTACAAAGAAAGAACTTATGTTTGCTATTTTTAAGAAACAAGCTGAGAATGAAGATCTGATGTTTATGGAAGGCATCCTAGAAATTATCACGTCTGAAGGCTTTGGCTTTCTGCGGTCTAATACGTACAAACCAAGTTCCCAAGATATTTACATCTCTGCTTCCCAGATCCGCAGGTTTCAATTAAGAAATGGTGATACAGTGTCTGGAAAGGTGCGTAAGCCGAAAGAAAATGAACGATACTATGGTCTGCTACAAGTAGCTGCTGTCAATGGGGAAGATCCGGAAAAAGCGAGTGAACGACCACATTTCCCTCAATTAACACCTTTATACCCCGAGAAAAAACTGACCCTAGAATATCAATCGAATATGGTCGCTTCCCGTGTGGTAGATATGATATCTCCTGTGGGATTTGGGCAGCGTGGACTGATTGTTGCCCCACCTAAAGCGGGTAAAACACTTTTATTAAAAGAAGTAGCTAATAGCATAGCAAAGAATCATCCAGATGTTGAGTTGATGGTTTTACTTATTGATGAGCGGCCAGAAGAAGTAACAGATATGGAGAGATCTGTTAAAGGTGAAGTTGTAAGCTCCACATTTGACGAAGTACCGGAAAACCATATTAAAGTAGCGGAACTCGTACTTGATCGTGCCATGCGTCTTGTTGAAGCTAAAAAAGATGTTGTTATTTTAATGGACAGTATTACGAGGCTTGCTCGAGCATATAACCTCGTTATTCCGCCAAGTGGCCGTACTTTGTCAGGAGGTATTGATCCTGCTAGTTTCCATAGGCCTAAGCGTTTCTTTGGGGCGGCAAGGAACATTGAAGAAGGCGGAAGTTTAACGATTTTAGCTACTGCACTCGTTGAAACAGGTTCTCGTATGGATGATGTTATTTATGAAGAGTTTAAGGGGACTGGAAATATGGAGCTCCACCTTGACCGTAAATTGGCAGAACGTCGAATTTATCCAGCTATTGACATACGACGTTCTAGTACCCGCCGTGAAGAGTTACTCCTTCCTAAAAACCAAATTGAAAATTTATGGGCTATTCGTAAAACAATGAATGATCAGCCAGACTTCCTAGATCGTTTTCTTAAAAAGGTTCGTAATACCAAAACGAATGAGGAGTTTTTTGATACATTTGAAAAAGAAAAATCAGGAACTACTCGGACTAAAAATACGACTGTGTGAACGAAGAAAAAGTGTTTATCACAGATAAGCGTCCGTAAAACTCCCGCCTCAAAATAGAGAGCAGAGATAATCTATTTAGACGGGAGATAGCGGCCGCTAATGTCCTGATTGAAGGTTCGTTTTATTGCAGAAGGTTGACGAGCTATAATAAATTAAACAAACGTTTGATGAAGAGAAAAGAGCCTTTAATTTAAGGTAACTAAAAAACGCCCGGTCCTTGTGTGTTTTTAAAGTAACTCTTGCATTCTTTCTATTCAATTGATATAATTTCGTCATGTGTGAATAAGGTCTCGTGAGACTGGAATCGTTACTCTGTTTCGAAAGATTCAGGGCGGAAGGAGTTGAAAAACATGAAACAAGGAATTCATCCGGAATACCGTAAAGTTGTTTTCAAGGATACAAGCACAGGCTTTATGTTCTTGTCGGGATCTACTCGTCAAGCGGAAGAGACTGTTGAGTGGGAAGATGGTAACACGTACCCACTACTTACTGTTGAGGTAAGCTCGGATTCCCACCCATTCTACACAGGTAAGCAAAAGTTTGCCGATGCTGGTGGTCGTGTGGATCGTTTCAAAAAGAAATACGGTATGTAAGTTTAATCGTATGACAAAAACAGGCGGGCTATTGTCTTGCCTGTTTTTTATGTGCTTTTTGAGAAGGAAGGTATCACACCCTTTATTATAATGAAAATGATGAAGAGGGATAAAAACGTTATCTTAGTTATCCTCTTATGTCTATTTGAGAACAGCTTAAGATGACAGATAACACGTTATAATGCTACATTAAGGTCTGTTGAATGAATGCTACAATTGAAAAACAACCGGCATATGTACGGTGTAGTTAAAAATTCAAATAGAAGCGTTTTTTACATGTCTATTTTGTACGATGAAGTTGGTTGAAATAAGTATAAATTAAACTAATATACAAGAGATTTTTCTCACCTTTTTAAAAACAATGAGATTGTCCTATTTTCGAAAAAGTCATTGTTTTCATGAAGAGTGGCAAATTATAATAGAGAGGTCACATGTTACATACAGTGGCATTTTTCTTTTTGGATATATTAAATCACCTGTTATTATAAGAAACAGGGAAAGGGTTGAATGCAACTCGCTTTTGTATCCATTAAGCAAAAAGTCGCTTGTTTAAATTAAAGATGTTCTACGTAATAAGGAATGAATGACAGATGAAAGTAGAGAAAACTTTGGGCTTCTACGAAAAGTGTTTTGTTGTTGGGCCGAGTTTTAAGACGGGGGAGTCGACATATGCATTTAACTAGAAGAGAAGGCTGGTTAGAGGTCGTTTGTGGTAGTATGTTTTCTGGGAAATCAGAAGAATTAATTCGACGAGTGCGTCGAGCTAGCTTTGGGAAACAAAAAATTCAAGTGTTTAAGCCTAAAATGGATAATCGCTACAGTGAAAAGGAAGTCGTTTCACATAACGGAACAAAAATCTATGCGTGGCCAGTGGAAAGATCAATCGACATTTTACAGCATCTTGAGAATGATACCCAAGTTGTGGCGATTGATGAGGTTCAGTTTTTTGATGAAGATGTTGTGAGTGTTATTCAACATTTAGCGGATGAAGGCATCCGTGTTATTGTTGCGGGGTTAGATCAAGATTTTCGTGGAGAGCCATTTGGACATGTACCTACGTTGATGGGGTTAGCAGAAACAGTTACTAAGCTGCAGGCTATATGTTTAGCATGCGGATCACCAGCAAGCCGTACACAACGACTTATTGACGGGAAACCAGCATCTTATGATGATCCAGTTATTCTTGTAGGGGCTTCAGAGTCATATGAACCGCGATGTCGACATTGTCATGAAGTACCAGGTAAACCTGAGATTAAACATGTTACACCGCAGTCATTGCCAGCTAATAAGGGATGAGAGAGTAACCGCAGACGTGTTCTGCGGTTTTTTATATGTGTAAACGGAGGGAGTGTATATCTGAAAGACAAGTGTTGCTAATGTTTCCTCATCTGTCCTGTATGGGTTTCTCTTTAAGAGGTAAACATAGTGATAAAGGCAGGTGAGAGAACATTATGAAGGTAAAGAAAATAATCATGCTCATGATGATAGGAATGATATTACTAAACGGTTGTAACCGTCCAAATCCACCTGAAATGGAGGAAGGGGCAGCAGGCTATCACGTTCAAGAACAAGTTGAGGAGCGACAAAGGGACTGGACACGAAGCATGTTCGGTCCTGGTCCAATTAATTATGATTTTATCGAGCGTCAAAATGAACCATATAAAATATCAGAAGCTAACGTAACAGGGAGAAGTTATCGCTCTCTTAACTCACCGAGACAAACAGAAGAAGACGACCAAAAGTTAATAGAGGATATTATTTATGAGTTGGATGGTGTGGTCCCTGGTATGGTAATTTTAGTTGGTGCTCAAGCATGGGTAAATGTGATGCCTGATGATGCTAGCCCCCAATCGTACACGAAAGAAGAGGAAGATAAGTTAAAAGATAAAATAGAGGATGAACTAAAAAAAGGCAATCCTCGTTATCATTATCGTGTGATTCTTAATAAGTTTGAATAACAATGTAGCTTGTTGTGATGCACGCCCCCTTAATCTTAATAGGTGGCAAATTTGCCAAACGACAATACGCGAATCAAGGGGGGATTCTTATTTTAATTGAGCCATAAATCTAAATGGAAGGGGAAAGCTCCCAAAACCTTGCTTAATCTCGGTGAACAGACTCAATGATGAATCACATTGAGTCATACAGCCGTGATAAACCAATACATAGGTAACGAAAGCTTTGAGTCTTTTTTAATATGATAAAGGCACAGCCCATAAGCATTATAGTCTTCGCGCCCTTGTTTAATAGGATCCCGTGGTGAGTTAAATGAAGGGACATAACTTAAATCAAGGTTTTCTAAACTTTCAGTTGTCATCTCATGATATAAATAGGACAGCGGGCGCTAATGTCCTGATTCATTCAACGACCAATCAGTGAGGTAAGAGCAAAACGCCCACTGATTGAAGGCTCGATTATCCTACCGTAAGAAGAGTTTTTCCGCTAAGTTACTCTCAGAGATTCCTATAATACGTTTCTCCTTATGATTGATTTCTTTAACCTCGTGATATGCACATTAATGCCGTATTTTTCTTAAAAAACCTCATGTTCCCTTACAATTAGGTCAAGACTGTTTTAATAATACCGCCAATATAGTAAGGTAGAGCTTGTTATTTTCAACTAAATACACTGAATCAAACAAAACACGAACAACTATTAATACGAAAAGCAAGTGATAATCAAGAACTCATTGATTTTACTCAACATAAAACCTATACTATAGAAAGACTAAAACAGTCATTTAAAATGAGGTGAAGAATGTGTTTGACCGCCTTCAGGCAGTAGAAGACCGTTATGAAAAGCTGAATGAATTATTAATGGATCCAGATGTGATAAGCGATACGAAGAAGCTTCGTGATTATTCAAAAGAGCAATCAGATATACAGGAAACGGTGGAGACATACCGCCAATATAAAGAAATTAAGACGCAGTATGATGAAGCTAAAAGTATGCTCCAAGAAAACCTTGACGATGAGATGCGTGATATGGTGAAAATGGAAGTAGATGAACTTGAGGATCAACTCCCAGCACTTGAAGAGAAGCTAAAGTTACTTCTCATCCCAAAAGATCCGAACGATGATAAAAACGTGATTGTAGAAATTCGCGGAGCAGCAGGAGGGGATGAAGCAGCTCTGTTTGCAGGGGATTTATTCCGTATGTATACGCGTTACGCGGACGCCCGAGGATGGAAAACAGATGTGATTGAATCGAATGAAACGGGGATCGGTGGATTTAAAGAAGTTATCTTTACGATTAACGGTAAAGGTGCTTATTCACGGATGAAGTATGAGAATGGGGCCCACCGTGTTCAACGGGTGCCATCGACTGAATCCGGTGGAAGAATACACACATCTACAGCAACGGTGGCTGTTCTCGCTGAAGCAGAGGATGTGGAAGTTGATATCCATGATAAAGATATCCGTGTCGATACGTTTGCCTCAAGTGGTCCAGGAGGCCAGAGTGTGAATACGACTATGTCAGCTGTAAGGCTTACTCATATGCCTACTGGAATCGTTGTCTCATGTCAGGATGAAAAATCCCAAATTAAAAATAAAGATAAAGCCATGAAGGTATTGCGGGCTAGAGTTTATGATAAATTTCAAAAAGAAGCACAAGCTGAATATGATGAACATCGTAAGTCTGCTGTTGGAACAGGAGATCGCTCCGAACGGATTCGTACTTATAACTTCCCGCAAAGTCGAGTAACGGATCATCGGATTGGTCTTACTTTACAAAAGTTGGACCAAATCTTAGAGGGAAAGCTCGACGAGATCATTGATCCTCTTATTATGGAAGAACAATCCCAAATGATGGAAAATGCGGAGTGACCTATGACCCTACCGACGACAACAAAAACTTACGAAGCCCTGAATTGGGCTTCGTCTTTTTTACAACAACATAATTACGAAAGGACAATCGGCCACATCCTGTTGATGTATCACACAGGGTGGAGTCGCACGAGACTGTTAACGGAACAACAAACGCTCCTGCCTGACGACCTTTTTGCAGCATTTCAGCATGATGTACGCCTTGCTGCGTCAGGCATTCCTGTGCAACATATAACGGGGAAAGAAACATTTTATGGCCGTCACTATCGTGTGAATAACCATGTTCTTATACCGCGGCCGGAAACGGAAGAATTAGTAGAGACACTCCTGACAACATTAGACAATCATAAACACCTGTTTAACAAAAGCGAGGAGGAGCCCCTGACTATTGTGGATGTAGGGACAGGCAGTGGGATCATTGCTACTACGATGGCTCTCGAGGTTCCATCTAGTCATGTATCTGCTTCAGATATCAGTGCTGAAGCTCTTGCCGTGGCAAAAAGGAATGCCGATAGTCTTGAAGCTAGGGTGGAATTTTTACATGGAGATTTATTATTGCCCTTTATAAAAAAAGGTTATCAAGCTGATGTTATTATTTCTAACCCACCTTATATACCTATTGGTGATAAAGAGTGGATGAACGAAAATGTAAAAGACCATGAGCCATCAGGGGCTCTTTTTGCAGGTGAAGACGGGCTTGAGATATACCGCCGTCTTGTTCATCAAATTCCGCTCGTCTTGTCTCATCCAGGTATCATAGCCTTTGAAATTGGCTATAATCAAGGAGATGCTGTTACTGAACTACTACAACAGGTATTGCCGTTAGATACTTATATTGAGGTTATAAATGATATAAATGGGAATGAGCGGATCGTGTTAGCGATAGTTCCTTAAAGCTATTCTAAGAAATAGATTGCTTAATGATGATTTGTGGCCAGGCGTTAATGTGGGATCTAACTTTTTAATTGGAAAAAGTGGCTTCTAGTCTTCTCACAACGACATCTGTCTAGGAGGTTATAGTCTTTTAATATGAAGCGACCGGGACCCTTCAGTCCGGTCGTCTTTTTATTTGGCAATTTTCCTCTTATTGTGTCGGACGATAATAGGTTTATCCACCCATTAGCTTGTCAAGAATAGCGAGTATAAAGGGGAGGGAGAGTAACCATGAAACAAAGACATAGTAGCTTAATAGATTGTAAGAAACGCTTACTTATGGCCTTATATAGTTCGTTTATCGTAACAGTCTTTTTATTATCATGGGAAGCGCATTTATTCTATCCGCAGTATGAGAGTGCTTCTGCGAATATTACGTCAGCTTCTGGATTACAGGTAGAGATTCCTGAAGAGGCGATTAGATTAAGAATTAAATCGAATAGTCAATCTCCAGAGGATCAACAATTAAAGTTAATCATACGTAACGACGCGAACCGATACATCCGTTCGTGGACAGAGGAAAGCAGTGATGTGGATGAAGCTAGGGAAATTATTAAAGCAAAATTACCACAATTAGAAGAAGTTATAAAAAAGTCTATGACTAAAGCAAACGTTTTTTCGCCGTTCACTGTTAATTTGAAAGAAGTAGACTTTCCGACGAAACAGTATGGAGAGAGAATTTATCCTGCGGGTGATTATGAAGCTGTTTATATTGAAATTGGAGAAGGCTTAGGTGACAATTGGTGGTGTGTATTATTTCCACCTCTTTGTTTCATAGATTCTGGAGGTGAAGAAGCGAATGGTGAGGCTGAAGAGGAAGAGACAGAAGAGGATGTTGAAATAGCGTTTTTTCTTGTAGAGGTCATCCAAAGTTTATGGACAAAACTTACGACTTGATCGTGTAAGAGAGTTAACGATCTAAGAGGACTACTCGTGCTCATTTTCCTATCATATTCCTGTATCCTTTGAATAGACTCGTAGTACAAGCTGGTTATCGTATAGAAGAAAAAGATTATTAGATTGGAAGTGCTATATTTTAAATTTAGTAGATACCCTTTATCACAATGAGGGTCCGTAAACCTCCCGGCTCAAAATAGAGAGGAGAGCTAAAGCTATTTAGGCGGGAGATAACGGCCGCTAATATCCTGATTCACTCAACTACCAATCAGTCGGAGAAGAACGAAAACCCCTTGTTCTATCTGGCTATACGATCCTGGTTTGTTTAACGACTCGTTTGTAAATTCAATAAAGGACTTTACATGTCTTAATAATATGACCAGTTGTAAAGCCTTGAAAAGGAAGGGATAAGAGTGACGTTCATTATACGTGAAGCGCGAGAAGAAGATGTATTGAAAATTCAACATTTTATAAGTAAAGCCGGTGTCTCGCTCGAAACGGTGCCAGATGGATGGAAACCTTACATTTTGGCGGAAGATACAATGGAATCTATCGTGGCTACAGCTGCGCTACAGGCGATCCCAAACAATGCTTATATAATAAGAAGCTTGGTGGTGGATTCTGATCAAGTAAGTGGGAGTTTTCTTATCAAAATGCTAGAAACCACAATCCAGTATGCCCGAGAAAAAGGTGCCCAATGTGTGTACTTTATCGTGAAACAAGGAGGCGATATGATGGAAAGTCTCGGGTTCACATTGCTTTCAAAAGAGGATGTTCCAAATGAATTAAAACAACTTAATGAAGTCAAGGATTATTTAAAGAAAGGCTATCCAGTGTATTGTTTAAATGAAACTGGGGATAAGTAGTCTACCTATGCACATGTACTCCACAGGTTATATACAATCCTTAGAGGGTTATCCACAATCATTTGTGGATAACCCTTTAGCTATTACTTATACATAATGACAGTTGGAGAAATACGTTGCCATTTCTTATTGAATGAGTGATTTATCACCGCTAACCGTCCGTAAACCTCCCATCTCAAAATAGAGAGGAGAGGGAACTCTATATAGCCGGGAGATGACGGACACTAATGTCCTAATTGAAGGTTCGTTTTATAAGCAACCTATTGACATACACGATTAACAGCAGCAAAATAATGTGAGAATGAGGAGGCAGAACTAATGGAACAATTAACAAAACAATGGACTGTGGATATAACTGTGGATAACCTTGCTAATAATGCTCAAATTGTAGAGGCAGCTCATGAATTAGTATCACAACAAGTGGTTGCTTTTCCGACGGAAACCGTCTACGGATTAGGAGGGGATGCTACTTCTGATTTAGCAATAGAACGGATATTTGGGGCGAAAGGGCGACCGGCCGATAATCCTTTAATTGTCCATATTGCAGAGCGAGCTCAGCTGAAAGACTATGTAAAAGAGATTCCACCACTAGCGGATAAATTAATGAGTGCTTTTTGGCCAGGTCCGTTAACCATTGTCTTTAAACATAATGGGAACCTGTCGAAGCGAGTTACAGCAGGCTTGTCTACAGTGGCTGTGAGAATGCCTGATCATCCTGTAGCTTTGGCCCTAATTAAGGCGGCAGGTATCCCTTTAGCAGCACCTAGTGCAAATCGCTCTGGACGTCCGAGCCCAACTTTAGCGAGTCATGTTTATGAAGACCTGAATGGTAAAATTAGAGGTATTATTGATGGAGGAGCAACGGGCTTAGGTTTAGAATCGACTGTCATTGAGTGTGCTGAAGAGAAAGTAAGAATTTTGCGACCAGGTGCTATTACAAAAGAAGATTTAGCGGCAGTCTGTGGCCAGGTTTTTACCGATTTTGCTTTAAAACAAGAGGAGGATGAAGCACCAGCTTCACCAGGCATGAAATACGTGCACTATGCACCGCATGCGCCTCTCACATTAGTAAAGGGGACAGAAGCATTCCTTCATAAGACAGCGGAGGCGGCATATGAAAAAGGATTGAAAGTCGGTTTACTCGTGACGCATGACTATCACTTCCCTACTAAAGTTCACAAAAAAGTTGTAATGGGATCGCGGGATGACTTAACTACGATTGCTCATCATTTATATGAAGCATTGCGAGCATTTGCTGACGGAGAGGTAGATGTCATTTTCTCTGAAGTATTCCCTGAACATGGACTGGGGAGTGCTATCATGAACAGGTTGAAAAAAGCTGCAGGAGGAAGGGTGATTACTGAGCAGGATAATTGACGTTAATAAACTCTGTTGGACATGCATACATTGGAGTAGCTAGTCCGAGGGGTTGATAGAATGTCTGATCTGGTGGCTGTGGCTTTGATGGCATTGGCTTTAAGTATGGATGCTTTTTCGATTTCGGTTGGTATAGGCTTGTTAGGGTTGAGATATAAACGGATTGTCCTCGTAAGTACGACTGTTGGCTTTTTCCATATGATTATGCCGTTTGCCGGGATTATCATTGGTCGATTATTATCAGAATATATGGGGGCCCTTGCTTTTTTTATCGGCGGTAGTGGCTTGATTGTTCTAGGCTTGCAGATGATTATTTCCTCGCTTAAAAAAGACCTTTCGCCTATCTTTTCTCCAATGGGATTTGGGCTTGTAGTGTTTGCGATGAGCGTGAGTATGGATAGCCTCTCATTAGGACTTACACTTGGTGTACTTGGGGTTAATACGTGGTTAATTACTATTTTCTTTGGTGTTGCTAGTGCTTTTTTTACGGGACTTGGCTTAATGATTGGGAAGAAAGCTGGTTATTGGATAGGGGCAGGCGGTGAGTGGATTGGAGGTTTTGTTTTGCTAATCTTTGGGGTAAAAATGATACTAACACCTTTTTAAAAAATAGGACTTGTATTAATAATCCTAAAGGAAAATCGTCTGAATTATGATAAAATAAACATAGGAACTTAGTCCCTTTAATTTTAGAATTATCCAGGATGAGTACCTGTGAAATGAGAAGGATGTGGCAAGGATGGAAAGAGTTTTATTTGTTTGTACAGGTAATACGTGTCGAAGCCCGATGGCTGAGGCTATTTTTGAACAGAAAAAAGTGAAAGAAAATTTACAAGCTAAGTCAGCCGGTGTCCATGGGGTGGATAATATGCCAATGTCAGAAGGTACGCGATTGACGTTGGCAAAGCGAGGAATTATGGAGAGTCATCAATCAAATGCATTATCACATGAACTTATTCGTTGGGCAGATGTGATTCTAACGATGACAGAGAATCATAAAAAAATTGTCCAAGAAACGTATCCAGAAGCATCACCTTATATTTTTACACTTAAAGAATTTATTATTACGGATCCTGATAAGGTTAAAAAGATGGAAGAGCTTGCAGAACATCGAGCGCAAATAGAGCAAAAGCGAACTGCTTTTTTATCTGATAATGAGGGGAAAGTTGCAAAATATAATAAAGAGAAAGAGGTTCACAACCAATCTACAATGGAAGAGGAATTATTGGATTTACTACACCCTCATCAGGCAGCAATAGACCGGATTGAATGGGATCTTCCTACTCTTGATTTTCCGGATCCGTTTGGGGGAGGACAAGAGATTTACGAAGAACTCTATCAAGAAATGGAACAAGCTATTGAAAAGTTATTGGCGATTTTGAACGACCGATCTGATTCAGAATTCTAAAAACTGGAAAGACCTTTGGGGGGAGAGTTATGAGAGTGAAGGGTTTGGGATTAAGGGGGAAGATGGTTTTAGGGATTAGTTCTGTAGCGGCAATTACATATGCGGTTAGTGCGTTTTTTATTTTTTTTCTACACGATATTATTGGAGAATCACTAGGCTTAAACCCAGATAGTTTTTTAATTGCAGTACTCGTTTTAGGGGTCATATGGTGTGGTATTTTAGGCTATTTTGGTGCGGGTTTCATCGTCAAACCATTAAAGCAGCTTGAAACGGCAGCTGTTAAAGTGGGTGAAGGAGATATACGACATAATGTGGAAGTGCCACGGTCACAGGATGAGCTCTATGCATTGGCTATAGCTTATAATCATATGGTTGATAGTCTCAGGTCAATGGTAGTGGATGTTAACCGCAATTTTAATGCGACTAATGAAAAAGTTCTTAATATTAAGCAGTCTTCTTCTGATGTTGCTGCGCAGGCCGAAGCGATTAGTCGAACTGTTGGTGAAATTTCTTCAGGTGCAGAGGGCTCAGCGCATGCCATTCAACAAACAGCAGAGCGTATAGAAGAGGTCACAGTTATCGGGTCGCAAGTTAAGTCACATGCCTATGATTCAGATAAAATGTCTAAAGGTATGCTGAGCACATTAAAAGAAAGTCGAGAGGTGATTCAATCACTTGTAGCCGGCATTCAGCAACTATCTGATACTAATCAAGCTTCATTAGATTCTGTTCAACGTTTAGAAGGGAATGCTGTAAAAGTTGGGGAGATTGTTTCTCTCGTTGGAGAAATGGCAGAGCAAACCAATTTACTTGCTTTAAATGCCTCGATAGAAGCAGCAAGAGCAGGCGAGCAAGGGAAAGGTTTTGCTGTCGTAGCAGATGAGGTAAGGAAGCTTGCGGATCAAAGTACAACTGCTGTCCACGGCATTTCAGAGCTTGTAAAAAATATTCAAGACGATGTGAAACATGTAGCGTCACAAATTAAAGAGCAAGTCGAAGCTGCAAACTTAGAAGCTATTAAAGGGACAAAAACAAATAAAATCATTACGGAGATGGGGGTCTCTGTGAATGAAGTTGCTGGCTCTATAAAGGAAATACTTGAGCTAATAGAGAAACAAATGCACTATGTGGAAACCACCGGCAAAGAGTCACAAAATGTCGCGGCAATTGCGGAACAAACGTCTGCTGGAGCTGCCGATGTCACGACAGCTATCTGCGACCAGACCGCTGTCATACAGGAAGTGGCTGCTTCTGCAGAAATTTTACTTGATCAGGCGAATGACTTGAAAAAAACGATCAGTCGATTTACTGTGTAACATATAGAGGAGGATGTCAAATGAAAATAGTTATCGCATCAGACCATGCAGGATATGCTTTGAAGAAGGACATTGTACAAGTAGTAGAGGAACTAGGGCATCAAGTTGAGGACGTAGGATGTGACTGTGCTGACTCTGTTGACTATGCTGATTATGGTATACCGGCTGCTGAAATGGTGGCAAACGGAAAAGCTGACAGGGGTATTATTATTTGTGGGACAGGTATTGGCATGTCTATCTCAGCTAATAAAGTGAAGGGGATTCGATGTGCACTTGTTCATGATTTATTCTCCGCTAAAGCGACAAGAGAACACAATGACACCAATGTCCTGGCTATGGGAGAACGTGTAATTGGGCCCGGACTTGCTCAAGAAATAACAAAAGTTTGGTTAACTACTCCGTTTGAAGGTGGTCGTCATGCACGAAGAGTTGACAAAATTACGGCTTATGAAGAAAAAAATGAAGGGTAAGTATCCTTCATTTTTTAATACCTTCTCATCAGTCTAGTAGAAATCTTACGTCAATTTTTCTAAAGAAAAATACCGTAGTGCTATCAATGTCTTAAAATTGATTTTTGAAGGAGGTGCACATGTTGAGTGAGTTAGACACTAACCAAATATCCAGAGCTCTTACTCAGGCGCTTGAAGAATTTCAAAACGAAGCCAATTTACAAAAAAATCAGCTGTTTATAATTGGTGCTAGTACAAGTGAAGTGTTAGGGGAGCGTATTGGGAGCTCCGGAACAATAGAAGTAGCAAGAGCATTGTGGGAAGTGATTAGTCACTTTCAAAAAAAGACTGGCATTGTATGCGCTTATCAAGGTTGTGAACATATTAATAGAGCGCTCGTGATAGAGAGAGAAACAGCGGACAGGTTTAATTTAGAGCCTGTTAGTGTCATTCCTCACGCGAAAGCAGGGGGCTCAATGGCAGCTTACGCATTTAATCAGATGGATGATGCCGTTGTAGTTGAAGAATTGAAGGCACATGCTGGTATTGATATTGGCGATACGTTTATAGGGATGCATTTGAGAAAAGTGGCGGTACCGGTTCGAACAAGTATTAAGGAAATTGGCAATGCCCATTTGACATTGGCACGAACAAGGCCGAAGCTAATCGGAGGAGAAAGAGCCGTATACACACGAGATTGGTCTAATTGTTGATAGCTCCTTCATCTGCACGCTTTAATAGTGTCAGTAACGGATTTAGTATTAAGTTAACGCGTGATCTGAGTTTGACCTCATTTCATCGAAGAAAATGGCACTGTACACTGTAAAAATGAAGCCTTCACCTTTCGTTAAAAACGGCTGCTTACCCGAGGCCTGACTTCGGCTAAAAGTGATGCAATAACCCTTTGGTACCATTGGGGCATCGGATGTGGTAGATCCTCTGGAAGTTGTCGGCTTTTACTAAAGTGCTTCATTAAAATGAGCCTTTAATAGCTTTATTTAGTATTTGATTTCTCATTGCGACCATTTATCACAGATAAGCGTCCGTAAAACTCTCACTCCCGCCTCACAATAGAGAGGAAGAAGTAACTCTATAACGGACGCTAATGTCCTGATTGAAGGTTCGTTTTATTTGCGGTACAGTCAATTTGTTCACGATTTCACATTGGATTAGCTATGTTTAGTTAAGTTGCTTCCTAGGTCCTAGAATGTCTTAGGTTAAGGTTTTACTTTACATCCAACGAGAACAGTCAATTTTTCGACAATACATGCAAAGAAATTTTTTATTAAAATAGACAAGTTTTTTGAAAGCGCGTACAAACGTCTGACAAGTGCAGATACCTTTTACATATGAAACATAAACGTTTAGAATAGATAGCAGATTAAAATCCACCCACGCGTACTTAATCTAGTCGCGTGGAACATCGCTTAGGGAGGGTTCGACAAATGGCATCAAACAATCAACGAGAATTAGCACACGTCAGCAATCAAGATAGTGACGTGTATAATGCAATGACAGCAGAGTTGAAGCGACAGCAAGAAAACATTGAACTAATCGCATCAGAAAACTTTGTTTCAAAAGCAGTTATGGAGGCTCAAGGCTCTGTTTTAACGAATAAATATGCTGAAGGCTATCCAAGTAAACGATATTATGGTGGTTGCGAGCATGTCGATGTCGTAGAAGATATCGCGAGAGAGCGGGCAAAGCAAATTTTTGGTGCAGAGCATGTTAATGTTCAGCCACATTCAGGAGCCCAAGCAAACATGGCTGTATATTTCGCATTTCTAGAGCATGGTGATACGGTTCTAGGTATGAATTTATCACATGGTGGACATTTAACACACGGAAGTCCAGTTAATTTTAGTGGTAAGGATTATCAATTTGTTGATTATGGTGTTGAGCAAGAGACTGGTTTAATCAACTATGATGACGTGAGAGAAAAAGCACTTGAGCATAAGCCGAAAATGATTGTAGCCGGTGCCAGTGCTTATCCTCGGGCAATAGATTTTGCAAAATTTAAAGAAATTGCGGATGAAGTGAGCGCTTATCTTATGGTGGACATGGCGCATATTGCAGGTTTAGTTGCTACAGGGGAGCACCAAAGCCCTGTGCCATATGCAGACTTTGTTACAACGACAACACATAAAACATTACGTGGCCCCCGTGGCGGTATGATTTTATCCAAAGAAGAATATGGTAAAAAGATTGATAAAGCAATTTTCCCTGGTTTGCAAGGTGGCCCGCTTATGCATGTTATTGCCTCAAAAGCTGTTGCACTAGGAGAAGTTTTAACGGATGACTTTAAAACATATACAAGGCAGATTAGACTAAATGCTTCTTCTTTGGCGGAATCGTTAACTAAAGAAGGAATTAATTTGGTCTCAGGCGGTACAGATAATCACCTCGTCCTCTTAGATTTAAGGAATTTATCCATTACTGGAAAAGTGGCGGAGGAAGCACTTGATAAAGTGGGTGTGACCACAAACAAAAATACGATTCCATTTGATCCTGAAAGTCCTTTTATTACGAGTGGTATCCGAATCGGAACAGCAGCTGTCACATCTCGAGGGTTTAAAGAAGAAGATTTAGCAGAAGTAGGGAGTATCATCGCCCGCGTATTAAAAAATGTCAAGGATGAGTCAGTTCTTAACGAGGCAAAAGAAGCGGTGAAAAAGTTAACAGACCGTTATCCATTGTACGAAAATAGCTAAATAGTTTTAGATGGGGGCGCTACTTGCTACACGGAGCGCTCCTTTTTATGTCCCTTTTTAAAATAGAGCTTGAATCTGACCTGTAGATTATGTAGAATTTCATAGGAGTATGTCAACGAAGCTTTTATAAGCTGGATAATCTTTTTTAATAGTGTAAGGCTAATTAAAAGCTAATGGACTAAATTTAAGAAAACATTTTTTTGTTTTAGGAAAGAATTATTGTTTTCTTAACTAATGAAGGAGCGGGGTTAACATGGGGAAAGTATATGTCTTTGATCATCCACTGATTCAGCACAAATTAACGTATATTCGTAATAAAAATACGGGTACTAAAGAATTTAGAGAACTGACTAACGAGATTGCTGGTCTTATGGCTTTTGAAATAACACGAGAGTTGCCATTAAGAGAAGTTGATGTGGAAACACCAGTAGGTCCGGCAAAATGCAAAATGATCTCCGGTAAAAAATTAGGTATTATTCCGATTCTCCGGGCAGGACTTGGGATGGTAGATGGTATTCTGGAACTAATTCCAGCAGCAAAGGTCGGCCACGTGGGACTTTATCGCGATCCGGAAACGTTAAAACCTGTGGAATACTACGTGAAGCTCCCTAAGGATATTGAGGAGCGGGAGTTAATTGTTGTGGATCCGATGTTGGCAACAGGTGGCTCTGCTATTGAAGCTATTAATGTAATGAAAGCAAGAGGAGCAAAAAACATTAAACTCATGTGCTTAGTGGCGGCTCCAGAAGGTGTCGAGGAAATGAAAAAAGAACATCCTGAGGTTGATATTTATTTAGCAGCTTTGGATGAAAAGCTTAATGAAAAAGGATATATTGTTCCAGGGCTTGGTGATGCTGGAGACCGCCTGTTTGGAACGAAGTAAAAATTAAAGAAGAAAAGGACATCATTTAAGACTGGAAAGATGTTTTATTTAGAGAGCTAGGTGCGCTGGTTAAGCCACCTAGCTCTTTTTTCTGTTGGTAATAATTGATATATAGGAGTGACAATTTTTTATAGAGTTAAGCTAATTTAGCCACTGTTGAAAAGTGGGAGACCTAAATATTTGATTGTATAGAAGGGAAGAGGGTGAAATATACCGCAATTAATTCATTTTTCTAACTAAAGGGAATAAGTAAGGGGACAATTAAAGACATGCAAAAGAAAGCCAAGCAAGAATAAAAAATACCCAAGTGTAAATCATAATAGACAGGAAACTAAATACAGAAAGGAGTTATCCATTGAATTCTTTAGTCTCTAATGTCTTCTACAGTAAACATACACGATCATATCGAGTATTTGGATACGTCTTATTCTGTATCATTGTCCTTTGTTGCCTAGGGGGGGAAGTGCAAGCAGAAGATGATTCAATACCTGTGTTCCCAGAAAGGCCGGAAACTTTGAGCACTAAACCGAGTGAACAGCCATCTATCTATATCGTTGAAGCTGAAACTGATGCAGAGCTTCTAGCAAAAAAGCTGGAAAATCATGTGGAGGGTGTAACATTGAGGAAAATATTCCCAACACTGTACAATGGCTTTTCAATAGAAGTACCTAAAAATAAGGTGGATGAGATTCGTGATATGCCTGGGGTAGTAAGTGTTGATGAACTAGCTTTCTATGAACCTTATGTAGATGAGAGTATCCCTTTTATAGGAGGTACATCAGGTGAGACAAACAGTCTATTTACTCGTGAGAATGACACTTTAACTGGAAAAGGAGTTCAAGTTGCTGTTATTGATACAGGAGTAGATTATAATCATCCTGATTTAAAACATAGCTTTCAAGGTGGCTTTGATATTGTGGACCAAGATGATGATCCAATGGAAACTGTAAAAACACAAGGTATGCCAACACTACATGGTACCCACGTAGCAGGAATCATTTCAGCGAACGGGAAATTAAAAGGAGTGGCTCCTGAAGCAGACATTTTTGCCTACCGGGCATTAGGTCCATCAGGAATGGGGACTACTGAGCAAGTAATTGAGGCGATTGAAAAGGCTGTGGATGATGGTGCGGAAGTCATTAATCTCTCCCTTGGAAATACCGTTAACGGTCCAGATTGGCCGACGAGTAAAGCATTAGATAAAGCGGTAGATAAAGGAGTTGTAGCGGTTACTTCAAACGGTAATAGTGGGCCGAGCCTTTGGACGGTAGGCTCACCAGGAACATCTGCAAAAGCAATATCAGTTGGTGCCTCCACACCGCCTCTATCAATACCATATCTCATTACTGATTCCAATCGTTCTCATGAAACACCTGTTCAACAAATGCAAAAAGCATCGTTGTGGGATATGAAACGAGCACACCCAGTTGTAGATGTGGGGCTTGGTAGAGAGGAGGACTACGAGGGACGGGATGTGAACAATCATATCGTCCTTGCTAAACGAGGGCTCATTAGCTTTACGATGAAGGCTAAAATTGCTAAAGAAAAAGGGGCGAAGGGGCTTATCGTTTATAATCATCTACCAGGTGAATTTGCTGGCAGGCTTGAAGAACCTGTAGACTTACCAGTCGTCAGTATTGAGAAAGAAGAAGGAGAACGATTAGCCAAACAATTAGAGACGAATGATGACGAATATATAAGAACGATTTATCGCAAAGAAGAAGATCAAATTGCCCCATTCAGTTCACGCGGTCCCGTGACGCATACATGGGATGTGAAACCGGATATAGTCGCCCCAGGTGTCCATATAGACAGTACTGTTCCAAGTGGCTATTTAGATTTAAACGGGACGAGTATGGCTGCTCCGCATGTGGCAGGGGCTGTGGCTTTGATTAAACAAAAATATCCCGATTGGACGCCAGATCAAGTGAAAGCAGCATTAATGAATACGGCAAAGCCTTTGAAAAATAAAAAGGGAAAAATACACCCACCACATGTTCAAGGAACAGGGAGAGTTCAAATAGATGAGGCTCTTTCTACAGACACACTTGTGTATCCTGGTCAAGTGAGCTTTGGGCAATGGCTGAGAACGGATAGCCGTTTAGAAAAACAGGTGACATTAACAATAGAAAATCTATCAGATAAACGAAAAAAATACTCTGTGGAACCCCCTTTTGAAGCACCTGACGGAATTCAGTGGAAAGTCCCATTTTCAACTTATGTAGAACCAGGTGAAAAAAAAGATGTGACTGTGTCAATAGATGTTTTCCCTGCTGTTTTTGAAGAAGGCGTTTACAATGGTGAGATTATAGTAAAAGAAGGGGCGGAAGAGATACGTGTTCCTTATATCTTTTTCGTGGAAGAGCCAGAATACCCACGGCTTATGTCTTTTATGTTTGAGCGTATTACATCACCAGATATGTACCATTATGAAGTATACTTGCCAGGTGGAGCTGATGAAATGGGTATTGCCTTATATGATCCCGACACCTTTCGATTTATCAGCTATTTAGATATGGAAAATGACTTGCACAGGGGAATGTTTGAGAAAAATATTGAAGTAGAAGGTGTGCCTGGCGGTATTTATAAGGCCTTAATTTTTGCTAGTAAAGGCAATAGAGAAGATACGATAGAGCAGATGATTTATTTAGGAGATTGAAGCAGTTTCTAAAGAGGGGCTGCTTCTTGCCCTTGTGTAAAATATCTTAGAGAATTCTTTAAATTTAGAAAGACAGAGCAACCAGATTTATGTATAATAAATAACGTGCGTGATGTCACAGTTTGTAGTTTTTGTGAATTGATCTGAAAGCGTTTTATTCAATCGTTTCCAAAGTGTTGTTAGAACCCTATCATATTGACACGATCCTTTGCCTGTTGTACGATGACTAAGGATATTAGGCGCCTAAATAATCAGTTATACCAATGAAAAAATGAGAAAAAAGGTGGGGGACAATGACGCGACCTTCCAAACAACGCCAATTTATCAGGGCTTTTGCACTAATGTCCACATTGACATCATACATTGTTGGTGCGGTTTTGTTGAGTGTGTTTGGTGGGAGATGGTTGGACCAGCGTTTCGATGGAGGCGGACTGTACCTCGTAATGAGCCTTCTTGCCGGTTTTATTACAGCGGCATATGGAATAGTGAAAACTGTTCAGCAATTTATGGGAGACGATTCGTCATGAATGAACTGGAAAGCCTTTTAAAGCGCTATACAATCTACTCGGTTGTGATAATCGGAAGCTTATTTTTAGCGACTTTATTCATTTCAGACGCAACGTTTCTTGCTGGTATGGCTGTAGGAGCTATATTCAGCCTGTTGAATTTGTATAGTACATATTTCCAGGTGAAACGTTTGACCTCATCAGTAATGGATAGCAAGGTAAGGTTTTCGTTCGGGACGATAGGGAGAATTATTGTTGTTCTTTTAGCACTGCTCATTGCAGAAGAATATCCCCAGTACCTCGACCTTACCGGAGTGATTATAGGACTGGCTTTCAAATATTTTATTTTGTTAATCGATCCTATTTTCTATTTTAGAACGAGATCCACAGGCTAAGAAAGAGTCACTCACTAATTGTTGCTTCAGAGTACTCTTCGCATATGAGAAAAGAGGTGAAAAGATTGGATAGTCACTACTTGAAAGTGGATCTATTTGGTGTTCCATGGATGACTTTAAACATTCCAAATATGATCATGACCACTGTAGCGATGGTAATCGTTTTCTTCGTCTGCTTTTTTATGTCGAGAAAAATCCAAATGTATCCTAAAGGCGCCCAAAATGCATTGGAGTATCTCGTTCAATTTATTAAAAATATTATTAACAGCACGATGGATTGGAAGCAAGGGAAGAATTTCGTTATGTTGGGTATCACGATCATTCTTTACGTGTTTGTGGCGAATATGCTCGGAGTACCGTTTGAGCTTGCTACTGCTGATCACGATGTGTGGTGGAGCTCACCGACATCGAACCCTGTGCTTACCATCTCTTTAGCAGCATTTGTTATTGTATTAACACATATTTATGGGTTGAAACTTAAAGGACCAAAAGAATATGGGAAAGACTATTTTAGACCAGCACCATTTATGGCACCTTTTAAAGTGATTGAGGACTTCTCGAACACACTGACATTAGGAATGCGTCTTTACGCCAATATATATGCTAAAGAAATGATAATGGTCATGCTCGTAGGTCTAGGCGTATCAAGCGCTTTTTGGGCCTTTGGTGCATTTGTACCGCTCATTGTCTTCCAAGCATTCAGTGTCTTTATTGGGTCATTACAAGCGTTTATCTTCTGTATGCTGACGATGGTGTACATGTCGCATAAAGTAAGTGAAGATCACTAATACACGTCGTCTTCATAATGGTGTTAAAGTAAAATTCAAATTATTTTTACAAGTGTTATGACTTTAGTGAATAAGAACTCTTTACATTATTTAAAGAGTCCTTTATTTCATAAAAAAACTATCATTTTCAAATATTCAAAGGAGGATTTTATTATGGGTACTGTCGCTATTGCAGTCGCTATTGTAGCAAGTTTTGCAGCTATCGCTGGAGCATTTGGGGTGGCTATCGTTGTTAAGAGTACGTTGCAAGGAATTACACGTCAACCGGAGATTCGTGGTCCGCTTCAAACAATTATGTTTATTGGTGTACCACTTGTTGAGGCCCTACCTATCTTCGCGATCGTTATTGCCTTCTTACTTCTTGGTAACATTTAAGACAGAATGTTTTGAATGAAAAAATGGCGAAGAACGTAGATCATACAATCTTCGCCATTCCTTTTATATTAAATGTGAGCAAAAGGAGGCGAATCCGGTGTTTGACATATATGAAATTGAGTGGATGAATGCACTGTATCAAATTTTGGCGTTTCTCGTTCTCTTAATGCTTCTAAAAAAATTCGCGTTTGGCCCGATCATGGATATGATGGAGAAGCGTGAACAGCACGTGGCTGATGAGATTGCCTCTGCGGAAAAAAACCGTAAAGAGTCAGAGAAGTATCTAGAAGAACAGCGAGAAGCCATTCAAGCTGCTCGCGAGGAAGCCAAAAAAATTGTGGAAAATTCTAAGAAAATGAGTGAACAGCAAGCAGAAGAAGTTCTGGCCAACGCTAGAAAAGAGGCAGAGCGAATGAAACAATCTGCTCTTGCTGAAATTCATACAGAGAAAGAACAGGCTGTCTCCGCACTTCGTGAGCAAGTTTCGACCTTGTCTGTCCTCGTAGCTACGAAAGTCATTGAGAAAGAACTTGATGAGAAAGAGCAGGAAAGACTTATACAAGATACGCTTAAAGAAGTGGGCGAAGACGTATGAGAAGGCATCCAATAGGTTATCGTTATGCCAGTGCTTTGCTTGAGCTTACGCAAGAACAGGGTATATTGGAAACCGCGATAAAAGAGCTTGATGAGGTGTCGGAAGTTTTCAAGGATACGAACCTTCTTGACGAAGTGTTCAAGCACCCAAAAATGACAGATGATGATAAAAAGTCTATTCTCAGACAGGCTTTTTCTGACAAAGTCAGTGCGGCTGTCTTAAATCTGTTACTACTATTAGTCGATAATAAACGTCTCGATGTTTTTCATGCCATTGTTGATAACTTTAAACAATTGGCTAACGAAGCGCGAGGGGTTTCAGAAGCGACCGTTTATACGGCCAAACCACTAAATGATCAAGAGCAGGAAGCAATCGCTAGTATTTTTGCTAAAAGGGCAGGCAAAGCTCAACTCATTTTGATTAATGAGGTGGACGCTGATATTATCGGTGGATTAAAGGTTCGTATTGGAGACACCGTATACGATGGTAGCGTGGCCAATCAATTGGCACGAATTCAATCGCAAATGATACTAGGAAATGTTAGTAGATAGGGGTGAATGATATGAGCATCAGAGCGGATGAAATCAGCTCTCTGTTAAAAAAACAGATAGAAGGTTATCAATCTGAAATTGAAGTGAATGATGTAGGAACCGTCATCCGTATCGGAGACGGAATTGCAGTGGCTCATGGCTTACAAAACGCGATGGCTGGAGAACTGTTGGAGTTTCAAAACGGTGTCATGGGAATGGCACAAAACTTAGAGGAAAATACCGTGGGGATTATTATCCTTGGTCCGTTTATCGATATTCGTGAAGGTGATGAAGTACGTCGTACAGGTAGGATCATGGAGGTTCCTGTAGGAGAAGAATTACTCGGTCGGGTAGTTAATCCGTTAGGTCAGCCTCTTGACGGTATGGGCCCAATCGAAACAGGAAAAACACGCCCAATTGAGGCTCAGGCTCCAGGCGTAATGGATCGAAAATCTGTACATGAGCCATTACAAACTGGAATTAAAGCGATTGATTCTCTAATTCCTATTGGTCGAGGTCAGCGAGAGCTTATTATAGGTGATAGACAGACGGGTAAGACCGCTATTGCAATAGATACAATTATCAATCAGAAAAATGAAGATATGATTTGTATTTACGTGGCAATTGGACAAAAAGAATCAACGGTTGCTGGTGTTGTAGATACACTTCGTCAACATGGGGCTCTTGATTACACTATCGTTGTGACTGCCAGCGCGTCACAACCTGCACCATTGCTTTTCCTTGCACCTTATGCAGGGGTAACGATGGGTGAGGAATTTATGTATGACGGTAAGCACGTCCTCGTCATTTATGATGATTTGACTAAGCAGGCAGCAGCCTATCGTGAGCTGTCCTTGTTATTAAAACGTCCACCAGGTCGTGAAGCTTTTCCAGGGGATGTCTTCTATCTTCATTCTCGTCTCCTTGAGCGTGCCGCAAAGCTCAGTGATGATAAAGGAGCAGGCTCTTTAACAGCGCTTCCGTTTATTGAAACACAAGCAGGAGATATTGGAGCATACATTCCGACAAACGTTATTTCCATCACTGATGGACAGATTTTCCTCCAATCTGACTTATTCTTCGCAGGGGTTCGACCTGCTATTGACGCTGGTTTGTCTGTATCACGAGTAGGTGGCTCAGCACAAATTAAAGCGATGAAGAAAGTTGCGGGGACACTGCGCCTTGACTTGGCCTCTTACCGTGAGCTCGAAGCCTTTACCCAATTCGGATCTGATTTGGATGCAGCAACACAAGCCAAGTTAAACCGGGGTGCACGAACTGTTGAAGTATTAAAACAAGGTCTACATCAGCCATTAGCTGTTGAAAAGCAAGTATTTATTCTCTTTGCTTTAACGAAGGGCTTTTTGGATGATGTTAACGTGGAAAATATCAGACGTTTTGAAGCGGAAATGTATACTTTCTTAGAGCACAATTATAAAGAGTTATTGTCTCAAATTAAGGATACAGGGGCACTTGCCGATGAGGCCGCGATGAGAGACGCAATTGACGATTTCAAAAAAACGTTCCAAGAATAACACGGTGTCAATCATTTTGTCGTCCAGTTTCATAATGAAGGTGGTGAAGAACGATGGCTTCTTTAAAGGAAATTAAAACACGCATAAGCTCGACTAAGAAAACAAAACAAATCACAAAAGCCATGGAAATGGTATCGGCTGCCAAACTTAATAAAGCTCAAAGTAAGGCAGAAGCCTTTCAGCCTTATACAGACAAAATTCGAGAAGTAGTGGCCAGTATTGCTGGTGGTACAGAAGGATTAAGCCACCCAATGCTTGAAATGCGTGATCAAGTAAAGAAAACAGGGTATATCGTGATAACGTCTGATCGAGGGCTATGTGGTGCGTATAACAGTGGGCTTCTCCGGGAAACGGTACGCCTCATAAACGAACGCCATGCCTCGCCTGATGAGTATGGAATTGTCGTTATGGGACGTATAGGGCGAGATTTCTTTAAAAAACGAAACATGCCGATTTTCCAAGAGATTACTGGATTGGCGGACCAGCCAGATTATAATGATATCAAAAACATCGCGTCTACAACTGTTGAGATGTTTGAAGATGGCGTGTTTGACCACGTATATATCCATTACAACCATTTTGTCAGTGCGATTAGTCAGCAAGTGACTGAAACGCAATTATTACCGCTCACAAGCTTTGATACTGCTGGTGAGGCAGAAAAAGCGACTAATAATTTGGAGTATATTTATGAACCGGATGCGGAATCCATTCTTGAAGATCTACTACCTCACTATGCAGAATCACTTATTTTCGGTGCGTTATTAGATGGTAAAGCAAGTGAATTCGGTGCAAGAATGTCTGCTATGCGTTCAGCTACTGATAATGCTGATAATATGATTGGGGATTTAACCTTAGTGTATAACCGGGCACGCCAAGCGGCGATTACACAAGAAATTAACGAAATTGTTGGTGGAGCAGCAGCTCAAGGTTAGAATGTTTGTATTACGAAGAATGAGTTCTCATGTCGATACATACAGCGTATCAGGCTCATTTAGAAGGAGGAAAGATGATGAATAAAGGACACGTCACGCAAGTAACAGGTCCGGTGGTGGATATTCAATTCCAACGCGGGCAATTACCTGAAATTTACAATGCGATAAAAGTTCAACATAACGCCCAATCATCTGGAGAAGTAGACGTTGACTTGACATTAGAAGTGGCTTTGCACCTCGGTGACGATACTGTGCGTACGATCGCGATGGCCTCAACCGATGGGCTTGTACGTGGCATGGAAGCTGTTGATACAGGTGGGCCAATCTCTGTACCTGTTGGTGATGCTACCCTAGGTCGTGTTTTTAATGTTCTAGGTGATAATATTGATTTAGATGAAGAAATTGAGAGAGAAGTTCAACGTGACCCGATTCACCGCGAGGCACCTGCGTATGATGAACTTTCTACACAGACAGAGATTCTTGAAACTGGGATTAAAGTTGTCGATTTACTAGCCCCTTACGTAAAAGGTGGAAAAATTGGTTTATTCGGTGGAGCTGGAGTAGGTAAAACCGTTTTAATTCAAGAGTTAATTAACAACATTGCTCAAGAACATGGTGGGATTTCTGTATTTGCTGGTGTTGGAGAGAGAACACGTGAAGGTAATGACTTGTATTTTGAAATGAAGGACTCTGGTGTTATTAATAAAACCGCGATGGTATTCGGCCAGATGAATGAGCCACCTGGGGCACGTATGCGAGTTGCTTTAACAGGGCTTACAATGGCAGAACACTTTCGTGATGTTAAAGGAGCGGACGTCCTCCTCTTCATTGATAATATTTTCCGTTTTACTCAAGCAGGTATGGAAGTATCGGCCCTTCTCGGTCGTATGCCGTCAGCAGTGGGATATCAGCCGACACTTTCCACGGAAATGGGTCAGTTACAAGAGCGTATTACGTCGACGAAAAAAGGATCTGTTACGTCCATTCAAGCTATTTATGTTCCGGCAGATGACTATACTGATCCTGCACCAGCTACAACATTCGCTCACCTTGACGCTACAACTAACTTGGAAAGAAAGCTTTCGGAAATGGGAATTTATCCAGCGGTGGATCCGTTGGCATCAACGTCACGAGCGCTCTCGCCAGAAATAGTAGGAGAAGAGCACTACGAGGTGGCAAGGGAAGTCCAAGTTACGTTACAGAAATACCGTGAATTACAAGACATTATTGCAATTTTAGGTATGGATGAATTATCTGAAGAAGATAAATTAACGGTTAGTCGTGCTCGCCGAATTCAATTTTTCTTATCGCAAAACTTCCATGTGGCTGAACAATTCACGGGTCAGCCTGGTTCGTACGTGCCGGTTAAAGAAACAATTAAAGGATTCCGTGAGATTCTTGACGGTAAGCATGATGATATTCCAGAGGATGCTTTTAGACTGGTTGGCCGTATCGAGGATGTTCTCGAAAACGCAAAGCAAATGCAATAAATTAAACGATCAGCCTAAAAGTCAGGATGTGAGTGTGGTTAGCTCGTCTATGCTAATGACTCATTTCACTGACTCCCGGTGAGTCGTCCCATTGATAAGGAGGATGAACCATGAAGACGATGCATACAAATGTCGTCACTCCTGATGGCAGTGTTTTTAACGGAGATACCGAAATGGTGAGTGTAAGAACTTCAGAAGGTGAATTGGGTATCCTCCCTAGGCACCTTCCGCTAGTGACGTCTTTAACGATCGGTGCCATCCGGATAAAGAAAGATTCTAAAGTTCAACTTATAGCTGTCAGCGGGGGATTTATGGAAGTTCGACCTGACGAAGTGACTATTTTAGCAGAGTCGGCAGAATTACCATCTGATATTGATATTACACGAGCTCGGGCAGCAAAAGAACGTGCTGAACGCCGTCTAGCTGAAGCAAAAAAAGACAACATTGATTTCAAACGGGCTGAATTAGCACTTAAACGCGCCATTAACCGATTAGAAGTGTCCGAGAATAGAATGTAATAAAACAGATCGAATAGAACGGTGTTTATGTAGTTCCTAATGGATGATAAGAAACGAGACAGGATATTTATCCTCGTCTCGTTTTTTTAAGTTAAGTGTGTGTGCTTCTCCTAAATGGTAAGATAAGTATCTTTATCACAGATAAAACGGCCGTTAATGTCCTGATTAACTCAACTCCCGCTGATTGAAGGTTCACTAATATTAACTAGCATGGACATCGAAACCCTAACATAAGTATAGAATAGCTCTGTTATAAAAAGAATATAAAGCTGTTATAGTCATTGTGTAGACTAACACATAAAAAATGAAATGGAAAACACTACTCCTTCAAACGACTCATTCGCTTCTTCAGTTGAAACTTTTGTAATTTAATATAAACAGTAGAGGCGGCTAGCTATAACAACTGTTCAAATATTTAAATTTTATTTGTTATTAGGAGATACTTATTATAAAAACAAATAACATTTCAAATGATATAAAACCTTAATGAGACACACCTCCTAACTCATATGGATAAAAAAGGGTTAGTTTAAGCATGTAAAAACGTTAGTTACAGTGTATACTTGGTAATGCAGAATAATATAGACAGTTTTTTAGCAGTTTTGATATAATTTTAGTGAGCAATGGATGGACAATCTTATATTTTAGGAAGGGAGTGAAAGTATGGGGCTTCAAGCCTATTATGACAATTACATTCTCGTTCTGATCTTTATGTTACTTGGTGTGGCGCTTCCTGTTGCTTCGCTTACATTTGGACGGCTATTAAGGCCAAAAAATCCTTATGCAGAGAAGATAACCACATATGAAAGTGGGATTCAACCAGAAGGTGACGCTCAAGTACGCTATCATGTGGCCTACTACATTGTAGCGCTAGAGTTTATCATTTTTGATGTTGAAACCGTTTTCTTAATTCCGTGGGCCGTTGCTCTTGAGCATCTTGGCTGGGTTGGCCTTAACATGATGCTTGTTTTTATTGTTATTCTAGCGTTAGGTATTGCCTATTCTTGGAAAAAGAAGGTGTTAGAATGGAGTTGAGGGGATTTCAGGATTCAGAGAAGTACGATCCGCGTATGATGGAGGATGTGAAAAAAAGTGTTTTCTTTACTAAAGTGGATCAATTAAAGGCGTGGTCCCGGACGAGGTCATTTTGGCCATTGAGTTTCGGGCTTGCTTGTTGTGCCATTGAAATGATGGGAACAGGCGGATCACGTTATGATTTTGATCGGTTTGGGGTTATCTTTAGAGCTTCGCCAAGACATGCTGACGTCATGATTGTAGCGGGAACTGTGACAGGGAAGATGGCGCCTATTTTAAGAACACTCTATGATCAAATGCCAGAGCCAAAATGGGTTATTTCGATGGGGTCCTGTGCAACCTGTGGTGGTCCTTACAAGGAGGCTTATAGTGTTTTAAATGGCGTTGATAAGATCGTACCGGTAGATGTGTATGTATCTGGTTGTCCACCAACACCACCGGCACTGTTAGATGGGATTGAAAAGCTCAGAGAAAAAATTCGATTGGAAGCAAAGGGAGAGAGGGTGTCAAACACATGAGTCAGGATGTGCTGGATCTTGTTCTGAACAAACTACAAGCGCAACTCGGCCCAGATGCCATAAAAGACGGGAAGCTTAATTTTGAGAAGCCAATGGTAACTATCTCTAGTGACCATTGGCATGAACAAACGGGCCGTTTCCTTCGAGATGACAAGGCTCTACAGTTTGACTTTCTTTCATGTGTCACAGGCGTTGACTATGACGAACATATGGAAGTAATATACAACCTTTATTCCACAATGCATGATCATTATTTATATTTAAAAGTAATTGCGTCCAAAGAAAAGCCAACAGTGCACTCAGCAGAGCCCGTTTGGAAATCAGCCGATTACATGGAAAGAGAGACATATGATCTACTAGGCATCGACTTTCCAGGCCATTGGCGCTTAAAACGTATATTACTTGATGACGAATGGGAAGGTCATCCACTTCGTAAAGATTACGTCACAGATAAAAAAGCACTTGGCTTAGATTAAGGGGGTGACATAATGGCAGAATTAAAAACAGAAACGATGACACTCAATATGGGACCGCAGCACCCAAGTACGCATGGCGTTTTTCGTCTACAACTGAAAGTGGATGGGGAAACAATTGTAGAAGCCGTACCCATTATGGGATATCTTCATCGAGGTTCAGAAAAATTAGCTGAAGGCTTTTTGTACTCACAATTTATTCCTTATACTGATCGCCTCGATTACTTAAATGCTATGACGAATAATTATATTTACTGTGCCGCTATTGAAGAATTATTAGAGTGGGATATTCCAGAGCGAGCAGAATATTTACGTGTTATTACGATGGAATTAAATCGCATTGCTAGTCATCTTGTTTGGTGGGGAACGTATTTGTTAGATATAGGAGCCATGAGTCCTTTCCTTTACGCTTTCAGAGATAGAGAGACGATACTGGACCGATTAAATGAAATTAGCGGAGCAAGAATGACATTTAATTACCACCGTATCGGCGGTGTTAAATGGGATGCCCCAGAGGGCTGGATTGAGAAAGTTCAAGAAACGGTGAAGGAGCTGTACGAGAATATTCAAACATTTGATACGCTCGTGACAGGAAATGAAATCTTTCAAGCACGAACGATTGGTGTCGGAAGATTGTCAAAAGAAGAGGTAATAAATTGGGGCTTATCAGGACCGATAGCGAGGGGAAGCGGAATTGATATTGATATAAGAAAAACAGAGCCCTACTCTCTGTATGACCGTTTTGATTTTGATGTTGTGACGGAAGAGGAGGGGGATGTTTATGCAAGATATAAAGTCCGTATTGGTGAGATGTTTCAATCCTTGAAAATCATTGAACAGGCCTGTGACCAAATTCCTGACGGAGATATTATCACAAAAAAAGGAAAGCGAATTATGATGATTAAGCCACCGGCTGGTGAAGTGTATAAACGGGCAGAAGCTTCTAAAGGGGAGATTGGTGTCTATGCCATTAGTAATGGCAAAAATAAACCCTACCGCATTAAACTTCGTCGTCCCTCCTTTGTAAATGTCTCTATTTTACAAGCGCTGTTAGTAGGGGAGTCGATCCAAAATTTAGTTGCCATTTTCGGGAGCCTCGATGTGGTGCTTGGAGAGGTTGATGCTTGATGGATTATTTACTGATGTTTTTATATGCTGTTGCCGTTTTGATTGTCTTATTAGGTGGCGTGACTTTTGCCATATTAGCTGAACGAAAAGTCATCGGCTACATTCAACTAAGACCTGGTCCAAATCGTCATGGACCATGGGGGACAGCACAAACGATTGCAGACGTTGTTAAATTATTGCTAAAAGAAGATATTATACCTGCTAAAGCAGACAAAAAAATCTTTGTTTTAGCCCCTGTTTTAGCTTTTGCACCAGCATTCTCAGTGATGGCTGTACTCGTATACAGCAGTTCAATAGGTGGAGCAGATATCAATATTGGTGTGTTATATTTTCTCGGTGTATCATCCATCACAATGCTTGGTGTCTTAATGGGAGGATGGAGTTCTAACAACAAGTATGCCCTACTCGGTTCAATTCGAGGGGTCGCCCAGATGGTCAGCTATGAATTACCTCTTATACTCTCCATTGTCGGTATCATCATTCTCGTTGGATCACTGAATATGACGGATATCGTCAATTATCAGGCAGAAATGGGAATGTGGTTTATTGTACCGCAATTTCTTGCTTTCATTGTTTACATGATTTCCTCTATTGCAGAATTGAATCGTTCACCTTTTGATTTACCTGAAGCGGAATCGGAACTCGTGGCCGGTTATTTTACTGAATACTCTGGTTTTCGATTTGCTATGTTTATGCTAGCAGAATATACCTATGCCATTGCGATAGCAGGACTTGCGACCACTTTATTTCTCGGAGGCTGGCTTGGCCCGGCATTTTTGCCAGGTATCGTATGGTTTTTACTTAAAGTATGTGCCGTTATGTTCATCTGGTTCTGGCTTACAGCTACGTTGCCAAGGGCTCGAGTAGATCAACTCATGAACTTTGGTTGGAAAGTACTTATACCTTTGGCGCTTCTTAACATCGTAGTGACGGCGATTATTAAAGTGTGGATGGGGTGATAAAATGTTTCGATTATTAAAGGGATTTGGTGTGACGTTAAATTATTTAACAAAAAAGAATATCACCGTTCAATATCCCGAGGAGAAAGTTGTGATGCCCGAGCGCTTTCGAGGGATTCATCGCTTCTTTCCAGAGAAATGTATAGTCTGTAATTTATGCGTACAGGCCTGTCCCACCGATGTCATTTCTCTTACAGGCAAAAAAAGTGAAGAAAACCCTAAAAAGAAAGTCATTGAAACATACAATATTGATTTTCAAGGGTGTATTTTATGCGATTTTTGTACTGAAGTATGTCCGACAGATGCAATTGTGATGACGGCGAGATATGACAACTTAAGTGAATATAATCGCTCGGCTCATTTTAAAGACATTGAGTGGCTAACGAACAATCATGTTTACGGGAATTATACAGAAACGACAGATGAACCAGAAGAGCGAAAACCTAAACAAAAACCTGAAGCGAGTAGCTCAACTAAACCAGTTAAGAACAGCGCTGCTTCCTTAGAGAAAAAAGACGATCATCGAGAGCTAGAAACAACAGTTATAAAAGACACAGAATCAGAGGGTGTAAAAAATCGTGAGGCTGTACCGACGCCCACACCTAAAAAAACAAACTTAAGTAAAGAAGAACCTTCTCATGGGGATCATTCCAAAGATGGGGCAGGAAGAGGTGACCACGTGTGAATGGCCAGATGATATTCTTTACATTATTTGCTGTTATTGCTATTTCAGGGGCTGTATTAATGATAGTTTTACAAAAAATCTCACACCGCATTGTGTCGATGGTATTTAGTTTCTTTGCGGTTGCAGGGCTCTACTTCCTATTAGGAGCTGAATTTATCGGGATTGTGCAAATTATGGTTTATGTAGGGGCTATTACCATTTTATTTGTATTTGGGATGATGATGACAGAGCATCGTAATATCGGCTTTGGACCTGATCCTCATAAGTGGCAACGGGGATTGAGTTTTGTGGGAGTTTTGTCTTTACTCATTATCATGCTTTACGGCATTTTTAATATGGAGCTTCCGAATACACCACAGCCGTATATTGGCACGGTAGAAAGCATTGGTATTGAGCTTTATGGCCATTACTTCATTGCATTTCTCGGTTCAGCTTTTCTGCTGACTGCAGCTCTTATTGGAGCTGTCGTCATTGCGAGAAAGGAGGCCGAATAATATGGTCCCTATCACACTATTTTTAGCACTTGCAGCCATTTTATTTTGCATCGGGTTATATGGAGTTTTGACACGCCGGCATCTTGTCATTGTTCTTGCTAGCATTGAACTGATGCTAAACTCAGTCAATATTAATTTGGTAGCTTTCTCAGCTATAGGACCTTTTGCAAATATATCTGGGCAGGTCTTTACTTTGTTTATTATTACGGTTGCTGCCGCTGAAGCTGCTGTAGGACTTGCCATTCTCATTGCCCTGTATAGAAACCGCCACACAATTGATGTTATTAAACATGATTTATTGCGGTGGTAAGCGAATAACTCTACTCATAAAAGTTTACTAACTTATCTAGTAAAGCGTGCATATTCGTTTATCACAGATAAGCGTCCGTAAACCTCCCGGCTCAAAATAGGGAGGAGAGTTAACTCTATTTAGGCGGGAGATAACGGACGCTAATGTCCTGATTCACTCGGGCCAACAGGATGTTGGTCACACAAGCGTTTTCGCAGGACGCGAAGACGATAGCTTGTGTTCCTTATCAGTGGGAGAAGAACGAAAACTCCCACTGAATTGAAGGTTCGTTTTATAAAATTATGTAAAGAAAAGGTGATGACATGCTACAAAATGCCTGGTTAATACCGGTTTTTCCGCTTATCGCCTTCCTCATTTTGCTATTTGCTGGACGGCTACTCAAGGGAAAGTCACCATATGTCGGGATAGCAGCTTTGGCTCTTTCATTTATCCTATCCGTAAGTGTTCTAATCGAACGGATAGGCGGAGAAACTTATACGTATGTTGTAAACTGGTTAGCATTTGGTGACTCTCTTGTTACGATGGGATTTGAGGTTACCCCATTAAACGCTATGATGCTGATCATTGTCACTCTCGTCAGTCTAGTCGTGCATATTTTCTCTAAGGAATATATGCATGATGACAGTAGAATCCATATCTTTTATGCTTATTTAGGTTTATTTTCCTTTTCGATGTTAGGCCTTGTTCTTGCCCCGAATATTCTACAGCTATTTATATTTTGGGAGTTAGTTGGCCTTTGCTCGTTTCTACTTGTTGGATTCTGGTATTTCAAGCCTGAAGCTGCCGCTGCGGCAAAAAAAGCTTTTCTGACTACTAGAATAGGAGATGTGGGGCTTTTAATAGGGCTAGTATTACTATTTAACGAGACAGGAAGTTTTGATTACAGTCATATTTATAGCACGATTGAGAACGGCTTAATTAATGACACCATGCTTACTGTTACCGCCCTTCTAATTTTCATGGGAGCTGTTGGTAAGTCTGCACAATTCCCACTTCATGTATGGTTGCCAGATGCGATGGAAGGCCCTACTCCAGTTAGTGCCTTAATACATGCGGCAACAATGGTAGCGGCGGGTGTTTACTTAGTAGCCGTTATGTATCCTCTTTTCTTGGCGTCTCCTACAGCTTTAACAGTAGTGGCGTATATCGGTGCTATAACAGCTTTCCTTGCAGCTACGATGGCAATTGTTAAGACGGATATAAAACGAGTATTGGCCTACTCGACCATCAGTCAATTAGGGTTTATGATGTTGGCGTTAGGTACGGCCGGTTATGTAGCTGGTTTATTTCATCTAATGACACATGCTTTCTTTAAAGCCTTACTTTTCCTTGGAGCGGGTAGTGTGATTTATGCGGTTCATCACCGACAAGATATTCGTCATATGGGTGGTTTATGGCATAAGATGCGCCTGACGTCTATCACATTTTTGATCGGGGCGCTAGCTATTTCAGGTATCTTTCCATTGGCTGGTTTCTGGAGTAAAGAAGAAATTCTTGCTTCTACCTTACTAAATGGAAATGGTCTGTTGTTCGGTTTAGCTCTCGTGACCGCTTTTATGACAGCCTTTTATATGTTTCGTCTTTTTTTCAAAACATTTACAGGTGAGTATCGGGGCGGGGATCATGATGACACAACAGCTAATGATCCATTAGTTGACACATATGGGGCAGCTGACGTAGCAGAAGCTGATAATCCGCGTGATGAGGCCTCACAAAAAAATGCTACATCCTCTGCTGTAAGGCAAGAACATTATGAATCACCGAAGGAAAATTCACGACTTATGACGTATCCTTTAATTGTCCTTGCTTTTTTAGCAGTCGTGGCAGGCTTCGTGAATTTGCCTCTATTAGGACACCCATTGGAGAACTTCCTTGTGTCCGGTATGAACATAGGCGCTCAACCACATGGAGAATTGTGGCTTGCGGCATTATCCTTGTTAGTGGCTTTAGGAGGTATTGGCCTTGCATGGGCGATATACTACAAGGGCTTTATTGCCGAGACGTTATTCGCTCAAAAAGCTCCCTCTCTCTATAAGCTTCTTTTAAATAACTACTACCTAGACAAAATATATGCTGTCACTGTGATTAGACCAATCGTTGGTTTAGGGCGATTTTTATGGGAAGTGGATAAGATGGTTATTGATGGACTGGTCAAGCTCGTAGGTTACTCATCAGTTGGGATCGGAAAGAGACTTGGACGTGGTCACAATGGCCAACTTCAAACGTATGGATTGGTTTCCGTATTTGGTGGAATTATTATTATCGCGGCTGTCTTTTTGCTAAGGGGGTATATCGGATGATAGGAAATAGCTTAACATGGCTCGTATTTGTACCTTTAGTGGGGACGCTGCTAATCGTGATGATTCCTCGAGAACAAGTCAATGTCATTCGTTCAATTGCTACTGGAACATCGGCAGCGGCACTTGTTTTCTCGCTCTTCATTTTTGCAGGATTTGATAGAAGTACATCTGATATACAGTATTACACCGTAACAGAATGGTTTAATGTTGGTTTCTTGCAACTGAACTTTGAAATTGGGCTTGATGGTTTATCTATGCCGCTCATACTTCTTACTACACTTGTAACAACCTTAGCCATTGTTGCCTCTTTTTCGATAAATGACCGGGTAAAAGAGTTTTATATTTGGATACTCATACTGTTAAGCGGCATGCTAGGGGTGTTCGTAGCGCTTGATATGCTCCTTTTCTTCTTGTTTTTTGAATTGACACTAATACCAATGTTTTTCTTAATCGGTATTTGGGGAGGTAAATGGAGGACATATGCTTCCTTTAAGTTTTTAGTCTATACGGGGCTGGGGAGTGCCGTCATGTTTTTGACGTTTATCGCCATGTTTGTTAAAGGAGCAGAAGCAATGAACTACCAAGTGCTCTCGTTTAGCCTGCTGACGATGGCGGATATTTATGCAAATCCTTTGAACCCAGATGTATTAACAGGGACAGTTAAAGGTGGCCTCTTTCTAGGGCTATTTATTGCATTCGCAATTAAATTACCGGTATTCCCATTTCACACATGGTTGCCAAATGCCCATGTGGAAGCACCTACTGCTGCAAGTATGATACTGGCAGGTGTGCTTTTGAAAATGGGTGGATATGGATTATTAAGGGCTGGCTTCGGTGTCTTACCTGATCAAGCAGCTAGATTTGCCACATTAATTGCCCTCCTCGGGGTCATTAATATAATTTATGGCGCTTTGTTAGCTCTTGTGCAAACCGATTTAAAATCCCTCGTAGCTTATTCGAGTATTAGTCATATGGGCATTGTCCTTTTAGGAATGGCATCCTTCACCACAGCAGGGATGCAAGGGGCAATTTTTCAACTCGTGTCTCACGGTTTTATCTCAGCTCTTCTTTTCTTTATGGTGGGAGCCATCTATGAGCGGACTAAAACACGTACAATTGCTGAATTAGGTGGGCTATCGAAATCGATTCCCATATTAGCAGGTTTTATGCTGGCAGCTGCCATGGCATCGGTAGGTCTTCCAGGCTTGTCTGGATTTATTAGTGAATTATTGGCCTTTATCGGTATCTTTGGAGCATCTGCAGAGTTAATTCCAGCTGCTGCTACCCTTGGGGTGATAGGAGCGATAGGCATTATTTTCACTGCTGGCTATCTTTTATGGGCGATGCAAAGAACAACTTTTGGACCCATGAAGGAAAAGTACGGTGAATTAATAGATGCAAAACCGATGGAATACATCCCGATGGTCGGTTTGCTTAGTCTAAGCTTAGCTATTGGTGTTTATCCGCACCTTTTGAGTGATGTCATTAATATAACAGTCATCGATTTAGTGTCGAGAATAGGGGGGTGATAATATGACTGTTTTTGATACCAACTGGACCTTACTAACACCAGAGATTGTGTTAGGCGCACTGGCGATACTTATATTTACCATTGATTTTATGACCGGAATACATGGTAGGAAACCTTTTATTGGGCGTCTTTCAGTTTTAAGCTTAATTATCACAGGCGCTTTAGTTGTCATGACTAACCGCACGAGTGGATCAATTGCAGATGTTTTCATCATCGACCCATATGCATTGATATTTAAGCTTATTATTTTAAGCGGTGTAGTTGCTGTCATTCTCATTAGCATGAGTTATTTAGAGAAACATAAAGAGGTCTATCAAGGAGAATATTATTCCTTAATGCTGTTTTCAGCACTTGGTGGCATGCTCATGGTTTCCTCTGCGGACCTTATTACGCTATTTATCGGCCTTGAGATAGTAAGCATCTCCTCCTATTGTTTGGCAGGGTTTAAAAAACATCATCGTCATTCAACTGAAGCGGCTATCAAATACGTTATTTTAGGTGGAACAGCTTCAGCATTTATTCTGTATGGGATGTCCTTTCTATATGGCTTAACAGGGTCAACTAGTTTAGTTGAGATAGGGGCATTGATGCCACAGTTATTTCAGGATTATACTTTCATGATTTATTTAAGCTTTTTCTTCATGTTAGGCGGTTTTGGTTTTAAAATAGCTATGGTGCCATTTCACATGTGGGCACCGGATGTCTATGAAGGGGCTCCAACTCCTGTAACAGCTTTCTTGTCAGTCGTTTCAAAGCTAGCTGGCTTTGGGCTCGTGCTGCGAGTGCTGGTTACAGGCTTTGAAGGAATATATCAAGAATGGGCACTTATTATCGCAACGATGGCAGCCTTAACGATGATTACTGGAAACTTGATTGCTCTGTCACAAAGGAATGTTAAGCGATTGATGGCTTATTCAGGAATTGCACAGGCAGGCTATATTCTTGTACCGATCGCAACGATCATTACGAATGTTGGAGTAAACGTATTAATGTTTTATAGTGTGGCCTATCTTTTTATGACAATCGGCGCTTTCGCCATTATTATTCTTGTCACTGAAGATACTGGCTCTCATGATTTAAACAGTTTTGCTGGATTGTTTAGCCGCTCCCCATATATGGCAGTAGCGATGACAGTATTTCTCCTATCTCTTGCAGGAATGCCGCTAACGGCAGGGTTTGTAGGTAAAGTTAATATTTTCATCTTAGCTATTTCAGGTGATATGCTTTGGCTCGCAGTTGTAATGATTGTGACCAGTGTGATCTCCTTTGTCTATTATTTTGGGATTATTAAACAAATGTTTATGGTAGAGCCGAGAGCGAATGATAAAACTTTATCAGCAAGTCTAGGGACAAAGGTCGTCGTGACAATTGCGTTTACATTTACGCTACTATTAGGCTTGTTGCCAGGGTGGTTAATGGACATATTTACAGCCTTTGATTGGATGCGTCTTTTATAAGATCAATTAAAGAGTGGCTGTGAACTCAACACTAATGTCACTACTCGTGTCAGTGACAAAAGCCACAAATTTTGTAAGGGAGTTACCGCATAACATCTTTAAAAGCGGGTAACCGCTGATAATTTACCTGCACAGGACCATGGTTGCTGTTATAGGATCATGGTTCGTTTGTTTTACATAGTTGGCTTTGTTTTAGTATGGCCAGAAGATTAAAATTAATTCCCATAAATATCGCCAATAACGGTCACAAAACACTAAAAGATGCCGTATATAAATGAAGATCGAAGAGTGTCGAAATCAGGCTGAAAAGTGAGTTGATTTTTAAAAGTGAAGGAAAGACAGCGCTTTTTAGCCTTAACAAAATAAATAGGTTTGGCGAGTTTTATTTGAGTGAAAAGAACGAATAGGTTCCAAACCTTGAGCGTTAAAAAACTTCCCATGGTCCATTTTTAAAAATGATTCTTTAGACCTACTTGTTTTTGTGAAGAAAGGGCAAAAAAATTGTGGCATTACCACATCTTTTCAGTTATTATTATCATTGTGCCTGTATATTAAGTTTTTTCACATTTTTGTTCACGGAAATACTTACGGGCAAATAATCTGGATTGACTTAGTTTAAAAGGGGCTTGGAGGACGAGTGAATGATCGACTTACTACCGATGGGACAGCAATCCTTGTTTGGGATTATGATAAGTTTAATGGTGCTTACTATCGTCTGGTGGTCGATACAGTCGTTTAAATTCGACTTGTTTCTCAAAAATCCTGATGGTGTGAAAGCGAAAGTGTTGCTAATTATGGTGACAATAGCATTAACACACATTATCACACGCTTTTTACTGGATTACTTAGAATGGTCAACAAATCTTAGATACCTTTTTTAATACTTAAAACTAAGGGTATTATCCAGAAACAAGGATGTCTATTGTTTCCAATTATGACACGTTCGCCAGCTACTATGTTGCTTGCACATTAGCGGATACTTCCATGTATGGCGCCACCGTTAAAGGTAACAATGCTATTAAGAGCATTTATTATGTCGATACGGTGAAGGGCCTGGCATTTCCAAATTAGGCTCGGTAGTGAGAGTGCATACTGGTTCGGTTAAACGTACTGACAAATAAGACACAAAATGACAAACTTTAGCCTTGAAATAGTTATTGAAATTAATACAGACACGACGTTCGACTTTAATACGTAAGATGATCTTGCCTGAGACTTTTTCATTCAGTTAATACCCTTTTGTGCAAAAGACTCCGGCTTATCTTACAGGTAACCATAAATATATTAGGCGGTTTGAGCATAAAGCCACTCTGCAATTGGCACAGGAATGGTTACTTATGAATATGAATGAAATAAACAATCTGACGCGGAGGGGAATACATTGGAAAAAATCATCGTCCGCGGTGGCAGGCGCTTGAGCGGCACTGTCCGAGTTGAAGGAGCCAAAAACGCTGTTTTGCCAGTCATCGCTGCATCTATTTTAGCCAGCAAAGGTAAGAGTCACATATATGATGTACCAGCCTTAGCTGACGTATACACAATAAACGAAGTTTTACGGAATCTTAATACAAATGTGGAATATGAAGAAAATGGCCATATCGTTGTAGATGCTGAGAAAGAGCTCGCTGTAGAAGCGCCATTTGAGTATGTAAGAAAAATGCGTGCATCTTTTTTAGTGATGGGGCCATTGTTAGCACGTGTAGGGCACGCTCGCATAGCACTCCCAGGAGGCTGTGCTATTGGTTCTCGACCGATTGATCAGCACCTTAAAGGCTTTGAAGCCATGGGAGCAACAGTTGAAATTGGCAACGGTTTTATTGAAGCTAAGGTTGATGGGCGGTTATATGGTAATAAAATTTATTTAGATTTCCCAAGCGTAGGGGCTACAGAGAATATTATGATGGCAGCGACTACTGCTCTTGGAACTACAATTATTGAAAATGCAGCAGAAGAGCCAGAAATTGTCTGTTTAGCTAATTATTTAAATGCGATGGGGGCTAAAGTCCGTGGAGCGGGCACAGGGACTATTAAAATTGAAGGTGTCGATGAATTAACAGGTGCTGAGCACACGATTATTCCTGATAGAATTGAAGCAGGTACATTTATGGTTGCTGCAGCTATATCTGGTGGTAATGTGCTAATTGAGAATGTTATGACAGAGCACTTACGTCCGCTTATTGCAAAAATGTCGGAAATGGGCGTTATCATTATAGAAGAAGATAATGGTGTACGTGTCATTGGGCCCGAAAAATTAAAAGCAGTTGATGTTAAAACGATGCCTCATCCTGGCTTCCCGACTGATATGCAATCGCAAATTATGGCATTAATGCTTAATGCTGAAGGAACAAGTGTTATTACTGAAACGGTCTTCGAAAATCGGTTTATGCATGTAGAGGAATTCCGCCGTATGAATGGTAACGTTAAGATTGAAGGCCGAGCAGCGATTATTAACGGTCCTATGAAGCTTCAAGGAGCTGAAGTGGCTTCTACTGATCTTCGTGCAGGAGCAGCTCTTGTACTTACTGGTTTGGTGGCAGACGGTTACACACGAGTAACTGAACTTCAACATATTGATCGCGGATATGTTGATTTTGCAGAGAAATTACGTTCGCTTGGTGCAGATATTGAACGTATTACGGAAGAGCAAGTAGAGATGGAAAACTTAGAAGCGCCAGCACCGTTAAAGTTGGATCCTAATTTTGCTTCTTGATCTTATAGTGCACTATTAAAAATCATAACGACACAACCCAAGCAAGTCCCCTTTCTCTAAAGGTGACTTGCTTGGGTTTTTTATCGTGTAAAAAACTTCGGTCAATCTTTTTATTACAGAAAAGTGTCCGCAAATCTGCCGGTTCAAAATAGAGAGGGAGCTAAAGCTATTTAGGCGCGAGATAACGGATGCTAATGTCCAGATTGAGGGCGTTTTAAAGGTAGAGAGCTTTTGTGAAAATTTCAAACGATGTGTTCAAAAGATTAATTTGACGGTCGTTAGACACAATGTGGTTCAGCTAATTAAAACAAAACTATCAAATTATATAGTGGGTGTTCTAATCGATACATAGAGTTCATAGATTAGAAATAGATAAGAGAAGAGAAAGGGGATTAATGGAAAATATACATAGTGAAACTACTAATTTAAAGAACAGGAGGAAGAGTGAGTGATAAAAAAGCTTATTTTTTCAGCACTCATTTTTGTAGGGATTGTCTTACTTGTACCTACGTTACTTGTTACAACGGGAGGGAGTGCTTTGGAAGAGTTTAATGAAGAGCTGTCAATTGTCGGGAATGATAATAAGGAAGTCGATGACACGGAAGTAAAGGAAGAACCACCAAATTCAGTTGGACAGATTGAACAAGTGGCGGTGTTTAGATCAGGGACTGAAGTGATAGAAAATGTCCCCTTGGAAGAATATATTGTTGGTGTAGTGGCGTCGGAAATGCCTGCCTCTTATGAAATGGAAGCATTAAAAGCTCAGGCATTAACAGCCCGAACGTATTTAATTCGGCAGTTACTAGAGGGAGGGGACCTTAATTTGCCAAAAGGAGCTGATGTAACAGATACAGAACTCCATCAAGTTTTTCAAAATGAAGCCGAGTTAGAAGAAGCATGGGGCGGTGATTTTGATTGGAAAATATCTCGTATCAGACAGGCTGTTTATGAAACAGAGGGGCAGGTCATAACGTATGGCGGTGAGCCTATTACAGCAACCTTCTTTTCCACGAGTAATGGTTATACCGAGAATTCTGAAGAATATTGGGAAAATGAAATACCCTATCTAAGAAGTGTGGAAAGCCCATGGGACATAGAATCTCCAAGGTATAAAGACAAAAGGGAATTTACGATTGAGGAAATAGAAACGCGTCTTCAAGTTACTATTCAGGATAGTGATTTAGGAGAAATAAACGCTCGTACAACAGGTGGAAGAGTAGCAGAGCTGACTATTGACGGACATACTTTTTCTGGAAGAGAAATAAGAGAGGCTTTAGAGTTAGATTCAAGTGATTTTACGTGGGAAATCAAAGGAGATAAAGTAGTTATTGAAACACGAGGGTGGGGGCATGGAGTGGGGATGAGTCAATTTGGTGCAGACGGTATGGCGAGGGAAGGTTACTCATATGAAGATATTATTTACTATTATTATAATGGTGTCACTATTGAGGAAGCAGAGTCAGTTCTCGTTCATCATAAACATAGTGATAAACCGGTATAAAGGAGAGACGAGAGTGGCGGTATCATAAAATCAATTGATAGTGAAAATAGGTAGATTACTACTAAATATAGCTGTTGTTGAGCCTATGAATTTAGAGGGAATCGCCGCTTATGGGTAAGGCGTCGTCAACGTTAATGTGATAGCTTTAGAGAAAGCAATTATAGAGAGTAAAAATAAATTTTCAAAATAATGTATATATTCTCGGCAATTTGATCAGAATGGTTGCTGAGGTGGTGATTAAATGAATAATCATGAAGAAAAACAAGCTTCCAAGTGGGGGCAGTTGCAGGCTAAAATAAAGCGCCTAATGAAAAAACGCTGGGCGTTGCCAGCATTGTATCTCACAATGTCAGCTGTGGTGCTAACAACGTTTTTATGGATGACATCGACATCAGAGAATTTAACAGAAGAAAAAGACTCTCAGTTTAATATAGAGTCTGAACAAAACAATCAACGTTTTAATGTCGCTGAAGATGCAGAAACAAACGAAGATGCAATACCAGCCGTTTCCCATGACGAGGTGTTTGAATTACCTGTTTTGGAGGAAAAAGAAGTTGCAGTTGTAGGTATTTTTCATGACTTTGACACATCCTTAGAAGATCAAGAGCAAGCGTTCATTCGCTATAACAATTATTTCTATCAAAATAGAGGAATTGATTTAGCGAAAGAAGATGGTGAAACATTTGATGTGGCAGCTGCAATGAGTGGCACAGTTGTAAAAGCTGAAGAAGATGCTTTATTTGGCCAAGTGGTTCATATTGAGCATGATGAAGATATCTTAACAATCTATCAAAGTCTTGATGGTGTATCGTTAGAGCCTGGTCAAACAGTTAAACAAGGAGATGTTATTGGGCAAGCTGGTAGAAACCTCTACAATCGTGAAGCAGGAGTTCATGCACATTTCGAAATTCGTAAAGCGAACGTCCCAGTTAATCCTCTTGACTATCTTGATCAAGGATTAGCAGCTTTACCGGACGTGTCAGATGAAGACATCGCGAAACAGAAAGAGCCAGAAGAAGTCCCAGAAGCAGAAGAGAATAATTCTGAAGATGAAAATGACGGCGAAAATGTTCAAGAGAATAATCAAGAAAATAACGAAGAAAACGAGAATAACTAAAATCAAGTAAAGTCGAGGAGGCCCTCGACTTTTTTGTTGTGGAGTGGAAAAATTAAGGGCATTTCCACGATACTTGATATGTTGCTTTCATCACAAAAAAGTGTCAGTAAACCTCCCAGCTCAAAGTAGAGAGGGGAGGTAACCGAAGCTAATGTCCTAATGCACTCCACTATCAATCAGTGCGAGAAGAACGAAAAAATGCTCACTGATTGAAGGTTCGTTTTATATGATTAAAGTACTGAATATAATAATGTTGGTTTGGTGAAAGAAAAGCTGACATTATATATGTATAAAAAAAGTGGTCGCTATGGTGAGCTGGAGAACTGTCAACATGAGACCACTTTGGATCGGTTTAGTAAAGGCGTCTTCTAGAAATGAATTTGAACTTGGCCAAGTCCTCTTTGCACCTTTTAGGCATATCTTCCTCATTCGTCTAATAAAATTTAACAAACCTTAGCACAACACAACAAGAGAAGGTCGTTCAAACAGGATGAGGGTGGCAGACGAGCGGTGGTGGGTCTATATATTGGTGATATGTGAGTATACAGACCATGAATTAAAAACGCACGCTGCATAGAAAGCCTCTGCAAATCAGTCGTGAGTATGTTAATGACTGGCTGCGTTGCTTCCAGCAAAGGCTGTCTTTTTCTTCGTCTTTTTGAACTCCAGAATGATAAGGGAGGCGAGAGATGTGCACGATTACATCAAAGAGAGGACCATCAAGATAGGAAGGTACATCGTAGAGACGAAAAAAACAGTCAGAACAATTGCAAAAGAGTTTGGTGTCTCAAAAAGCACTGTCCATAAGGATTTGACAGAGCGTTTACCAGAAATCAATCCGGACCTTGCTACTCAAGTTAAAACGATTCTAGATTATCACAAATCTATTAGACATTTACGGGGAGGGGAAGCAACTAAAGTTAAATATAAGCAATCGACCGAAAAATTATCAGTAGCCGAATCGAAACTGACAAAAATTTAGATAGTATTTAGTTAGAACAAGGGACTTTAAAAGAAGTACTTAGTGACCAATAGTAAATAACGTATAGGAAATAGGAAGTGAGCAAAGAAACACAAATAAGGGAGGACAAGGGCTTTTCGCCAGGTCACTTGGCGTTAAGCCACTTCTTCTAGGCGAGATTGGTATATAATATTCAAGATAATGTAACAAGATTAACTGGCAATACAGATAATCGTGCTAATGAATGAAGTGGCTATTCTTCAGTTAAACTCATAGGAAGCTTCTACATGCGCTATTTATTCCTCCTTTACCTTACAGGTTGTCTCTTTCTCTTACAAATTCCAATTGCACAAAAAAACGCCAAAATCCGTTACCCTTATAACGACAATTTATGATAAAATATTATAATGGATATGAAAACTCTACATTCCTTATGGCATACCACGTTAAAACGTAAGTATGTAGAGTAGCGGCAGAGTAATAAGACCTATAAAAACAGAACGTTGCATAATTATAATCATATGGATAAATACTCCCGAGTTTGGCTGAATAACTAACTAGTTCTTAATAGGACATTGGTTCTGCTTTTTTAGTTGCGATTAAAGAACCATTGTCTATACGTTAGATAATACCTCTTGGAGTACAAACCGTATCTTAGTAATTGTGCTATTCTGAACAGGAATGCCAAACATCAGGACCTATCAGAATACATTAAAGCAATCGTTACTTAGCCTTGTTCACACTATACAATAACTACTCGGGAGGAAAGAAGCATGTTTGGAAGGGATATTGGAATTGATTTAGGTACTGCAAATGTATTGATCCATGTAAAAGGGAGAGGAATTGTATTAAACGAACCTTCTGTCGTTGCCATTGATACCAACTCAAAAAAAGTTCTCGCTGTTGGAGATGAGGCTTTTAAGATGGTTGGAAGGACACCGGGCAATATCGTGGCGATTAGACCACTTAAAGATGGTGTTATTGCTGATTTTGATACGACCGAGTCAATGCTTAAACATTTTCTGGACAAAATTAAAGTTAAGGGACTTCTTTCAAAACCAAGAATTCTAATTTGCTGTCCGACTAATATAACGTCAGTGGAGCAAAAAGCTATTCGTGAAGCGGCCGAAAAAAGTGGTGGGAAAAATATTTATCTGGAAGAGGAACCTAAAGTTGCAGCTGTAGGAGCCGGTATGGATATCTACCAGCCAAGTGGTAATATGGTCGTTGACATTGGTGGTGGTACAACAGATATTGCCGTTCTTTCTATGGGAGACATTGTGACAGCAGCCTCCATTAAAATGGCGGGGGATCGGTTCGATAGTGATATCTTACATTATATTAAAAAGAAGTATAAATTATTGATTGGTGACAGAACATCTGAAGATATAAAGAAAGAAGTGGGAACGGTATTCCCTGGGGCACGTGATGAAACAATCGATATACGAGGAAGAGATATGGTCAGTGGCTTACCACGAACGATTACGATAAACTCAGAAGAAGTTAGATTATCTATGGAAGAGTCTGTTCAACATATCGTGCAAGCTGCTAAAAATGTTCTTGAGCAAACACCACCAGAACTTTCGGCTGATATCATTGACCGAGGGATTATTATTACAGGTGGAGGAGCGTATTTACATGGGATCGACCAATTATTGTCAGATGAATTGAAGGTACCAGTGCTTATTGCTGAGCAACCAATGGATTGTGTAGCTAATGGGACCGGTCTCCTTTTAGAAAATTTAGATCGAATAAATAAAAATAAAGTGAAATTGTAAAACATTTTAAGGGTTCCTGCCGATATAATGTTAGAGACCAAATTTTTAAAGAGGTGAAGACAATGCTTCGTGGCTTATATGCAGCCGGCTCAGGGATGATTGCCCAACAGAGACGCCAGGAAATGCTTACAAATAATTTATCAAATGTTAATACTCCAGGTTTTAAGGCAGACCAAGCTTCACTAAGAACATTTCCTAATATGCTGATCAATGCGCTTGGTACAGATCACCAACAAGCATTTGGAACAAACCGTGTCGGGGAGCTAGCTACGGGTGTCTATATGCAGGAACAAACACCAAACTTTCGCCAAGGAGATATGCAAGAAACAGGCAATAGTACAGATATTGCTCTCCTCCAAGGGCTTGTACCGCAAGACGATGATACAGGTCAAGATGCTCTTCTCGTTTACGAGATTTTAAATAATGATGGCGAGATTAGATATACACGAAATGGAAACTTTACTATAGATGGTCAAGGCTTTTTGACGAACTCACAAGGCCACTACATTCTCGGTGTAAACGGTGACCCGATTAATGTGCAAAATGAGAACATACGGGTAGAAGCTAACGGACAAATTTTTTCAGATGCTAACGAACTACTTGGACAAATTAATGTCGCAGTGGTGGCTGACCCCTCTCAACTTGTAAAAGAAGGTAACGGCTTTTTGCGATATGATGGCGAAAATGACGTTATAACAGCTGTAGATAATGCTGCAGTAACATACCAACTGCAACAGGGATTTATTGAACGCTCAACCGTTGATTCAGCGCAGACGATGACTGAAATGATGAATACTTTGCGGACATTTGAAGCTAATCAAAAAGTTCTTCAAGCGTATGATCAAAGCCTTGAGAGAGCCGTAAACAATGTGGGACGATTAGGATAATGGATAGACATATGAAAGCAGGTGAGCATCAATGAATCAGTCCATGATTAATTCTGCAGTAACAATGGGACAAGTTCAGCAAAAACTTAATACAATTGGCCATAATCTGGCCAATGCAAATACAACGGGTTATAAGCAACGTGATACAAGTTTTGCTGACCTTTTGTTTCAGCAAGTGAACAATCAACCAAATATAGCGCGCGAAATCGGCCGTCAAACACCTAATGGCATTCGTGTAGGATCAGGCGGAGCCGTTGTTCAAACTGCTATTAGATTTCAGCAAGGGTCGATTCAAGAAACTGGTCGACAATTAGACGTTGCGTTAACGGAGCCTGGCTATTTCTTTGAAGTATCACCAACAGAAACGGGTGAACGGCGATTTACGCGGGATGGTGCTTTTTATTTAAGTCCAAACCCGAATGTCCCTGGTGAAAATAACCTTGTGAACTCAGAAGGCGAGTTTGTGTTGGGAGCTGATGGGAATCCTATTTCTATTCCTGGCGGGTTTGAAGAATTTACGATTACTGATAATGGGACGATTCAAATTGCTTTACCTGACGGGACTTTTCAAGATGTAGCCCAATTACAGCTTGTAAATATTACAAAGCCCCAACTCCTTGTCAGTCTAGGAGACAATAATTTTACCTTCCCGAATTTAGATGAACTTGGTTTTGGGATTGACGATGTCTTGGAAGAAGCTGCTGGAGCGGGTATTTTTCAACAGTCTGCACTTGAAGGATCGAATGTAGACCTGTCAAAAGAAATGACTAGTATGCTGGAAGCCCAACGTTTTTATCAATTTAATTCTCAGGCCATTAGCATTACTGATCAAATGATGGGTCTCGTCTCGAATATACGTTAATTTAACGCAAATTTTATTCCTCACTGGAATCATGGTAAGATAAACATGTAAAACAGAAGTGACGAGGAGCCTAACATGAGTGAAAAGAACGAGCATACTAAGCATTCGAAGCTAAGGAATGAGGATGCTAGCGAAAATGTAGACCTACAACCTAATACTGAACGTACTAATGCTCCCCACTCTTGGGAGAAATCAAGGGAGAATGGTGACAATCCTTTGGGTTCACCTGAAAATGGATTGAAGGATAACGCTGTGGCACAGAGGTCGCCGTCACCCAGTAAGCATAACTCAAAAGAAAGTAATGTAAACAGTGATGTCACTAGCGTGAATCACTCGGTTTATGTTGCCAGTGATGAACATACTGATCTACCGCCAGAAAGAGAAAGACTTATTGAGCAATCTAATCATTTCCAAGCACATGACAAAGACCAAACGAATGAAGACGAGATGGAGCCAACTCAAAAAAAGACTAAACAACAAAAGCGGCGTGAGAAGAAAGGGCGTATTAGACTTATTCCGATTTGGTTGAGACTGTTAATTGTAGCGGTTGCCATGGTGATTAGTCTCATCCTTGGTGCAATGATCGGCTATTGGCTGGTTGGAGATGGGGGAGACCCGAGAGACGTGCTTAAACCGGATACGTGGTATCATATTTATGACATTATCTTTGACGGAACGGAACGACAACGGACGCGATAATATAGCCTTTGACCGAGTGAGTGGTGTATAAATTTACTCGGTCTTTTTGTTATTTTCATAAGGAATATGATTCATCCTTGTGAGGGAGAAAAAAATAGCGTAAACTAAGAAGAGAAATATGATATCTCATATTATGAGGAGGTACTAAACAGTGCTTAATCTTGAAGAAATCAAAGAAATTATCCCTCACCGTTATCCTTTTTTACTTATCGACCGTATTTTAGAAGTAGAAGAAGGAAAACGGGCTGTAGGAATTAAAAATGTCTCGGCCAACGAAGAATTTTTTAATGGTCACTTCCCTGATTATGCTGTTATGCCAGGTGTATTAATTATCGAAGCATTAGCACAAGTAGGCGCTGTGGCAATGTTAAAGAAAGAGGAAAATCGTGGTCGTCTTGCTTTTTTTGCGGGTATTGACGGATGTCGGTTTAAAGGGCAAGTTCGACCAGGTGATCAGCTCCACTTAGAGGTCGAAATGACACGGTTGCGTGGGAAAATAGGTAAAGGCAAAGCGATAGCCTCTGTAGACGGAAAAACCGTTGCTGAAGCAGAGCTTATGTTTGCTCTTGGTGACAAATAATTAAGAAGCACTGTGCATGGCTACGTCATGTGACAGTGCTTTTTTCATTCGTATAAGCTTTTCTTGTGTTAATGAGTAGATAAGTTTATCACAGATAAGCGTCCGTAAACCTTCTGGATCAAAATAGGGAGGAGAATTACTCTATTAAGGCGGGAGAGATCAGCCGTTTTTGATTTAAGCGTTACTAAATCTAGGAGTTGACTTCAGACTGATTAAGTCATAGAACGAATTTTATCATACAAAACGTCTTCCAAAAATATGCACATCTTTCCGTGTCCTCGTCTTAAGTTACTTCTTATCAATCAAAGGCGCATCAAATATCGGTGATTGCCCGAGATTCAACATCTATTTTGTAATTTTGTTAACACAGTAAAGTAATGAATATTAGTCATTATTCGATTTTTGACATCTTATTTTGAATTATGAAATTCATTCATTTAGCAAATTAATATAAGAGTGAAATTTTGTGACTTTGTGTGAAAAGTATGGGAGATTATCTAAATATAACGGTTGACGTTTGTATTTAATCATAGCGGGAAATAAGGCACATAGAATGAGTGCTAGAAAGTTTAATTAGCACAATCCATATTCAGGAGGTATTTGCTTATGAAAAAGACATTTTTATTAACGATAGTAACCGCTATGTTATCTCTAGGTGTCCTGGTAGGTTGTGGGGATAATGATAATACAGATATTAATAATAACGGCGGGTTAGATGATAATGGAACTGATAACACGGATGTGGATATTAACAATGATGCTAATGATGGATTAGATGATAATAATGGATTAAATAATAATATGGAACATGAAGAGGACGGCCTTAATAATGATGAGGTCAATAATGATACGAACAACGATCAATAAAAATGATAGTCCAAAGTAAAACCATACCAAAAAAGGAGGGATCGTCACATGAAAAGAAAATTACTGTTGACAGCTTTGACAAGTATGTTTGTAGTGGGTGTGCTAGGAGCTTGTGGTGACATGGAAAACGAGCCTATGAATGATAATGGTGGCTTAGAGGACAATGGCATGAATGACGGAGACATTTAATTAAAATTTTAATCTTAATGAGGAGGAATTAACAATGAAGAAAAAATTAATTATGACAGCGTTTGCTAGTGTTCTTACTTTAGGTGTACTAAGTGCATGTGGAGATGTGGAAAATGACCCAATGAATGACAATGGTGGGTTTGAAAACAATGGTGTCAATGACGATATGAATACAAATACAGATATGTAAAGTTGATGGTGACAAGTTATACGACTCATGCGTTGATAAAAAGAGTGCGAATAAAATCACTTAAAATAACGCATATCTATAAAGAGTGACAGCGTGTTTAAAATGGAAAGGAGGAATGATTAATGAAGAAGTTCATGTTAACTGTTTTAGCAAGTGTCATGGCTTTAGGTGTACTCGGTGCATGTGGTGCTGAGAATGACCCTGTCAATGACCCTGTCAATGATCCTGGGATGGAGAATGACGGGGGAATGAATGACAATGGAATGAACGAGGAAGACAATATGTAATGATAAAAGAAGGCTAGGGACTAGCACTGGCCAAACTATTTTAAGAATGGTATCAATCAGTGAATTTCAATGATTGATACCATTTTTTAAAATTTACCACAAATAAGCGTCCGTAAACCTCCCGACTCAAAATAGAGAGGAGAGCTAACTCAATTTAGGCGGGAAAAAAGGCCGCTAATGTCCTGGTTGAAGCTTCGTTTTATATTATGAGGATTTCGTACACTGCTCCTGCCTTTTCCAAAACAAATATTTCTAATTGACAGCTAGTATGTTATGATAGATGCGTTAATAAAATAATAAGATAACCACTAGGGGTGCTAATGAGCTGAGAGAGACAACGTCTTAACCCTACAGACCTGATCTAGATAATACTAGCGGAGGAAAGTGGTGTGAGCAGTTAACTTGAGGTAGATTTAATGGTTTTTAGGGAGATATTCTGAAAGTCCTACTGTTGTCACGACCACTTCAATTGGAGTGGTCTTTTTTGGTTTTTCTTAACTCTATCAGAAGGGAGTAGAAAATGGCGCAATTAGATGATTTACTTACACAGATGGATGATCGCCGCGGAGAGCTGTTGACTCTTGTTAAAGATCTCATACGTTTTCCCACCGAGAGTCCTCCTGCAAGAAATACTGAAGAGGCTCAGTCTTTCATTGCTGAAAAATTAAGAGCGATAGGTTTTTCTATCGATCAATGGGACGTCTTCCCACACGATCCGAATGTTGTAGGAACATTGAAAGGAAAACAATCTGGTGTCTACCAAAGTTTAATCATTAATGGTCACATAGATGTAGCAGAGGTGGAAAATGATGTAGGATGGACGCAAAATCCTTTTGAGCCAGTTGTAAAAAATGGGCGAATTTATGGAAGAGGGACAGCAGATATGAAAGGGGGACTGGCTGGCGCTTTATTCGCCTTACAGTTATTGAAGGACAATGGCATTGTTCTCCCAGGAGATGTAATTTTTCAATCTGTTATTGGTGAAGAGGTTGGAGAAGCAGGGACATTGGAATGCTGTGAAAAGGGATATAAAGCTGATGGAGCTATTGTGGTCGATACGAGCGATCTCGCGATACAAGGTCAAGGGGGCGTTATTACAGGATGGGTGACGATTAAAAGCCCAACGACATACCACGATGCTCTTCGCCGCAATATGGTTCATGCTGGTGGTGGTTTGTATGGAGCAAGCGCCATTGAAAAAATGGTCAAGCTTATCGAAGGGTTAAAAGAGCTTGAACAACATTGGGCTGTGACAAAATCCTATCAAGGTTTTCCGCCAGGCATGTCGACCATTAATCCAGCTGTCATTGAAGGAGGGCGACATGCAGCCTTCGTTGCAGATGAATGTCGTCTGTGGATAACGGTCCATTTTTATCCTGATGAAAACCATATGGAGATTGCGAAAGAGGTTGAAGACCATTTATTAAAGGTGTCAGAAGCTGATCCATGGTTAAGACATCATCCTCCCGTTTTTAAATGGGGAGGAAAATCAATGATTGAAGACAAGGGCGAAATCTTTCCATCCCTTAATATTGATCAAGAAGGACCATTAGTTCAGCAATTAACGCATGCACATTCGCATATTCTCACAACAAAACCTCAAGTGGGTATGTCACAAACTGTGACGGACGGTGGTTGGCTGGGAGAGGCAGGAATTCCAACCGTTATATACGGCCCTGGTGATCTACAAAACGCTCACAGCACGAACGAGTCTGTAGAGATTTCACAACTAATAGATTTCACCAAAGTTATGCTTACGTTTATTTATCAATGGAGTCATACGAAGAAGGAGGAACTATAAGATGTCATTTACGAAACACTTATATGACAAGCTTCAACCTATTTGGAGGAAAAATCATGATCATCCATTCGTAAAAGAGTTGGGTGAAGGCACATTACCAAAAGAGAAGTTCCGTTTTTTTATGATACAAGATTACTTATATCTTATTGAGTATTCGAAGTTATTTGCTATCGGTGCTACGAAAGCAAAAGATGTGAAGACGATGGGGGAATTTGCGAAACTTTTAGATGCCACACTTAATACAGAAATGTCGTTGCATCGCCAATATGCAGCGAAGTTCGACATCTCTGAGCAAGAGCTTGAAAATGCTACTCCCGCTCCAACAACACTAGCCTACACTCACTATATGCTTCATGTGGGTAATCAGAATGGCTTAGCTGAATTAGTTGCAAGTGTACTGCCATGTATGTGGAGTTACGCGGAAATTGGGAAAATGCTTGATGAACGACATGGTAAACAAAATCATAATTATCAAGAATGGATAGATATGTATGCCGATAGCGAATTTCAGGCGCTTGCTTCGTGGACGATTAATTTGCTCGATGAACTAGCCGCAGGGAAACCTGAGCACGAACTAGCCCATTTGGAGGAGATCTTTTTAACGACGACTAAATTTGAGTACATGTTCTGGGATATGGCTTATCATGAGACTGGGTGGCCGAAAGGGTTATGAAAAATGCACCTTCATTAGCTTTTAAAGACGTCTCCTTTGGTTATGAGGAGGATCACCATGATTCGTTAATCTTTGAAGAGATGAGTTTATCTGTTAACGAGAATGAATTTGTGGTGATTTTAGGACCGAGTGGATCTGGAAAGTCCACATTCTTTCGTCTTGCTTCAGGACTTGAGCAACCAGATAGTGGTCAAATTAGTATCCGTGGCAAGGAAATGAAGGAACGGTTAGGAGAAGTGGGATACATGCCACAACAAGGCCTCTTACTCCCATGGAGAACGGTCATGGAGAATGGTCGGCTTCCCCTTGAAATTAAGGGGGTCCCTAAAAAAGAAGCTGAAGAAAAAGTTAAAGATTATATAGAAAAATTTGGACTTGAAGGTACGGAGAACAAGTTCCCCCACCAACTTTCTGGTGGCATGCAACAACGGGTCTCCTTTTTACGAGCGATGCTTTCAGGAAGTGATATTCTTCTACTTGATGAGCCGTTTAGCGCATTGGACTCATTGACCAGAGTTATGATGCAAGGATGGTTATTGACCCAATGGCATCAATGGCCAAAGACGATTATTTTTATCACCCATGATATGGAAGAAGCGATTTTTTTAGCCGATAGAATTTTGGTGCTTACCGAAAAAACGAGGAAAAAAGAATTAGTCGAGATTCCTGTGCCATTACCTCGCCCGAGGACTGATGAAGTACGCATAACACCTACTTTTATGAAGCTAAAAGAGAAGCTGTTAAAAGAAATGAGAGGGGAAGTATGAACAGAATTAAAGGGATTTGGCATTACAGTACGGCGATACTTCTAGGGTTTATGGCACTCGCAGGTTGGGAGATAGGCGCCAGGATGTATGATAAGCCCTTTATTTTACCGTCACCTTCAGGGATCATGCTTAAATTGTGGGAGCTAAAAGACGTGCTTTTCACTGTTCATTTGATAGCGACGTTAGAAGTCATCTTACTTGGATTAGGTATCTCGATTGTGTTTGGCGTCTCGTTAGCCGTACTTATGAATCGCAGTCAATTAGCTGAACGAACATTTTTTCCATTTGTCATTGCCTCCCAGACGATACCGATTATTGCTTTGGCACCCATTTTTGTTATTTGGTTTGGGTACACGATCTGGAGTAAAGTGGCGGTTACGGTTTTAATTACATTTTTTCCAATTACGGTGAGTACATTTGATGGTTTACGGGCTGCAAGTAAAGAGTTGCAAGATTTGTTAAAAACGATGGGTGCATCGCCTGCTCAAATTTTTTGCAAAGTTCAACTGCCATCTTCCTTACCCTACTTCTTTTCTGGGCTGAAAGTAGCTGTGACATTAAGCGTTATTGGAGCGGCCATTGGGGAATGGCTTGGTGCCAGTAAAGGCCTTGGTTACTTTAGCCGGCGTATGATGACGCAGATGGATGGTGCCGGGGTTTTTGCTCCAATCGTTCTCTTGTCCGCATTAGGTATCATCCTTTTTCTACTTATTAAATTAATTGAAAATATACTAACGAATAAATGGAGGCAATAAAAATGAGATACGCTAAAGAACTATTGTTAGGTTTGTCACTCGTTTTACTAGTAGCTTGTAATCAAACCGAAAACGAGGTAGGTGCTGAGAAGACTGATGACTTAACAGACGTACAAATTATGCTAGACTGGTACCCAAACGCCGTGCATACTTATCTCTATGTAGCGCAGGAAAAAGGATACTTTGAAGAAGAGGGGCTGGATGTTGAGATAATCTTCCCTGCCAATCCAACAGACCCAATCAATTTAGCAGCTACTGGGGATGTCACGTTTGGTATAACCTATCAGCCAGATATTATAACGGCACAACAATCAGGCATTCCTATTGAAGCGGTAGCACCAGTCGTACGATCGCCACTGAATCATATTATCTATTTAGATGAGACAATCGAAACACCAGCCGACTTAGAAGGGAAAAAAGTAGGTTATCCTGGTATCCCAGTAAATGAGGTTCTGTTAGAGACAATGGTCACTGACGCAGGTGGGGATAGTGATCAGGTTGAACTTGTGGATGTGGGTTTTGAATTGGGCTCTTCTCTTGTAACAGAACGTGTGGATGCTGTTATCGGTGCCTATATTAATCATGAGGTCCCAGTTTTGAAACATGAAGGGTTTGATGTTCAGTATTTTAACCCTGTAGACTTCGGTGTACCAAGCTTTCATGAATTAGTGATAGTAACAAATGAGACGATGATTGATGAGAACCCTTCGACCGTAGAGGCCTTCAATCGCGCAATTGTAAAAGGTTATAATGATATGAAGGAAAATCCAGCTGAGAGTTTAGACATTTTGTTCGAGCATGAAGATCAAGAAAACTTCCCTCTTATTCGAGAAGTAGAAGAGGAAAGTTTGGATATTCTCTTAACTAAAATGGAAAGTGATGAAGAACCATTTAGCAGTCCAAATGAAGAGGTTTGGGAAGAGACGGTTAAATGGTTATCTGATACAGGATTTTTAGAAGAATAACCGGTTGACGAGCACCTTTCTCGTGTTAGACAAACTTCTAACATAAGAGAGGTGTTTTTATGTGACATACAAGGACAAAATAGATGGCTATCCTATTGTTTAAAAAGAAGATTATAATTCAGGTGCTATATAATTTAGAACTCCCCCAAAATATTAACTTTTTGGGGGAGCAATACTTTTCACTTATAAATTTTTTCATAAAAAGTATCGAATAAATCTTATAGTTTTAAATTTCTCTCTAACAGAAACTACTACCTTATTAGTTTATATAAGTACATGCAAAGGCAAAGAAACAAAAAACTAATAAAAGAAACTATCACTCCAAACAAAACGGGCGCTTTCCCGAGGGCATGTCTTCAGCTAGCTTTTGTAAGCCCTCGAAAACATAGATCTTCAGACAGCGCTTCATCCTCAGGGAGTCGCCTTCTTACGTTTCAGTCACTTTTTACCACAGATAACCATCTGAAAACTGCCGACTCAAAATGGAAAACAGAGCTAAATCTATTTAGCCCGGGCTAACGGACACTAATCTCCTGAATGAAGGTTCGTTTTATAGCGAACTAATTATGTAGGGCATAAATTAAAAAAGTCACTTGTCCTCTTTTCAGGAAACTTTAAGCGTCTTGAACCATTTCAAGAAACAGCACAAGTGGATTTTGCGATTGGGCCTTTTAAACATCAAGTAGAGTGTACCCTCATTCCGTATTTAGTCATATGGACTTTCTAACTAATCATTACAATATAATTAATATATTTATAATAATGTTAACCTTTAAACTATTTTGTGGTAGAATGAAAACGCTTTCTTATAATTTATAGGAGGTGACTAGCAGTTTTATGAAAAACGTATAAGATGCCCAATGTTTTCTTAGGTAACTTTCATGGCCCTTTATTTTGATAGTCTTACGAAAAAAGTAAAGCATATTATCAAATTAAGGAAGGGGAATTTAAATGAGCAAGTATGTGAAATTATTTTTGGTATTCGGCTTGTTTATCATGTCTTTAGTCATTCCTACAAAAGGGGAACAAGGGAGGGCAAATGCCAACATAAAGCCCCCTAAATCACCACCTATTAGTGAAAACGATCCTCCGGAATTTGGCGAAGTATCAGTTCATGATCCATCAATTATTAAAGTGGATGATATGTTTTATGTATTTGGTTCGCACATTGAATCTGCAAAGTCGTCTGATTTAAAAAGTTGGACGAATTTTACGAACGGTTATACAACGCCTGGTAATACACTTTATGGTGATTTGTCGGAAAATTTAGCAGAATCTTTTGCATGGGCTGGAGAAGATGATGCAGATAGTCGCGGTGGTTTTGCTGTGTGGGCACCGGAAATAGTTTGGAATGAACATTATGTCAAAGAGGATGGCTCTAAAGGTGCTTATATGATGTATTACAGCGCTTCCTCTACGTATATTAGATCAGCCATCGGGGTTGCTGTTGCTGATGACATTGAAGGGCCATACACATACGTTGATACCATCGTTTATTCAGGTTTTACTGAAGAAGAAGACTATGATGATAATAGTGAGATTAATAAAAAATGGACAAACACCCACCTTCCATCTTTAATAGAAGCAGGGGATTTAGAAGAGGAAAACAGCGCTTGGTTTAATGAGAATGGAAGTTATAACAATTTACACTATCCTAATGCCATTGATGCTAACGTTTTTTTTGATGAAGAAGATCGATTGTGGATGACTTACGGCTCTTGGTCAGGCGGTATTTTTATCGTTGAGCTAGATAAAGAAACAGGGTTAATAAACTACCCTGGTGAGGATGGGAAAACGTCTGATGGCCGACAGATAGACCGGTATTTTGGCACGAAAATTGCCGGGGGCTATGGTCGATCAGGTGAAGGGCCTTATGTCACTTATGATGAAGAAACAGGTTATTACTACTTATACGTCACCTACGGTTGGTTAGGTGCTGATGGTGGCTATAATATGCGCGTATTTAGAGCTGAGTCACCTGTTGGACCTTATGAGGATATTGCTGGACAGGATGCCGTACTTCCGTCAAATACGGATAACGCACCGTATGGTAATAAACTAATGGGGAACTTCCTCTTTGAAAGAAAAGTAGGAGATGAAGGTTCAGGCATTGGGCATGGCTATGTTTCTCCAGGCCATAATTCGATATACAAAGATGATAAAACAGGTGATAGATTCAATGTCTTTCATACCCGTTTTCCTGAAACAGGTGAGATGCATGAAATGCGTGTGCACCAACTTTTTATGACACAAGACGATTGGCCTGTTTCAGCACCTTATAGGTATACAGGTGAATCGCTAGAAAAAGTTAAACGACAAGATGTCATAGGTGATTACAAGTTTATTGATCACGGTAAAGAGAATACTGAGGGGTTAGAAACGTCTCTCTATATAACACTTGAAAAGAATAATAAACTATCAGGTGACGTTGAAGGAACGTGGAAAAGAACCGGACATTATTGGATAGAGCTTTCAATAGATGGAATCACCTACGATGGTGTATTTGTAAAGCAGTGGAATCATGTGGCTGAGCGTGAGGTGATGACATTTACGGCATTATCTGATGAAGGGGCATCCGTTTGGGGAACACAACTGCTAAGCAAAACGGATGAAGAAGTGGTCTCAGATATAGTGGAAGATCTCACACTTGGGGATACTGACAATGTTATCTCAGACCTTAACCTTCCGGTAGAAGGGACAAGGCATGCTACGATTAGTTGGGAGACCTCTCATCCAGAGGTGATCACTGAGTCGGGAGAAATTACCCGCCCTGATGTTGGGGAAGATCCTGTCTCAGCTGAATTAATAGCTACGATTTCTAAAGGGGATGTGACAGATAACAAATCGTTTACTATAACCGTTCTACCTTATCGAGAAGCCGGTGAGATTGCTCATTATGCTTTTGATGGTGACTTACGAGACAGTTTAGAGGAGCAAGGTGCTGGCCAGGTCACAGGGGATCGGATAAATAATGAGGGTGGTGAGATCACCTTTACTGATGGAAAGTATGATCAAGCGGCTGTTTTTGACGGTACTTCTGGCATCAGACTTCCTGATGGTTTAATTGCCGGGGATTCTTATTCTGTTTCTTTGTGGGTGAACCCATCGAAATTGACCCAGTATACAACCACATTTTTCGGAGCGAGAAACGAAAATAACTGGATAAGTGTGGTTCCGCAAGGGCCTGTTAATGGAGAAACAATGGTGTGGGCAGGGAGCTCTGCATGGTATGATGCATCAGTTGGATATACAATTCCTACTGGGGAATGGTCACATTTAGCGATTACCGTTCATCAAGGAGATGTAGGGGTGTATATTAACGGTGAAAAAGTGTTTACAGGCTCTGATTTTCCAGATGTTTTTACGACAACAAGTGGTCAATTTAGTTTAGGTGTCAATTGGTGGGATCCGCCGTTTCAAGGAGAAATGGACGAGTTACGTATTTTTGAAGGTGTATTAACAGAAGATGACATACATGATCTGTCGAAAAACGTTAACTAAATAGAAGTTACTAGTGGGGGCAAAAAGGATTATCCTTGCCCCTTCTTGTTTTTTGTGTCACTTCCACTATTTAATTTGGCAGGCCGGGATCATTCGATAACTTAATTTATGACAGATAAGCGTCCGTAGAACTCCGGCTGATTGAAGATTCGTTTTAATTTGCCAATCACGTTTCTTTGTTCTAGCAAAAAAATGTTTTTTGCTTTATACTATTATTAATAAATTTATTAATTCATTAACAAATATACATGGTTTTGCCGGAAAGATAGATGCTATAACTCTTTTTCTAAGTTTGAACCCACATTTAAATGTGACATAATCCACGATTAGCTTACATAACAGTTATGATCGAGTGACTATTTAAGGTTTACTGAAAAAACTTTAGGCCTTGATATTGCAATAATAACAGCGCTTTTTTCATAAAACAGTTGCAACGAAATCCAACTATATAGGTAAAAATCCTTTCATGTCATAATCGTGAAAGGGTTTAACTAAAGAGCTGCGGTTGGTAGCGGAGACTCCTACGGAAAAGGAAGCACGATAAGGCCCCGCAAAGCAAAGCTTGAGGCTCCCAGCTTCTCTGCGGACTAGTAAGACACGACAAGGTCATGTTTGAGCTGCTGTCGCAATGGTACCCATCGGTAAAAGCGAAGATATGAAAGTGTCACTTCTGATGTCGAAGTTGGGGTTGTTCAGCAGATCTATCAGAAATCAAGTTCTTTTTCTTTTCATAGAATGAAAGCGGTTGCTTTAACTGCTTCAGATAAAAGGAGATGCGTTTAATTTTTAATAAGGGGATGATGGTATTGGCAGAACAAAAAGCAAGTATGGTTGTTGACAAAGCGTTTAAGGTTTCAGAAGTTGATGAGCGTCTGTATGGCTCGTTTATTGAACACCTTGGAAGAGCAGTCTATGGTGGGATTTATGAGCCTGAGCATCCAGAAGCGGATGAAGAGGGATTTCGGGAAGACGTTATAGAGTTAGTTAAACGTTTAAATGTTCCTATAATTAGATATCCCGGTGGGAATATGGTATCTGCTTATAATTGGGAAGATGGCGTCGGGCCACGAGACAAAAGGCCAAGGCGTCTCGAATTGGCATGGCGTACGATAGAGACAAATGAAGTTGGGGCAAATGAATTCGTAGATTGGTCTAAAAAAGTAAATGCCCAAGTCATGATGGCCGTGAACCTTGGAACACGTGGTATTGATGCAGCAAGAAACTTTTTAGAATATTGTAATCATCCTGGAGGCACTTATTGGAGTGATTTAAGGAAAGAACACGGCTATCAAAACCCTCATAATATTAAAGTGTGGTGTTTAGGTAATGAAATGGATGGGCCATGGCAGGTGGGGCATAAAACGGCTCATGAATACGGTCGGTTAGCGTTAGAAACTGGGAAAGCGATGCGACTTGTTGACCCTGATATCGAGCTTGTAGCTTGTGGCAGCTCTAATACGAATATGCCTACCTTCCCAGAATATGAAGCGACAACGTTGGAACATACGTATGATGTGGTTGATTATATTTCATTACACCAATACTACGGGAATCGGTCTAATGATACAGAAAACTATTTGGCGAAAACGATGGATATGGATCACTTTATTAAAACGGTTATTGCTACATGTGATTATATTAAAGCAAAAAAACGCAGTAAAAAGACGATCAACTTAAGTTTTGATGAGTGGAATGTTTGGTATCACTCAAATGATCAGGATCGTCAAATTGAACCTTGGTCGATTGCTCCACCTCAATTAGAGGATGTTTACAATTTTGAAGATGCATTACTAGTCGGTTCTATGCTTATGACAATGTTACGTCATGCTGATCGTGTAAAGATGGCATGTATGGCTCAACTGGTTAATGTGATTGCCCCTATCATGACGGAAAATGGAGGGGGAGCTTGGGAACAAACTATTTTTTATCCGTATATGCACGTTTCTTTATATGGAAGGGGTGTTTCATTACAGCCAGTTATCTCATCTCCAAAATATGATAGTAAAGACTTCACTGATGTCCCGTATATCGATTCAGCTGTTGTTTATAATGAAGAAGCAGAAGAGTTAACGGTCTTTGTATTAAATAGACATCTAACAGAGAAGATTGCCCTAACGATTGATGTGAGGAGTTTTGATGGTTATGGGATCGCAGAACATATCGTATTAGAACATGACGATTTAAAAGCTGTGAATACGATAGGAAATCAACGAGTAAAACCCCATTCGAATGGTGGTGCTTCATTAACGCACGATGGCCAGATAGAAGCATTCGTCAATAAAGCGTCTTGGAATGTTATACGTTTAAAAAAGAAGATGTAGTCTTGAAAAGGGTTAGAATAACAAAGACGATTACGGTTAAAAACATCAATGAGCTAGGAAGGCATTTCCTAGCTCATATTTTGATTTAGATTTTGAAAGTGGACTGTTACTCTGTTTTTAATGTTGCTTGTCATCTTTCTTTTCTTCTACACGCTTTTCATAATAAAGCCGTAATAAAATATCTTGATTATAGTTACCGAATCCTTTCCCGAAGATAGTTAAACCACCTACGTGTTTGGAATCGGGAAGGACAGCAAGTTTAAAACTCCAAAGCGGTGAACGAATATCTACATCATGAATTGTAACATTTGAAATCTTGCTGTTTTCAATAAATGTCCCTTCTTCATTAATTCGGAGACATTTTAGCAGTCCATATTGATTAATAACCTTTGGCCACCAATCAGGTGTGTACTTCCCTAGACTGTCCCCAAAATCTCCAGGACTTGTCCACATGCCAAGCTTTTGATCATTTAAATAAAATGTAATGTCAGATGGCCAGTCTTCATTCGTAAAAGGGGCCTCTGAAGACAACTCTAGGGAAATTTCAAGCTCTTTAGGGTCTTCATTTGAGTTCAGGAAATTAGGTATTTTATACTCAACATGTCCTTTTGAAAACCAAAGAATTTTAGCATTAACGCGCTCAGGATCAAGAAAATAACGTGGTTCATCAAATTGACCTATTATTTTCTCAGAGGTGGCAATCCCACATGTAGGTAAGACATTAAAATCTGTATAATGACCTACAGAAAGGGTGGATTGATGGTAATGACGAAGCTTTTCCTTCTTAGATGGAAAGAGAATGTTGATAGAATCAATAACTAAAATGCAGAGTTTTTGGATACCGGCTTTACCCGGCACCATCTCAGTACGAATAATGTTAGCCTTCTCCAATTTTTTAATGTGCATGGTCATGATTGCACTGCTTACCCCGACTGCTTCAGCTAATTCTCGAATATTCATAGGTTTTTTTGTCAATTCCTGTATGATGGCTATTCTGACTTTACTGGCTAATGCTTCATATACAGGTAAAGATTCAGTAGAAATATCTAATTGCATGGTTTTCCTCCAATGATGCTTAATCAGCTAAGTAGAGCCTATATCTAAAGAGGTTAGTGAGTAAAACCGAGAGCGCTACGTGAAGCTAAGCAACATATATTCATATTATCTGTGATTATATTAACATCTATATTTATGAAATGAAAGCTCATCCCTCCGTGGTATGTGTCTTTTTTAACTTTAATATCATGCTCTCAGATGAAACAGCAAAGGAATGTCTACTGAAGGGCAAGAGGGTCTTATATTTTAGCGAGACTTTTCAATATCTATTATTCTTGTAGCCTTCAGTCATTACGTACGTACAAGTTATGGTGTGTTGTGAAAAAAAACAGGATATAAAGTGTATTATATCAGTTGTCACAAAACAAACATATATGAATCAGTGGTTATTTATGAAAAAATAATTGAAATACATACGTACAAGTGTATAATAATAATTAAGTAAGCGCTTTAATTAAATGGAAAGGGTGATGAACGTGTTAGAACAACTAAAAGAGACCGTCTATAAAGCGAATCTCTACCTTCCTAAGTATCAGCTTGTCACATTGACATGGGGGAATGTCAGCGGGATTGATAGAGAAAAGGGTTTAGTGGTGATTAAGCCTAGCGGTGTAGAATACTTTGACATGAAAAGCAAAGATATGGTTGTTGTAGATTTAGAGGGCAATATTGTAGAAGGTGATTTGAAGCCATCATCTGATACGCCTACTCACCTCGCTCTTTATCGCGCTTTCGAGAATATCGGTGGGATTGTTCACACTCATTCCACGTGGGCAACTGCTTGGGCTCAAGCTGGAAAAGATATTCCTCCTTTTGGAACCACTCATGCTGACTATTTCCATGGTCCTGTGCCATGTACTCGTAAACTGACTAAAGCAGAAATAGAAGGAGACTATGAACTAGAAACTGGTCACGTCATTATCGAAACCTTTCAAGATAAAGATCCTGTGAAAACACCTGGTGTACTTGTTCATTCCCACGCCCCGTTTATTTGGGGAAAAGATGCCATGAAAGCGGTACAAAATGCGCAAGTTTTGGAAGAGATGGCTAGTATGGCGCAAAAAACGTTAGCTATAAATCCTAAAACGCCGCCAATGGATAATGTATTAATGGATAGACACTTTTTTAGAAAACATGGCGCAAAAGCTTATTATGGACAAAACTAGACTGATAGGAGGAATAACGGATGTCAAAGAAATATACTGTCGGGGTTGACTACGGAACGGAATCTGGAAGAGCCGTCTTAATTGATTTATCTAATGGGAAAGAAATTGCAGATCATGTAACACCGTACCGACATGGTGTCATTGATGATAGATTGCCAGAATCGGGGATAAAACTGGATCATGAATGGGCCCTTCAGCATCCGCTTGATTATGTTGAGGTTCTGACTATTTCTGTACCGGCTGTTATGAAAGAGACTGGCATTGATCCGAATGATGTGATTGGCATTGGCGTGGATTTTACAGCTTGCACGATGCTCCCGATTGACGAAAAAGGGCAGCCTCTTTGCTTGAATGAAAACTATAAAGATAACCCTCATAGTTGGGTGAAGTTATGGAAACACCACGCGGCTCAAGATGAAGCGAATTTAATAAATGAGATTGCAGAAAAAAGAGGCGAAAAATTCTTATCTCGGTATGGAGGGAAAATTTCGTCTGAGTGGATGATAGCTAAAATATGGCAAATATTAGATGAATCTGAGGACATCTATCATCAGACAGATCAGTTTTTAGAAGCAACAGACTGGATTGTGTCACAAATGACGGGCACTATCACAAAAAATAGCTGTACCGCGGGCTATAAAGCCATTTGGCATAAGCAAGACGGGTACCCATCTAATGATTTTTTCAGATCATTAGATCCTCGATTAGAAAAGCTAACAGAAACAAAATTACGTGGAGACATATTACCACTGGGGGCAAAAGCTGGTCAACTGCAGCCTGAGTTAGCTGGAAAAATGGGCTTAAAATCAGGGATAGCAGTAGCAGTAGGGAATGTGGATGCTCATGCTGCCGTTCCGGCAGTAGGTGTGACGACACCAGGGAAACTTGTTATGGCTATGGGCACGTCTATTTGTCACATGTTATTAGGGGAAAAAGAAAATAAAGTTGAGGGTATGTGCGGGGTTGTAGAAGATGGCATTATCCCTGGTTACTTAGGATATGAAGCTGGTCAATCTGCTGTCGGCGATATTTTTGCTTGGTTTGTTAATAACAATGTACCACAAGCCATTTTCAAAGAAGCTGAAGAACGAAAGGTCAATGTCCATACACTACTAGAAGAAAAAGCAGCAGTATATAAGCCAGGCCAATCAGGGCTAGTGGCTCTCGACTGGTGGAATGGTAATCGGTCAATTCTTGTAGATACCGAATTATCTGGACTGATGCTCGGTTATACACTCTCTACAAAACCTGAAGAAATGTATCGAGCACTTCTTGAAGCCACAGCCTATGGTACTCGGGCCATTGTAGATGCCTTCCATAAGAATGGCGTGTCTGTAGATGTCCTTTACGCGTGTGGTGGACTTCCTCAAAAAAATAAGTTATTGATGCAAATTTATGCGGATGTCACTAACCGCGAAATCCGTATTGCAGCCTCTAAGCAAACCCCGGCCCTTGGAGCGGCGATGTTTGCAGCAGTGGCTGCAGGGAGCTCGGCTGGTGGATATAACACAATTACAGAAGCAGCAGCTCACATGGGACGGGTGAAGGAAGAAAGTTACAAACCGATCCCAGAAAATGTTGCTGTTTATGAAAAGCTCTATCGTGAATATGAAACGCTTCATGATTACTTTGCCCGTGGTGCTAATGATGTCATGAAACGTTTAAAGTCATTAAAAGCAGAAATGAGTCAATAAAAGGGAGGATTTTAGTCATGTTAAAGTCGAAAAGTTATACGTTCTGGTTTGTGACAGGAAGTCAACATTTGTATGGGCCGGAAACCATTAAACAAGTTGAAGAACATTCAAGAATAATCGTTGAAAAGTTAACTAAGGAAGCTTCTTTACCTTATACGATTGAATTAAAACAAGTGTTAACAACACCTGATGCCATTGGCAAACTGTTATCTGATGCTAATCATGATGATAGCTGCGGCGGTGTGATTACATGGATGCATACATTCTCACCAGCAAAAATGTGGATTAATGGTTTAAAAAAGCTGGTTAAGCCACTTCTTCACCTGCATACTCAGTATAACCGCGAAATTCCATTTGATAATATTGATATGGATTTTATGAATTTAAATCAATCTGCCCACGGTGATCGAGAATACGGGCATATTGGGGCTAGATTGGGTATCAAGCGGAAAGTTGTTGTTGGACATTGGCAAAATGAAGACGTTCAGGCGCGATTAGCTTCATGGATGAGAACTGCAGCGGCATTTAGTGATGGAGAAAATCTGAAAGTCGCTCGTTTCGGTGATAACATGCGTGAAGTGGCAGTGACCGAGGGTGATAAGGTTGAGGCGCAATCAAAATTTGGTTGGTCCATTTCTGCTTTTGGCATCGGAGACCTTGTAGAGTCAATGAAAACTGTATCTCCAGCTGACGTTGAACAGCTATACAGCGACTATAAAGAGCTTTATAAAATCGATTCTGCAGTGGAGTCAAATGAGGACAAAAAAGCGTCTATTTTAGAACAAGCAAAAATTGAGTTAGGATTAAAAAGATTTTTAGAAAACGGTGGTTTTACAGCGTTTACAAGTAACTTTGAAGACTTGCATGGCATGAAACAATTGCCAGGACTTGCTGTACAACGTTTAATGGCGCAGGGGTACGGTTTTGGTGGAGAAGGAGATTGGAAAACTGCTGCTTTGCTTAGAATGATGAAAATAATGGCAGACGGTAAAGGCACTTCCTTTATGGAGGACTATACGTATCATTTAGAGAAAGGTAACGAGTTAGTACTCGGTTCTCATATGCTTGAAGTGTGTCCAACAGTGGCAGCAACACAACCTGACATTCAAGTGCACCCGCTAGGAATTGGGGGCAAAGAAGATCCTGCCCGTCTTGTCTTTAATGGTGCAGCAGGTGAAGCGTTAAATGCTTCGCTTGTTGATCTAGGAAATCGCTTCCGTCTAGTGGTGAACGAAGTGGAAGCCGTACAACCAAAACGAGCGATGCCGAAGTTGCCAGTGGCTAAAGTATTATGGAGGTGTAAGCCGTCATTGAGTGAAGCGACAGAAGCGTGGATTCATGCGGGAGGCGCACATCACACAGTGTTTTCATTTAATGTAACACCAGAGCAACTTTATGATTGGGCAACACTCACTGACATTGAAATTGTTTTTATTAATGATAAAACAAATGTGCTGGAGTTCCAACAACAGCTTCAATGGAATGATGTTTACAGACGATTAAAGGTTTCGTTCTAACTCTGAGTGGTTAGTGTTCCGAATCTTCATGAGATGTCAAAGTATGCGCTTCATAAATGAATAGTAGCTGTAATTTAGCATGTGGAAGCGTTTAACCTTTTAGAAAAGTGAGGGGATATAGCAATGAGTATTAACGTGAACGTCTATACGGACTTTAATAAAGGAAAGATTAGTAAACATATATATGGGCATTTTTCTGAACATCTCGGACGTTGTATTTATGAAGGGCTTTGGGTTGGAGAAGATTCAGAGATTCCTAACACAGATGGTATTCGAAATGATGTTTTATCAGCATTAAAAGAATTAAATATTCCAGTATTACGGTGGCCAGGCGGGTGTTTTGCTGATGAGTACCATTGGAAAGACGGAATTGGACCAAGAGAAAAACGAAAAAGAATGGTGAACACACACTGGGGCGGCGTCGTAGAAAACAATCATTTTGGCACCCATGAGTTTATGAGGCTGTGCGAGTTGTTGGACACTGAACCCTATATTTGTGGCAATGTAGGAAGTGGTACAGTACAGGAAATGTCAGAATGGGTGGAATATATGACATTTGGTGGTGAGTCTCCAATGTCCACTTGGCGTCAGGAAAATGGGCAAAAAGATCCTTGGAAGCTTAAATATTTTGGGGTCGGCAATGAAAATTGGGGTTGTGGTGGCAATATGCGTCCTGAGTATTACGCAGACCTTTACCGTCGCTATCAAACATATGTGAGAAATTATGGTGATAACAAGATTTATAGAATTGCTGGTGGTGCTAATGTAGATGATTTTAATTGGACAGATGTTCTCATGCGAGAAGCGGCTCACCTTATGGACGGTCTAAGCTTGCATTATTATGTTGTTCCAGGTGAATGGTCTAATAAAGGATCGGCCTTAGATCCCAAGGAAGAAGCGTGGTTCATGACGATGAAAAAATCCTTCCATATGGAGACACTCATCTCAAAACATGCCACAATTATGGATAAATATGATCCAGAAAAGCGCATTGGCATGATTATTGATGAGTGGGGAACATGGTTTGATGTTGAGCCAGGCACCAATCCCGGCTTCTTATTTCAACAAAATACCATTCGTGATGCACTGGTGGCGGGTTTACATTTTAATATATTCCATGAACATAACGACCGTGTTCATATGGCTAACATTGCTCAAATGGTTAATGTGCTACAAGCAATGATTTTAACAGAAGGCGATAAAATGATCAAAACGCCGACTTACCATGTGTTTAATATGTACAAAGTCCATCAGGATGCAGAGCGTTTAGCAATAAAGCAGCCAGAAGACATATATGAATTTGACGGAGAAGTATTACCGCGATTGAGTACGACGGCTTCAAAAAATAGCAACGGCGAGATTAATATCAGTCTCTGTCACATTAATCCTCATGAGGAAACTACAGTTTCTCTCAATCTACAAGGGTTATCGGAGCTTAACCACGTGACAGGAAGCATTATTACAGCATCTGAATTGAACGCTCATAACACATTTGAAAAACCTCATAATGTGAGAACAGAAGCGTATAGCAATTTTACACAACATGGAACAAGCTTGGAATTAACGGTACCTCCAGCTTCTGTTTTGACGTTGACTATCAGCTAATTTTAAATGTACATGAAGCGGGGGAGAGTGTTCTCTCCCGTTTTAAAAACGTGCTAGTAAACGTTCATACTATGAGAAAGCGGATTTGAACACAGATAAGCGTCCGTCAACCTCTCTCCCAGGTCAAAATGGAGACGTGACTTTATTTAGTCGGGAGGTAACGGTCGCTAATGTCCTGATTGACTCAACTGTTAATCAGTAGAAAAGGATCGAAATGCCCAGTGATTGAAGGTTCGTTTTATGACGCACTATGCGTTTTTCAGGAAGGAAAGGAGTTCGCTATCGTGCCTCAACAAAAGTGTAAGAGTTGCCTTCAGAGTGTCAAGCTAACAAAAGTTGAATTGGCTCAAATGATGCAAAAACAAACGGAAGAAATCGGAGACTTACTCGCACCTATTGAAGTCTACTTCAAGCGTCTGGCTGTCTGCGAATTATGTGAGGACTTACAATATAAGACGACATGTCGCTATAACGGTATGCTTGTTCAATATATGACCCGCATAAGAAATAAACAATGCCCACGGCCTGGAGGGGGGAAATGGACCTGATAGAGAACAATTTGTTGCTATTATTACTTACAGACATTAGCGCTGACTGATACCCTGAGGCAAAATGTCCTCACGTTGAGGAGTTACCAAAGAAGAGGGTTACAAAAGAAATAAACTGTCGATGTCGTTAGTGTTAAAGGTTATTTCACCAATTGTTTACGAACTGGAAAAAGGTATTAGAAGCTTTACTAATAAGGAAAGAAGGGATCATATGCTTGTATTTCAAGACTGGTACGACAACCATCGATCTTCCTGTGATTGTCCTAACATTCACTACCCTTTAACAATGGAAGAGGTCGTTATAGATCAAAACGCTATGACGCACTTATATCATTTTTTACGGAGAAAAGAGTATAGCCATGCCTTGATCGTGTGTGACGATCAAACAAAACAGATGGTTGACATGATTACCCGTGAGGGGCACATGCCTTGTCGTTACACTAAATCTCTTCTTTCACCGGATAGCCAAGGAGACGTATTGGCTGATGAAAAGGCGATTGTTCGCGCCCTCATTGATATCCCTAAAGACGCTGATGTGATGATTGCTGTCGGATCAGGTACAATTCATGATATAACACGCTTTGTAAGCTATAAAGTAGGCTTACCCTTTATTTCATTTCCTACTGCTCCATCAGTAGATGGATTTAATTCGATGGGTGCCCCTATCGTCGTAAATAAAAAGAAGATTACGTTTCAAACACACGCTCCTATTGCGCTATTTGCCGACCTTACTATTTTATGTGATGCGCCCCAGGAGATGGTTGCAGCCGGTTTTGGCGACATGCTTGGCAAATATACGTCATTAGTGGATTGGGAATTTGGACATGCCATTGCTAATGAGCCCTTCTGTCCTGCTGTAGCTAGGATGACTAGAGAGGCATTGAACACTTGCGTAGCGAACAGTGAATTAATTAAAGCGAAAGACAAAGAGGGAATACGCGTTCTAATGACTGCTTTAATTCAATCAGGTATGGCGATGGCTATGTTTGGCCGGTCCCATCCGGCCTCAGGGGCGGAGCATCATCTTTCGCATTTTTGGGAAATGACTTTTATTAAAGAAGAAAGAAAACAATTGCTACACGGTGCAAAAGTAGGGGTTGCTGCATCTGTTATTGCTGATCTTTATCACAATGAAGTGACAGACCTTTTTAAACAGGATCCCAACAGTGACGATGCGCTCTTAACAGGACTGATAGCCAGGATTCCCTCAGGTGAGGAATTGCGCCAATTCATTTACCAAGCTGGAGGGAAGACAACTCCTAATGAATTAGGTATTGGAAACAGCTTGCTACAAGAAAGTCTTCGTGAAGCGCATAATATCCGTGATAGAGCGACCTTTCTTCATTATCGAAATAGTCGTACGTTAACCTCTTAAAGATAAAAAGCCGCTTAATATGGTCGTGACCCTAAACGATATTAGGTTCTCCACCGTAAGCGGTATTTTTATGTACTTAAACAGCTGAAAGAAACAGTAGATATCCTTTAGTTTGAAAGAAGAAATAAAGCTTAAACAAATTTAGTTTTGAAATTGAGCTTATGTAATTAGGTTGCCATTCAACGCTGACGTAGGACATTATTGAAGTTAGTGTGAAAATGACGTGTTAAAAGTGAAAAAAGGATACGAGTTAAATCATTTAGCAGTAATATGGGGAAGCTAAAATTAATCTAAAAACAACTCATGATTTCACATATTTTGTCCACATACTTTAACAAACACCTAATAAAGTATGGAAGAGTTCAAAAAAGTTGTTGAAGATATTGTCAATCAACGTCATTCACGTTACGATGAACTGGCAGTTGAACAGAGGAATGTTCAAGCTGGTGAGTTTACTCACATCAAATATTAGTTTTAAAAACAGGAGGTAATTTCCATGAAGAAGAAACTAACTCTTTCAATTTTATCAAGTGTCCTTGCGGTAGGTGTTTTAGCTGCATGTGGTGATGCTGAAAACAACGATGGTTTAAACAACAACGGTGGTCTTAATGACAACGGTATTGAAGACAATGGCGGCTTAGATAATGATGGCGGTTTAGAAGATAACGGCGGCCTAAACAATGATGGTGGTTTAGAAGATAACGACGGTTTTAATAATGACGGTGGTTTAGAAGATAATGATGGTCTAGAAGACAATGATGGTTTTGGTGAAAACGATGAATTAAATGACGAGAATAATGACGGTATCTAATGTTTGTTAAAAAGAGGTGTGAAATTGCACCTCTTTTTTTGTTGCTTATAATAAGGGATATAGAAAGCTTAAAGAAATTAAGGTGATGTTGCGTAAGAAAGAAGGATAGCTGTTGAAAATCCAGTTAAAGCTGCGTGGAAAATCGAGGTTAATGCTGAAAAACGAGAGATTATTGCTGAATTCAAGGTGAACCAAAAGAATTACCTCATCATAATAAAACGACCACTCCCTGGGACGGGGGAGGGTCGTTTTTCGTTTGTTAAAGGAAGCTTCCTTTCACAAACAAATCTATCAAAATGATAGGGGGAGAGATGAAAGTGGTGGATTTCAACTCTTAGTTTTAATATACCCACTTGAGGAAAGTTAAAACATATTTTAGTAAAAAATATAAAAAAAATTGAATTAAAGTACAAAAAAGACGGTCCCCCTCCGATATTAATAATAGTATCTTTTTCCTTATCATAATCATAATCGTTCATTTAAATAAACGAAAAGGTCTTAGGTTGTAGCAAGTAATATAGTACAATAGAACCTATCATTTATCCTGTCAAGTTGATAAAATTACCTTTAACGATAGATTTATAGGATTATAGTCCTGTCATATAGTAAGAAAATTAATGAAAGAGGTGTAATTATGTCTTTTTTTGAATCTAAAGTCCGATCTGGATTGCTAGTTTCTGCAGTAGCGGCGGGATCTGTGCTAGTGGCACCGAACTTAACAGAAGCATCGTTCGGTGAAGAGAATTTACGCTACGGAATGAAAAGCGATGATGTGAAAACTTTACAAGGAATTTTACAAGAAAAAGGATATTATGAAGCATTAGTCGTTTCGGGAAGCTTTGATGAAACTACCCGCGAAGCTGTAAAACGATTTCAAACAGATCACAACTTGTCATCTGATGGAATTGTAGGCCCGTTAACATTTAGTGTGCTTAAAGGTCAGCCGATTCCTAAAGAATCGCTTGAAAGCTCAGAGGATAGAGCAATCGAGCCCGGGGAGAGTACATATAATCACGATGTGCTAATGTCAGTCTCTCCTATTAGTAATCCATCTCAATTAATGAAAGATGGGACTAGAAATGACGATGTGTCTAATTTGCAGGCTTACTTAAAAAAAGCTGGTTTTTACGACTATCCTGTTATTACTGGTAATTATGGAAACCTAACAAAACAAGCAGTGATGACTTTCCAAACTGCACGGTCTCTCAAAGCCGATGGGGTAGCTGGAACTATCACGTTGACTAAAGTGAACGAAGAAATTAACGGATCATCTTTTTCTAAAGAAGAAGAGATAGTGGCTACCACTGTTTCGAGAAGTACTAGCTCTAATAGCTTGTCAGGGGTGGTGCTTAGACAAGGTTCTAGCGGTGCTGCTGTGCGAGAATTGCAGAGTGAGTTAAAAAACCTTGGCTATTATACGTCTACAGTAGATGGTGCTTACGGTCCTTTGACTGCAGAAGCTGTGAGAAAGTTACAACGCGATAAAAATATTGCCGTGGACGGTATATTTGGGCCGCAAACTTACAGTAAACTAAGTGGAACCTCCTCTTCGTCATCAAATAATTCAACACAAACATCTACAAGTAACTCTAGTTCGTCGAGTTTATCAGGTGTTGTTTTACGTCAAGGATCCAGTGGCAGTCAAGTAAGAGAATTGCAGACACGGTTGAAAAATTTAGGTTATCATACATCGTCAGTGGACGGTGTCTATGGTCCCTTGACGGCAGAGGCCGTTCGAAAGTTACAGCGTCAAACAAATATTTCTGCCGATGGGGTGTTTGGTCCTCAAACACTTGCGCAATTAAATAGAAACATTTCTTATAATCAGTCAACGAGTTCTAATAACTCTAATAGTTCATCTAATAATAGTAGTTCAGCAACAGTTTTAAAACAGGGAAGCAGTGGGGCGGCTGTCAGAGAACTGCAAAATATGTTGCGGGCAACAGGACACCATACATCTAGCGTGGATGGTCAATTTGGTCCATTAACAAAGTCAGCAGTACAGAGATTCCAACGTGAATGGGGGCTTATTGCAGACGGGATTGCTACACAGGCTACATTAGATAAGCTAGAAGAAGTGGCTGCTGTCCATATGAGCGATTCTAATTCTAGTTCGGGCTCCGGTTCTAAAAGCTTCAACGCTATGAATCTAATTGCCGATGCGTCTAATTATGTTGGCGTCCCATATGTATGGGGAGGAACAACCGCCTCAGGGTTCGATTGCAGTGGGTTCGTCCAGCATGTCTTCCGAAATAATGGCGTGAATCTACCACGAACAGTCGCACAACAGTGGAATGCAACTACGTCTGTATCCAGTCCGTCTGTCGGAGATATCGTTTACTTTGAAACATATAAATCCGGTCCATCACACAACGGGATTTATATTGGAAACAACCAATTTATTCACAGTGGTTCCTCAACAGGTGTTACTATAACAAGTATGAATAACAGTTATTGGAAAGAACGCTATATTGGAGCAAGACGGGCTCGGTAGAGAATAAAGCAGTCATCCCAGAGGGATGGCTGCTTTATTGATTAGCCATATATTACGTGATCATTAGCAACTTAATTTGTTAGTCACATTGGCACAAAAGGATGATTGAAAAGATATAATCAGTACTATAATATTAGTCTTATAGTCTTAAAAATACAATAGGGGGTAGTTTGATGGAAGGTAGAAAATATTTAGCTTTATTTATTTCTGTTATTATTATTTTGAATTATTTGATTTATTTGATCCCATTAAATATATCTGATGTCAAAGCTGACTCGCCTCTAGAAAATGAATCTAGTAATGAGGAAATTGATATAAAAGAAGAAATGGTAGAGGTTGAAGAGGATAGTAACGCTAGTGAAAGTAACGAAGATAAAGTTATTGTAATATTTAATAATAGTATTAATGAAGGCTTGCTTATTGAGTCAGGTGGAGAAATTTTAGATGTGTATGATAATATCCCTGCTGTAGCCGCCTCAGTCCCAAAAGAGAAGATAGAAAACTTAGAAAAAAATCCAAATGTTTTGACAGTAGAAGAAAATGATCTGTATGACATGCAACAGACGATCGATTGGGGAGTTGAGCGCGTGGAAGCTCCACAAGCTTGGGATAATGGTGTTACAGGTAATGGAATAAAAGTAGCTGTTATCGACAGTGGTGTAAACAGATCTCATCCTGATCTAAATATTGTAGGGTGTTACAGTGCAACAAATGCCCCTACATGTGAAGATGACGATGGCCATGGCACTCATGTAGCAGGAATTATTGGAGCGCAAAATAATGATATAGGGGTAGTTGGTGTGGCACCTGATGCGGAAATCTATGCAGCTAGAGTCAGTAACCTTGATAATGAAATTTGGACGGTGGATGTTATATCTGCAATAGACTGGGCTATCTCTCAAGAAGTAGATATTATAAACTTAAGCTTAGGTTCACGTCAGTATTCATCGGCCATGGAGCAATCTATTAATAAAGCCTATGATGAAGAGATACTGGTTGTGGCTGCTGCTGGAAACGACTACCGTGATCCTGTGAGGTATCCTGCAGCTTTACCAAATGCCATTGCTGTATCAGCAATAGATAGATATGATAATCTAGCTAATTATTCAAACATAGGTGATGAAATAGAAGTGACTGCACCTGGTTCGTCGATTAATTCCACATATTTAAATCATTCTTACGCTACTTTAAGTGGGACCAGTATGGCGTCCCCTCATGTGGCAGGTGTTTTGGCGTTGCTAAAAGAAGCCTATCCTGACATGTCTAGAGACGAGCTACGGACTGCTTTAACTGAGCAAACTGTGGATTTGGGTGGGAATGGAAAAGATGCTCATTTTGGGTATGGATTAGTACAAGCACCCTCTATAGCAACGGTGGTGCCAGATATTCCGTCGAACCTAGGAATTAAGCATGTGACTAGCGAATCAATTAAACTTGTATGGGATGAACAAGACAATACCTCTCATTTTAAAATTAGCATTGACGGTATTGGTGAATATGATACCAATAATTCCGAGTATGAAATTGAAGGTTTATCAGCAAACACCACTTATGAAATTAAAGTGAGGGCAGTCAATTCCAAAGGTTTAAGTGAGCCTACGAGTATATCTGCTTTAACACTTATTGGTAAAATTAATCTTTATAGTGAAAATATTAGTTATGATGAAGTGTCGCTCAGTTGGGAAGAAAATGATGATGCAACTTACTACGAATTATATCGTAATGAACAGCTAATTTACGAAGGCGGAGAAACATCATTTAAAGACGAGAATTTAACGTCAGAAACAATTTATAACTACTATATTTATGCTAAAAATGGCGATAACTCTAGCGAGCGTTCGGATGAAGTAGTAGTGAAGACATTGGCTAAACCTTTAACAGAGGAAGAACAATTTATATACAATTTTCAAGAAGGATTAATAACCTTAGGTTTTTTAAAAAAGCAAGCAGATGGTGTTATGGATAATGAGACTGAAAGTGCCATTAGAGAATTTCAAACATATTATGGCGTGCAGGAAACAGGGGAGATAGATGCAACAACAGAGGAAAAGATGAATGATATACTGTATAGTCCATATCAAGAAGGGGTTAGTTATAATGGAACGATAGCATTGAAAGAAAAGCTAATTCGTTTAGGCTTCGGTGGGATGAATATTAATGAAGCCTACGGCTCGTTTACAGCGCAACGAGTGCGTGAATTGCAAGCTTACTATGGTCTTCGAGAGACTGGGATTGCCGATCCACGAACGTTTGAAAAAATTGACGAAGTGTTGTCAAGTCCCTTCCAAACAGGCCAACAGCATGCGGATACGATTGAGCTGAAGAAAATGCTCACACGTCTCGGTTATGGCAATATGAACCTCAATGAAACATATGGGTCGTTTACAGCGCAACGGGTGAGTCAATTTCAAGCGGATCACGGATTGAAATCTCATGGGATTGCCGATTCACGGACGTGGGATGAGTTAGAAGCCGTGCTGAACAGCGCCTTCAAAGAAGGGGGCTCACATCAGGGTGTTACAACGCTCAAACGCCAGTTGACGACGTTAGGCTTTGGTGGGATGAACCTGAATGAAGCTTATGGCTCTTTCACAGCGCAACGAGTCAGCCAGCTCCAATCATACTATGGCCTTAATGCGACAGGTCAGATGGATACGGCGACGTTTGAGCTAATTGAGGACATTCTGGCCAGCCCGTATGTTACAGGCGGCAGCCATAGTGATGTGATTACGCTAAAAGAAAACATGAGGACACTGGGTTTTGGCGGCATGAATCTCAACGAAACGTATGGGTCGTTCACTGCTCAACGGGTTAGTGAACTTCAATCATACTATGGCCTTCGAGAGAATGGGATTGCCGATCCTAGAACGCTCGCAATGATAGAAGAAATACTTTCGAGTCCTTACCGAGAGGGGAGAAGATATGAAGGAACAATTGAGTTAAAAGAAAAGCTCGCTAAAATTGGCTTTGGTGGAATGAATATTAATGATGTATATGGTTCATTCACCGTAAGTAGAGTAAAAGAATTTCAAAGACAACATGGTTTAAAAGCTCATGGTATCGCAGATGATAAGACGCTAAAAAAACTAAATGAGTTAGTAGATAGTAAATTTCAAGTGGGAAGCGTACATGAAAGCGTCATTCAATTTAAAAAGGATATTACTCGATTGGGCTTTGGAGGAATGGCTATCAATGAAACGTATGGATCATTCACCGCTCAACGTGTTAGAGAATTCCAAGACTACTTTGGGTTGGAGGTAACAGGAGAGGGTTGTGAAGATACTCTACAAATGATAGAAGAGATACTTTCGAGCCCTTATCAAGAAGGTGTACGATTTGAAGGAACCATTACTTTAAAGGAAAACCTTACAGAGTTAGGATATGGCGGCATGAATATTAATGACATATATGGTTCTTTTACAGTAACTAGGGTTATGCAATTTCAATCAGATTTTGGACTAAGAACGAGTGGTATAGCTGATCCGATTACCCTACAAAAAATAGATCAGTTGATTAATAGATAAATAGCTTTTTTATAATGTGTTTATTATGCTATTACCAGAGGACTTCTGTTATTTTTAGTGACAGGAGTTCTTGTAGTATTCAGACATTGAAAGGCAGATCCACCTGTATTTTAAAAGAGGGAATACACTAGCTAATAATTAATGTGAAAATTGCTCCTGACGCCGACCGCTAGTGACGAAAATGATAAAAATCTAAATAACTGCGAATTAACCTAATAGTCAAAAAAGATTCTGATTATCAAATGATAATCAGAATCTTTTTTTGTTTTGAAAAAGACCGTTTTTCCTAGTGTAAAACTTAATTATTGAAGTAGTTAATCATCCCATCACGAATAGCTTCTGCAGCGCGATCTCGTGAAGAGCTTTGTCTGAGTACTGCAGCATCACCCGAGTGATCCATAAACCCTAATTCTAACAAAGCACTCGGAATACGAGTCTCCCTAATAACATGGAAATTCCCAGATTTAACACCTCTATCATACAATCCTAACTTGGAGAGTGTTGCAGATTGAATAGCATTTGCCAAGCGTTGGCTATTGCTAGATTGATAGGTATTGAACCAGTAAGTTTCAGTGCCATTAGCTGAACCGTTAAAAGCGTTAGCATGAACACTGAGGAAGACATCTGCACTAGATGAATTTGCGATTGAAGAACGCTGAGCTAAAGTTAAATAAACATCCGTAGTTCGGGTCATAATAACAGTAGCGCCTGCTTCTTCAAGTAACTTTTGTGCTCGAAGTGAGACATCTAGTGCTAATTCTTTTTCTTGCATCCCACCAGCAACTGCACCTGGATCACTGCCACCATGTCCTGCATCAAGTATGATTACTTTACCTGCGAGAGGACCAGATGTAGAGTGAAGGTTAATATAAACCCCTGATACATAACCCGTAACACCATTAACTCTTATACGATGCCAGCCGTTGCTTTCTGTTCCGAGAATTTGGACGACAGTTCCTCGACTTAATTGTGTTACCACAGAACCGTTGGTACTAGCTTGATTTCTAACATTTAAAGTAGAAGCAGTTACTGTGCCGAATCTTGTGACATTTAACTCATCAACTAGTGAATTGAGTTTTGTCCAAGATGGGGCATCAAAAATGCCATTAACTACTAAGCCGTGATCTTTTTGGAACTCTTCAACTCGCTGTTTAGTGAAGGAACCATATACATCATTAATATTCATATTACCGTAACCGAGTAAAGTAAGCTTTTCCTTCAAATCGATAACATCGCGATGGCTTCTTCCTTCTCTGAAAGGGCTGGCTAGTATTTCATCAATCTTGTCTAATGTTCTAGTATCAGCGACGCCATTTTCCCTTAGGCCATAGTAAGCTTGAAACTCGCTCACTCGTTGAGCTGTAAATGAACCATACGTTTCGTTGAGATTCATGCCACCAAAGCCAAGGGTCCTTAAATTTTCCTTTAGTGTAATGACGTCACCGTGATTACTACCTAATACATAAGGGCCGGAAATAATTTGCTCTATGAGTTCTAGTGTTCTAGGATCGGCAATCCCATTCTCTCGAAGGCCATAGTATGATTGAAGTTCACTAACCCGTTGAGCAGTGAACGACCCATACGTTTCGTTGAGATTCATGCCGCCAAAACCCAGTGCCCTCATGTTTTCTTTTAGCGTAATCACATCACTATGGCTGCCGCCTGTAACATACGGGCTGGCCAGAATGTCCTCAATTAGCTCAAACGTCGCCGTATCCATCTGACCTGTCGCATTAAGGCCATAGTATGATTGGAGCTGGCTGACTCGTTGCGCTGTGAAAGAGCCATAAGCTTCATTCAGGTTCATCCCACCAAAGCCTAACGTCGTCAACTGGCGTTTGAGCGTTGTAACACCCTGATGTGAGCCCCCTTCTTTGAAGGCGCTGTTCAGCACGGCTTCTAACTCGTCCCACGTCCGTGAATCGGCAATCCCATGAGATTTCAATCCGTGATCCGCTTGAAATTGACTCACCCGTTGCGCTGTAAACGACCCATATGTTTCATTGAGGTTCATATTGCCATAACCGAGACGTGTGAGCATTTTCTTCAGCTCAATCGTATCCGCATGCTGTTGGCCTGTTTGGAAGGGACTTGACAACACTTCGTCAATTTTTTCAAACGTTCGTGGATCGGCAATCCCAGTCTCTCGAAGACCATAGTAAGCTTGCAATTCACGCACTCGTTGCGCTGTAAACGAGCCGTAGGCTTCATTAATATTCATCCCACCGAAGCCGAGTTTCGTCAAATTCTCCTTTAATGTGATGACATCACTATGGCTGCCGCCTGTAGCGTAAGGGCTGGCCAGAATGTCCTCAATTAACTCAAACGTGGCCGTATTCATCTGACCTGTCGCCTCAAGCCCGTAATATGCTTGGAGTTGACTCACCCGTTGCGCTGTAAACGAGCCATAAACCTCGTTGATGTTCATTCCACCGAAGCCTAAGGTCGTCAACTGACGTTTGAGTGCTGAGACGCCACGGTGTGAACCACCTTCTTTGAATTCCCTGTTCAAAACAGCTTCTAACTCATCCCACGTCCGTGAATCGGCAATCCCATGAGACTTCAGCCCGTGATCTGCCTGAAATTGGCTGACTCGCCGTGCTGTAAACGCTCCATACGTCTCATTGAGATTCATGTTGCCGTAATCGAGGCGTGTCAGGAGCTTCTTCAACTCGATCGTATCGGCATGTTGCTGACCTTCTTGGAAGGGGCTGGATAGAATCTCATCAATCTTAGTTAAGGTCGCTTCGTCTGCTTCCTTCGTGACTGTTAGACCGTAATAAGCTTGAAATTCCCCTACCCGTTGGGCGGTGAACGACCCGTATGTTTCGTTAATGTTCATTCCACCGAAGCCTAAACGTGTCAGGTTTTCTTTTAATTCAATCACCCATGACATGTCTTCTTCGACTGCTATTTGCAGTGAGACTTCTTCGGAATCTGACTCCTCCTCAAGGTTGTTCTCCGAATTATCTGGAACAGTCTCTTCTTCCACATCTTCTGAATTGTTAGAGGACTCTTCGTTACTAGTAAACTCTTCTTCTAACTCTTCTTTTTCGCTAGACTCTACATTTTCATGATCCTCATCTTCATCAATTTCATTCTCATTTGTATTGAAAGATTCGTAATTGTTTTCAGTTGTAGCATCAGAGTCATTATTAGCAAGCGTTATCGAAGTGAAAGATAAAAATGATAAAACGGTAATGAGAAGTATACATAAGCTGAGAAAGGCTTTATTAATTTGTCCTTGCATTATTTGTTGTATTCCTCCTTTAGTTCAAGAAAGTTTATAGGTTTACCCCAAGTTTAAATAATAAACAAGAATAACATGTAAGCGCAATAAACAAACAATGTTATGTAAAAAGACTTTATATTACCAATAGTAAGTAAACCTATAGACTATTATCATTTGATTAGAATAAAAATACAAGGGACTATTGTAGAAATTTAGCTATTTTTGGAGAATGGCCTTGGGGATATTGGTACTAATCATATATAAACTAGCAATGATGTTGAGCTAATTATAAAAACTCATGATATATTCAAAGATACTTTCTTTGCTTGATGTCTTGTCTTATAAGTTTCATGAAACATCATGAAATGATTCTACACAAGTGCTGTCGTAACAGTTACCTTTTCTACTCATGCTTGATATAATCTCATTTTTTCGTAATAACGCTTGATAGTCGTTTGAAGCGTATTGGCTCCCTCGGTCGGAATGGTGAATAAGATCTTGTCCGTTTTAGAGCTGTTACGACAAGTTCGTTCGTCATGCGTTCAGCCATCTCCCAACCAATAATACGTCTTGAATAGAGATCCATCACTGATGCTACATTAGTGTGGTTTAAATTTTTCGTGACTACTATGAATCATTTTTTAATTTATTTCTCTACAAAAGGTAACTACGATAGTGTTGACGTTACCATTTTTAAACACGACATATACTAACTAGTTGCTAATTTTATACAATTCATTGTGTAGGAGGAATAACTAAATCAAAATGAACTTTGCTTGGTTTCTGCTTGAATTTAACATTGTAAAACGGAGAAAAGTTCTTTGGGATATCCAATGACGCTTTCAAAGGTGTTACGTTCCTTAAAGCTTTCTTTATAAGCGGTCGATCTTCGGACAGGTTCACTGCAACGATGTAGATCAAATTCTATTTTCTCTTGCGTAGTTAGTCTCCTGCTAGAAGACTAATTGTGACAATCCTCGGGAAGTGTATATTTTAATCTTGATACTCGGTGTCTCCTATATCAAGATCAAATTAATTGAAAATAGTAAATATGACGTCGTAACTATAACAGCCTTTCTTTGAAATGAGATGTAAGTATGGCCTAATTTCGGTCAATATTAATAGTATTTCGTTTAGTTATGTTATTTTCAGACAAAATAGCAAAATACTGATGTCAGTAACCTTAAAGGGAAATGTAATGTTATTTCTCGATCTTAAAATCAAGAATTTACATGAACGCGGGAAGGTAAATAGAATTTAAAAACACTAGAAAGTTAACTAACTATTGGGGGAGTATGTTATAATCTTTAAAATGACCTATCAATAAAGTAAGCTAAACTTCCTGTATTTCTATAGTTTTTCAATACAGATAATGGAAGATTTTTGGGGTGTGAGAAAAATATAAATTCTTACATTAATAATTTTTTTTAGGAGTTTATGTGGTGTTTGCAATATAGAAAACTAAAATTTTTAAAAGTGTGAGGAATTGTACTGTTTATAATTGATTTAGTTGGCAGATAATCAGAATAAAATACTGTTTTATAGTAGCTAAAAATGAGAAAGTTTGCATCATACTAATGTGTAACCAGAATAAACGATCTTATTAAGTAAAATATAACTAATAAGCTTCTCGCTCTACAATTAAATTAGCAATAGCGGAACAGAAGGAACATTTTATGTTTGAAGGGAAGGATTCTCAGGTGGTAAACAACGAAATAAGAGAAAAATATGCCGAATTAGGGATTGCCTGCAATACTAAAGCTTTTAAAAGGTATTTTGAATCAGGCCTGCTTAAGCAAGTAAATAAAGATTTTATACATGAAGTAAATGATTTTTGGGAAGAGCATTATAAAAAAGAAATTGATCCTGTTCTTCATTTGGCTTTCTGGAATTTGACAGGAAAGAATGATAAAAGAATTATTCCAGGTCCAGTCATGTGGAAGGAATTTATCCCCTTTTTTAATGATATGGATTTTCGCGATGCGTATAGCGATAAAAATATTTATGATAAACTAATTGACACTTCTAAAACTGTGAAATCAATAATCAAAAGGGTTAGAGGTAATTATTTTGATATTGAGAATAACAATGTTGATAGTGCTACTGCATTTGCAATAATAATTAAGTACAATGATGATCTGATTATAAAACCTAGTAATACTGATAATGGAAAAGGTATAAATAAATTATCTATTGAAAATGGTATTTGTAAATTGAAAGGGAAATCAGTGACAATAGAGGATTTAGAAGAAATTTATGGTCACAACTTTATAGTGCAAGAGAAAATAAAGCAACACGAAGTAATGGCTGCACCCCATCCAGATTCAGTAAACACATTAAGAATGGTCACATTTCGATGGAAAAAAGAAATAAGGTATTTACTAACTTTCGCAAGGTTTGGGGCACATGGAGCAGTGAACGATAATGCTGGTACAGGGGGAGTTTGTTGTGGAGTCACCGATGCAGGTGAATTTATGGATATTGCAATTGATGAGCACACCAATGTATACACTAATCACCCCTCAACAAATTATTCGTTTAAAGAGAAAGCTGTAATTCCTAATTTCGATAACTTCAAGAAGTTTGTAATGAACCTACATAAAGAGATTATTCATCATGATTTTGTTTCTTGGGATATCGCAGTGGGAGAAGAGGGGGAACCTGTATTTCTTGAGTTGAACTTTAGAGGAGCAACTTGGCTCTATCAGTTGGCAGCACAACAACCGTTGTTCGGTAATCTTACTGAAGAAGTAATGGAGTATGTAGCGAAAAGTATAAAAGATAGAACTAGTATAACCAAATCGAAGGTTAGAGTACTAAAAGAGAAAAACCGAGCGTTAAGAAAGAAAAATAAACAGTTAAAAGAGACGATAAGTCTTCTGAGGAATAGTAGAAGAAGACTGAGAAAAGAAAATCTAGAGATGAAAAATGAGCTAGAAATAAAAAAACATCAAATAAATAAAGTTAGGAAAAATTATGATACCATTAAGAGAAGTAGGTCTTGGAGATATACAGCTACCTTTAGAAAAATAGGGAGAATAGTCAAAAGGTAGGAGATAGGGTGGGCCTTCTCACTGAAATTTTAAACTTTAAAGACATAGTGAATAGTGGGGAATAAATTTAGTTTATATCCCTGTTAGAAGCTATGTTTTTTGTAATGAAAAAATTAACGATGGAAAGGTTTATAAGTAAGCCCCATTCAAACAACGCATATAAATACGAAGCGTCTCCTTGTATGATGCAGATATCAAATAAATGAGGGGGGGTTCTTATGTCACAACACCAAAAATTAATGATCGTCTTCGTTAAACTTCACTCAGAAAATAAAGACCTAAACATATCACTTTCTCCAACACCTATTCCAAAAAGTATTTGTACGATCAAATGCAAACGCTAAAATAGCTTTATTCAACGCTATAGTTGAGCGCACTCTCACCTATAAGGTAGTTTTATATATTAGTAGAAAATGTCTATATCATTTGTGGCAAAGCAGATAGGTGGATGGGCATTGATAGTTGCCTACTTTGGTTTAGAATTTCTTCGAACTCGATCAGTACAGCGATTCGAAGGCTGGAATAAAGACCCGATACAAATGTTTATATTCGATGGTGATGGCTTTGCTATGCTCTATAAACGGTTGGATAATGGGAAAATTCAGTGGTCAAAGAATGAAAATGAAGTACGGAACCTTTCGCAACAGGAAATTCGCTGGCCTCTCGGAGGGTTATCCATTATTGAACATGCCTATGAATTTACAAGCAGTTGCAAAAGCGAGTCAACTCATAGATTAAATAAGCCGGCTATTCAACGTAGTATTGCAAACCCAAGCGCACTGGCCAAAGTCATCCATGATAAATTTGCGCTATACTTACCACTTTACCGTCAGGTCAATGAATGGGAACGTTACGAAGTAATTATAAATGATAAACACCTTTCTAACAGGGTGATTCGTGCAGCATAGACTCGTTATTACCGATTTGCGAGCGAATGAAAGACAAGATGATGTCTAAATCTGTCTCATATACCGACGAAACCTATTCACAAATTATCCGCTGTTTTGATAGGGAAATCAGGCCAATCTAACGCCTATAACTGGATCTGTCGAAGTGTGGCAAGCCAAGGCCCCACCTTTATTCTCGTCTCAAGCTTCCTATCACGAGCTCGGCGTTCTTGCAAGTTTCATAGAGGGTTATTCTGGAACGATCATTTGTGATGGTTACTCAGCCTATGATAAGATTGCCGGTATTACCTCGCCAATTGTTAGACGGATGTTCGGTGCTATTGGTTAAACCCTGGCACTTGCCCCTCCGAGTAAATGTAGGAAAAAGTGTCAAAAATACTTGAAGTCAATCGTTGGAAAACGTCTTAAGTATGTATATTGAAAACTCACCTTTCTTCGGGGGAAATACCCACGTCAAGGCAACTGAATACACATTGAACCGAGCAAGTGCCCCAAGTTTTCTTGAACAACGGTCGTATAAGATCGCTTTTGATGGATTTACCGAATAGTGATGTCCATCAAAAGCCCTGGTATTTTAAATCAGCAAATACCTTGGTCCAAAATGGTTCAAATAGCATGCAGTAAATAATGGGAATCGTATGTGTTCCCTAAGGAGCGCTTATTTTTAATAGTTTGGGCTTACGTTTATAAAATGGACCAATATCTCAATATATCGATTGAAAATTCTATGATATAATATCCTATTGAGTGTATATGCGGAAGGAAGTTGGTTTAATGGAAAAAAAGAAAATTCTCTTCTTTATATATGAAATGGGAGCGGGCGGTGCAGCCAGAACTTTATTAAATATAATAAATAATTTAAATAGGGAGAGGTTTCAGCCTGTATTAGTCACGCTAAACTACAATGGAAGTTATGAAAGTGAATTAAACGATGATGTTACTTTTATTAAGTTAGATACTAAAAGATTGAGTAGGTCAATATTTAAACTAGCTTCTATGATTAGAAAAGAAAATATAGATCTGGTGTTCAGTACGATACCACGTGTTAACACGATTGCCACTCTTGCTACTATTTTTTCTTTCACTAAATGTAAAAACGTGGTGCGAGAAGCGGATAACCTCGGTGGAACGTTTAAAGAGAAAATCCAATTACTACTTTTTGGATTAGTCTACCGTATGTCTAGTCAAGTTGTATCTTTATCAGAAGGTGTTAAAGAGAATTTAGTGTTGAAATATAAACTGCCAGGGAAGAGAATTAAAGTTATTTATAATCCGGTGGACTTGGAGAAAATATCTGTACTTAAATCAGAAGAATTAGATGAGCAACACGACAAAATCTTTCGACAAGGTGGGAAAGTCATTCTAACGGCTGGACGATTGGTAGCTCAAAAGGATCAAGCTACTTTAGTAGAAGCTTTTCGGGTGCTTCAAAAAGAGGTCCAAGCTTCTTTAATTATATTGGGAGAAGGTCCTTTAAAGCAAGATCTTGAACGGCAATTAGACTCTGCTGGACTAAGAGAGAAGGTTTATTTTCTTGGTTTTCAAAGAAATCCTTATAAATTTATATCACGAGCAGATTTATTTGTACTTAGTTCAAAACATGAAGGTTTTAGCCATGTTATTGCCGAATCCATTGCTTCTGGAACGATGGTTGTGTCGACTGATTGTAAATCAGGACCTGCTGAAGTTCTGGAAGGCGGAAAATATGGTTTTTTGTGTGAGGTAGGAAATTCTCAGGAGATGAGTGGTAAGATGATAGAGGCACTTACCCTACCGGAAGATGAAAAAGATATGTTGAGAAATGCAGGGATTAAAAGGGCAAGAGCATTTGATGCCAAAGTAATTGTTAAAGAGTATGAAGAAGTTTTTGACGAAGTGCTTTGTAAGAAAAAAAGAAGGTGACATAATTGACTAGCAACATTAACAACAAAGTTGTGCATATTTCAACAGTTCATCATCCCATGGACCCTCGGATTATGCTTAAAGAGTGTCAGTCGTTAGCTGCATCTGGCTATGATGTCACATTAATAGCGAAAAAAACAGAGAACCTTCCTACAAAACTAAATGGTGTTAATATTACCTTTATTAAAAAGTATAATAACAGGTTTATAGGGATGATTTTATCGCCTCTTGAAGCATATGTTAAAGCCAAAAAAATGAAAGCAGCTTACTATCATTTCCACGACCCTGAATTTTTACCGATGGCTAGAATGTTGAAAAAATCTACAAATACAGTCATTTATGATATTCATGAAGATTATGAAACGGGAATTGTCTCACGTAGTTACTTAACAAAGTCAATTAGAGTTTTTCTTAGTAAAGTGTATAAACAAGTGGAAAAGTTCACTATCGGCCCATTAGTCATTGTCTTAGCAGAAAAATATTATAAAGAAAAATATCCTAAAGGGACTTGTATTTTAAATTACCCTACTATTGGCGATAAAGATATTAAAAAGAGAGAGGGAAAGGACTTTTATAGGAATCATCGCTTGCTTTATACAGGAAATGTAACAGAAGACCGTGGTGCATTTGCTCATGCGTTACTTCCTGTTATTGATCATGACATATCAATTCATTTAATAGGTAAATGCTCCCGTCCTCTATACAATGCAATGAAAGATTTAGCGGGAGACTCCGCGAAAAGGCTGGAAGTGACAGGGGTAGGGAAGTTTGTAACTAAAGATGTCATTGATAAAGCATACGAGGAAAAGTGGTTAGCAGGTGTTGCGATATTTCCAGACTCAGATCATTATCGGAGGAAGGAATTAACGAAATTCTTTGAATATATGTTAGCAGGTTTGCCGATTATATGTTCGAATTTCCCTAAATGGAAAGACTTTATTGAAAAGTATGATTGTGGCTTGACGGTTGACCCAACAAATACAAAAGATATTCAATCAGCAATCACCTACCTTAAAAATAATCCAGATGAAGCTAAGAGGCTTGGTGAGAATGGACGACATGCAATTGAGAACGAATTAAACTGGGAAGTTGAGGCAACAAAACTCGAATCCTTATATAAAACGCAACAACCATAACTAACTTACTGGAGAGGAATTTATGGAACATAATCAAACTGATCAACCGCTTGTTTCAGTGATTACCCCGACGTATAACTCAGAAAAGTTTGTACATAAAACGATAGAATCGGTTATAAAACAAACTTATGAAAATTGGGAAATGATCATTGTGGATGATGCTTCAACTGATCATACTAAAGACATAATTAAGAAATACCTCTCTAGCGATACACGTATTACTTTGATAAGTCTCGAAGAAAATAAAGGGGCTGCATTTGCGAGAAATAAGGCTATAGATAATAGTTGCGGACGGTTTATCGCTTTTTTAGATAGCGATGACCAATGGCTGCCTGAGAAATTAGAGTGGCAAATAAAGAAAATGTTAGAGACTAATGTGGCTTTTTCGTATACTGGTTACGTAGTTGTTAATGAAAATGAGGAAATTATAGGCGAAGAGAACATTAAATCATCAATGTTATCTTACAAAGAGCTATTAAAGCATAATGACATAGGGTGTTTGACAGTGGTTCTTGATAAAAAGCAAATTGGTGACATTCAAATGCCAGATATAAGAGCGAGACAAGACTATGCTTTGTGGCTTGAGCTAACAAAAAGAGGGTTTCAGGCTCATGGGATTGATCTGAATTTAGCCAAATATCGCGAGCTTCAAAAGTCTTTATCAAGCAAGAAAATAGAGATGGCAAAGTTGAATTGGAAAGTTTATAGAGATATTGAGAAGCTTAACTTTTTTAAAAGTCTTTGGTATTTCATGCATTTTGCCATCAACAAGACAATGAAATATTTTAAATGATATATGTGTGTGAATTTAATATAGGCGGTGTCTAAACGCATTATGAATACTTATATTACTGAAATGATAAAAAGAAAAGACTTACTGTTTTATTTGGTAAAATCCGGGTTGAAAGCCGAGAATCGAAATAGTTATTTAGGATATTTTTGGTGGCTACTTGATCCGTTATTAAACGTCGTAGTGTATTATTTGCTTGTTCACTTTATTTTGGGGCGTGGAGGAGAAAATTTCGCGGTCTTTCTTGTTATAGGTCTTGTCGCATGGCGGTGGATAAGTACAACAGTTAACACCTCGTCTAAAGCTATTACAAAGTATGCATCCATCATTAATCAAGTATATATGCCGAAATCAATTTTTCCGTTGGCTTTTACTTTTACGCAATTATTTAACTTTGGATTTGGGATTATCGTGATTGCATTATTTCTCATTTTTTATGGGATTATGCCAGGGTGGCAAATTGTTTTTCTGCCTCTTATCATTATAGTTCAATTAATTTTCTTAATCGCAGTAGGCTTTATTTTAGCTTATGTGACAGTTTTTGTGAGAGATATGGACCATCTCTTATCACATGTTACTCGGGTGCTATTTTATTCATCGCCAATTATTTGGGAAGGTGGCCGTTTACCGGCAGAATACAGTTGGGTAGTTGACGTTAATCCTGTAGCTATTATCATTACCTCTTACCGTGATATTTTAATGTATCATAGTTTGCCGAATATTACAGGGTTAGTGTTTACAGGAATTATCTCCTTGATTGTGGCCGTGTTAGCACTTATTTTTTACAGTAAGAATGAGCATAAAATAATTAAAGCTTTATAAAAGAGGGTTTCAATAATGGGAAAACAGCAGAAAGTAATCATTAAGGCAGAAGGACTAGGGGTCTACTTTAATGAAGGTAAAACCGAAGATTATAAGTCCAGAATGCTTGATATGTTTTCGAAAGAGAAAGATAGTAGCCGAGAGAAAAAATTTTGGCCTATTAGAGATTTAAACCTTGAAGCGTACCAAGGAGAGATTCTTGGAATTATCGGTTCAAATGGCTCAGGTAAAACGACTTTGTGTAAAATTTTAACCGGGATTATTCGTCCTGATGAAGGGTCATTAACGATAAATGGCAAAGTGTCGTCTTTGTTTTCTTTAGGAATGGGTTTTAAAAAAGAACTCACAGGGCGGGAGAATGTTTATTTAAATGGAATGATGTTAGGAATCGAGAGAGATAAAATTACAGATTATATTGAAACTATAAAAGATTTTTCGGAGCTAAATGAGTTTTTTGAGCGCCCCATGAAGTATTACTCTAGTGGTATGAAAGCAAGGTTAGGTTTTAGTGTGGCTTCCCACTTAGACCCGGAAATTTTAATTTTGGACGAAGCATTAAATACTGGTGACAAGCAGTTTGGAAGAAAAGCAGCTGACAAAATGAAAGAACTAGTAAAAAAAGCTAAAATGGTTATTATTGTGACACATAGTTTAAGATATGCAAAAAGAAATTGTGATAGGCTTATTTGGCTTGAAAAGGGAGAAATTAAAGGGATCGGTACACCAAAAGAAATGATTAAAGCTTATAAGGAAACACTCCCTCCTAGAAGGCAAAGATCAACTAAAATTGAATTGCAAAAAATAACGACTACGGTTAAGAATGAAACCGTTATTAAAGCAGATAATATGGGAGTTTCGTTTAACATTAGTAAAGATGAATTTTGGGCTTTAAGAAATATCTCTTTGGAAGTTAAAGAAGGTCAAGTTGTTGGTATCATTGGCCATAATGGAGCAGGAAAAAGCACATTGTGTAAAGTGTTGACTAATATCCTGACCCCGAGCGAAGGCAGTATAGAGGTTCAAGGTGAAACCACATCTCTTCTAAGCTATGGGGCAGGATTTAACGAACAATTATCCGGAATAGATAACATTTATTTAAACGGTATGTTACTAGGCATCCCTAAGAAGCGCATAGATGAAAAATATGATGAGATAGTCGAGTTCTCTGAATTAGGCAAACACATTCATAAAGCGGTGAAAAAATATTCGAGCGGTATGAGGGCAAGGTTAGGATTCAGCATTGCGGCTATGCTTAAACCGGATGTGTTTATCATTGATGAAGCTTTGTCAACTGGGGATATGGCTTTTAAGCAGAAAGCAAGTGAGAAAATACAAGAAATTATGGGACAGTCTAAGGCAGTTTTAATTGTGACACATAGCATGAGTGTTGCTACTAAAATGTGTAACAGGGTGATTTGGATGGAAAGAGGTCGCATTATATTTGATGGTGACCCGGAAGATGCTGTGCAGAAATACCAAGAAAGAATTGAAGCATTAAGGGCAGCCAAAAAGAACTAGGGTGGGTGATAAAATGCTCAGAAAAGTAAAGAGACTGTTGACAAAATTTATTGAGTGGGTCTTATATAAAAAGCTAAAATCAAGCCAAAAAGAAAAGTTTTCTAAGCTTTTAACGAGTCGGCAAAAAGCCTTCTTGAAGAAATTTATAAAGACTGGGCAAAAGCAGGCGAGAATGAGGAAAATTGAGAAGCTTCGTCACCGGCTAACCACCCTTGGTTTTCAAGAAAAAGCGTTAGAGGAGTTATCGGACCTATTTGATCAGGGCGAAAACATTTTTTTAAAAAAGATGGCAGGCTACGAGCTAATGACTTGGTATGCCAATCAGCATAATAACGTCTGTGCAGAGCTTGTGATAGAAATAGGTACAGTTTTACTTGATTTAGAGAAAGATAAAGATCGATTGAGAAAACTAATAATTATGCTCTCTGAGAGTTATCAACTGCTTGGGAAGCAGCAGACAGGTAAGAAGATTATAACGAGATTACTTGAAAACGAGGCTCATCCAGATACTTTACTTGCAGCTGCTAATTTAGAAATAGAAGAGAATGCTAAGTTGTATTGGATCAATCAACTATATGATAAGCAGAAGTATCAGCAAATTGCTCTACAAAATGGTGAAGCTTTGCATAAGTATGATGTGTTATCCACTCATAATCCTGAAAAGCGTGCGAACCAAGCTGAGCAACAAAGCAAAGTCTCAATTATTGTGCCTGCTTATAACGCTGAAGATAAAATTAGTACAGCTATTTCATCGCTACTTAATCAAACATGGAGAAATATTGAAGTTCTTGTAGTCGATGATTGTAGTACCGATAATACAACAGACATTGTGAGAGGTTTTGCTGAAAAAGACTCAAGAGTGAAGCTGTTACAGACTAATGAGAATAGTGGTGCTTACGTAGCCCGCAATACGGCATTAAAGATAGCGACTGGAGAATATGTAACAATTAATGATGCAGATGACTGGTCGCATCCTGATAAAATTGAATTACAAGCTCGTCATTTAAATAGACATTCTCATTTTATTGGTAATTTTAGCAATCAAGCGAGGGTATCAAATGACCTTAATTTTTATCGGAGGGGGAAATTTGGTGTCTATATATTTACGAATTTCTCCTCCTTTATGTTCCGAAGAGAAAAAGTAGTTGAAACGTTAGGCTATTGGGATTCTGTTAGATTTGCTGGTGATTCAGAGTACGTGAAACGGATTAAAAGGGTATTTGGAGAAAGATCAATAGCAGAGCTTGCAGGCCCCCCTATGTCGTTCCAACGGCAGACAGCAGATTCTTTAACCGGAAATTCTGCTTTTGGTTTTCCAGGTTATTTTATGGGAGCGAGACAGGAATACGCAGAATCTCATGATCACTATCATGAGAGTGGAGGGAGTTTAAAATACTCATTCCCGCAAGAGGTGCGGCCATTTCCTATTCCAGCGCCAATGAAGCCGAAGCGAGTGGTGAATAAAGGTGAACGGCGGCACTTTGATGTGATTATTGCGTCAGAGTTTCGTTTGTTGGGCGGCACCAATATGTCGAATATAGAAGAGATCAAAGCCCAAAAGCAGCACGGCTTGAAAACGGGTCTCGTGCAATTATCCCGATATGATTTAAATTCCGTGGAGCAAATTAACCCACATGTACGAGAAACGATTGATGGTGATAGGGTGGAAATGATCGTTTACGGAGAAAAGGTCAGTTGTGACGTTCTGATAGTCCGTCATCCACCAGCGCTACAAGAATGGCAGAAGTATGTTCCGGATGTGAAGGCGGGTCGTGTGGAAGTGATCGTGAATCAACCGCCGCAGAGGGATTATGGTGAAAAAGGGGAACGCCTCTACTCGTTTAAAGAGTGTGTGAAGCACTTAAAGATGTATTTTGGACAAGAGGGCACGTGGTATCCAATTGGCCCCGAGATTAGGAAGACATTGGATAAGTATCACAAGGCAGAACTGGATGAGATTAATTTAGCTGAAGAAGACTGGGTAAACATCATTCATGTAGATGAGTGGTGGCGAGGGCGTTACACACGAGAGGAAGGCAGCCCGATCCGTATAGGGCGTCATTCGAGAGACCAGTATGTGAAATGGCCTGAAAGCCGAGAAAAAATGATGTTAACCTACCCAACAGAGGGGCCGTATGAAATTCACGTATTAGGTGGAGCGAAAAGCCCTAAAAAAGTGCTGGGCAAGTTGCCGACTAATTGGAACGTGAAGGAATTTGGTGAAGAAAGTCCCCAGTCGTTTTTAAAGAGGTTAGATGTGTTTGTCTACTATACACACTCAGATTGGGTGGAAGCGTTTGGCCGCGTAATATTTGAAGCAATGGCGGCAGGGGTGCCTGTAGTGATTGAGCCGAAGTATAAAGACTTATTTGGAGAAGCGGCGATATACGCTGAGCCTGAAGAGGTGCTAGAGGCAATAGAGAAATTAATGAGTCAGCCAGAGCGGTATGAAGCCCAAGTAGAGAAAGCAAAACAATACGTGGACGAGCACTTCGGATATGCCAAACATATCACCAGAATTACGGGGTGAAAAATATGGAAAATAAAAAATCAATGACCGGCTCTAGCCGGTCATTAATTGAAATTGACGCAATAGAAGAAAAAATAAAAAAAGAAAGACTACGAAACGCAAAGTTACTCGAGAAGAATAAAGAGTTAGAAATAAAATATAAACGCTATCAAGAGGGCTTGATAGGGAAGATGATACATGTTTTTTTACGGATAAGACATACTTGGAGGCAGTGTCTTAAGGTTGTCCAAGGGAAAAAAAATTATAAGCAAGCATTTAATAAAAAGTATAAAAAACAAACAGCTGAGCAAAGAGTAACGAAATTTAGGAGAAAGCTCGAAGAAGGGTTTGAAAAAAAAATCCTGAAAGAGCTTGAAAGAGACATTAAACGGGTTGATAACAATTTTCTTGTATCCCTTTCAGCTTGGGAGCTTGCGCTGTGGTATGCTAGTAAACAGACTTACTCGAACCGCTTAAAAGCGCTGAATTGCATCAGAATTATGGAAGAAAGTGGTTATAGCTCAATCTTAAGGCATAAAAAAACAATTGTTGAGGCAGAGCTGTTACATGCTTTAGGAATGAGTGAGCAAGCAATTTCATTACTAGAAAACTTTCCCGAGGCTCAACTTTCGTCAATAGACGAAAACTGCGCAAAGGCTAGTATGTGTGAAGATCCTCAGGAAAAAATAGGGTATATTAACAGGGTACTTAATAAATACGACCAGTCGCTGCTGATTAAAGAAGGACTTCAAGTTGAGGAAGCGTTATTTAATCAACTAAGAAGTGACTCTGAGTGTTTTGAAGAATCTATTGGAGAGAAGGAGTTACCGAAAGTCTCCATTATTGTACCAGTTTATAATGCTGAAAATTCAATTATGCCAATGGTTAATAGCTTAATAAATCAAACATGGTCAAATATTGAAGTGATTATAGTTGATGATGGTAGTATGGACGATACTCTTAGTATAATACGTTCTTTAGCTGAAAGAGATTCAAGAATAAGTTGCTACAGTACAGAGGAGTATTCTGGGAACTATAGCGCTAGAAATATAGGACTGAAGGTAGCGACAGGTGAATACGTCACAGTGAACGGTTCTGATGAGTGGGCACATCCTCAAAAAATTGCCTATCAAGCTAATCATCTACTGCACAATCCAGATGTAATTGCGAATACTTCACTAAAAGCATGTGTAACAGAAGAATTAAGTTTTATTAGAGCAGCAAATGAAGTAACAGAGTATACATTTTCCTGTAAAAGTTCATTAATGTTCTTAAGAGAAAAAGTAATAGAGAAACTAGGATTTTGGGATATGGTGAATTTTGGAGGAAGTCATGAATTTGTAAGTCGCCTTATAAGAATATTTGGCCAACATGCATTGGTAAATTTAACGAACGGTGTTTACTCTTTTAGAAAAGCTGATAGTACTTCTGTCATATTAGATGGATGTCTTTATAAGGAGTGGCAGGTGAATGCGTATAAAGAATACACAGAATCCCTTGATTATTACCATGAGAGTGGAGGGAGTTTAAAATACTCATTCCCGCAAGAGGTGCGGCCATTTCCTATTCCAGCGCCAATGAAGCCGAAGCGAGTGGTGAATAAAGGTGAACGGCGGCACTTTGATGTGATTATTGCGTCAGAGTTTCGTTTGTTGGGCGGCACCAATATGTCGAATATAGAAGAGATCAAAGCCCAAAAGCAGCACGGCTTGAAAACGGGTCTCGTGCAATTATCCCGATATGATTTAAATTCCGTGGAGCAAATTAACCCACATGTACGAGAAACGATTGATGGTGATAGGGTGGAAATGATCGTTTACGGAGAAAAGGTCAGTTGTGACGTTCTGATAGTCCGTCATCCACCAGCGCTACAAGAATGGCAGAAGTATGTTCCGGATGTGAAGGCGGGTCGTGTGGAAGTGATCGTGAATCAACCGCCGCAGAGGGATTATGGTGAAAAAGGGGAACGCCTCTACTCATTTAAAGAGTGTGTGAAGCACTTAAAGATGTATTTTGGACAAGAGGGCACGTGGTATCCAATTGGACCTGAGATTAGGAAAACATTGGATAAGTATCACAAGGCAGAACTGGATGAGATTAATTTAGCTGAAGAAGACTGGGTGAACATCATTCATGTAGATGAGTGGTGGCGAGGGCGTTACACACGAGAGGAAGGCAGCCCGATCCGTATAGGGCGTCATTCGAGAGACCAGTATGTGAAATGGCCTGAAAGCCGAGAAAAAATGATGTTAACCTACCCAACAGAGGGGCCGTATGAAATTCACGTATTAGGTGGAGCGAAAAGCCCTAAAAAAGTGCTGGGCGAGTTGCCGACTAATTGGAACGTGAAGGAATTTGGTGAAGAAAGTCCCCAGTCGTTTTTAAAGAGGTTGGATGTGTTTGTCTACTATACACACTCAGATTGGGTGGAAGCGTTTGGCCGCGTAATATTTGAAGCAATGGCGGCAGGGGTGCCTGTAGTGATTGAGCCGAAGTATAAAGACTTATTTGGAGAAGCGGCGATATACGCTGAGCCTGAAGAGGTACTAAAGGCAATAGAAAAATTAATGAGTCAGCCAGAGCGGTATGAAGCCCAAGTAGAGAAAGCAAAACAATACGTGGACGAGCACTTCGGATATGCTAAACATATCACCAGAATTGTGGGGGACAGATATGGAAAGTAAAGAAAAACAAATAAGGAATAGAGTGAATAAAGAAAATGCATTAGCTAAATTAGAGGAAGAAAACCACCAAATTCAAAAAAGGAACGATGCTATTAAAAAAAGTCCAATCTGGAAAATTGGAAATAGGATATTAAAACCATTTGTTCCTTTTCAGTATTTATTCAATAGATTATGGCCAAAAAGTAAGAAAACAATGTTAATGGATTTAGAGCAAGAACACTATAATTTGAAATGTCAAATAAACAAACTAATATCTGAATTACATGTGAAAGAAACACAAATTCAACTATTAGCCAATAATCAGAATTCAGAAGAAGACCTCAAAAGGGCGATAAAGCTATTAAGTAGAGAACCAGCTTCTCTTGAAATCATTGATGCCATTGTGAATGGCTGTAAGTTGAACTCAGAATCCTCCAAACGTATTTTAGACACTATAGTGAACAGATTCTATTTACTAAAAGATACAGAACAAAGAAATGTTGTGTTTAATAAATTAGTTGATGTTTATGACATTCGAGAAATACCTGAAAAGATAATTAGGTACGCTGAAGAGACCTCAGCCAATGAGATTAATCCTGTGGCATCCTTTAAAACAAATTTAGCATTGCGATCAACGATTAGAAAAAAACAGTTGTTAACACACGATCATATTTTAGATGATAAGTCCTTAGCTTATCAGTTGATGGATATATTAGATATCCGAAGACCCGGCAGAAGTACAGAAACATTTACTTCTAAAAAAATTTCATCAGAAAGCGGACAAGTTTTAAAGCCTGTTAATTCTGCTGGTTCACGCGGTGTCTATATTATATATGATGAAACAAAAATACTAAAAGTGAAAGATGCCTCTTTGTTTCAAGGCTATGATGAATTAAAATTGAGAATGATAGAAGATGTGCAAAAGGGGTTTGTCCAAAATGATGAATGGTTCTTAGAAGAGCTTATCTATGATAGAGAGAAGCAGGGTCCTGCTAGGGATTTGAAATTTTATTGTTTTTATGGACGAGTGGGACTTGTACTTGAAATTGAAAGGTACCCGAATATAAAATATTGCTGGTGGAATCGTTCAGGTTATAGAATTCATACAGGAAAATATGAAAACCAATTGTTCGAAGGAGAGGGGTTTACAAAAGGTGAGCTTGAATTAGTTGAAAAATTAAGTGCGGAGCTCCCTGTTCCATTTATGCGAATTGATTTCCTCAAAACGTCAAAAGAATTTGTATTTGGAGAGTTCACGCCAAAACCGGGAAACTATGATGAGTTTAACCAAAAAACGGATCAGTCACTTGGAGAAATGTATCTTGAAGCTGAATATAAGTTAATTGATGACTTAATAAACGGAAAGAAGTTCTCCTGCTTTAAAGAAATATATCGAAAAGTGGCAATTCAAAAAAACGATAGTAAGGAGGAGGATATGTAATGGAAGATATCCCAGAAGAGAATTTCTTGCCACATTTAACAGAGGAAATAGTGGCCGATGCTAAAGGGCCGGATTTAGATGCGTTTGCTATTGCTCTAGAAGGTTGGCGAAGAGGTCTAAAATTAACGTGGTATGCAAAAAATGCTGTAGATTTTCCGAAGATGAGGATGTGGAATGTAGAAAAACCAGGTAAACTATTCTCACTTACATCAAATCATAAAACGCATTATTTCTTTCGCACTCGAGGAGATAAAGTAACAAATGAAGCGGTTGACTTATGTATGGATAAGCAACTAACAAAAGAGCGTTTGGCTGAAAAAGGGGTGCCGATACCAGCAGGGAACAGCTTTGATAAAAATACCTCTACAGAGGATGTTCTTAAATATGCTTCTTCCATTGGCTACCCTTTAGTATTGAAGCCGATTGATGGGAGCTTCGGTCGTGGGGTTTATGTTAATATTAAAAGTTCAGATGCACTGCAAGACATTTTGGAGAATAGTGATGCAAGTCAAACTGATTTTATTGTAGAAAGATTTATCCCTGGAGATGAATATAGAGTCTATGTTGTAGAAGGTAAAGCTATTGGGATGATTTTGCGTAAACCAGCTAATGTTAAAGGTGATGGTTTTTCTACTATACGTCGTTTAATCGATCAGAAAAATGAACTTAGACAAGACAACCCACGGCTTATCAGTTGCCCGATAAAAATAACGAATGAGATAAGAGGTTATCTATATGAACACAATTATGATTTGGATGACATTATCCCAGAAAATAAAATTGTAAACTTAACAGAAAAAAGTAATATTTCACTTGGTGGAGATCCTATAAGTGTTGATGTTGCCACTGTACCAAAAGTGACAGAGGCTGCAATTGCTGCGTTAAATGCGGTTCCAGGACTTCCTCATGGCGCAGTAGACGTGATATGGGATAAAGTGAGTGGCGATGTGGCGGTATTAGAAATTAACCCTTCTGCTCAAATAGGATCGTTGCTATTTCCGTTAGAGGGGCCAGCATTTGACGTGCCTAGTGCTATTATCGATGCTTATTTCCCTGAAACTAAAAACGTGGGTATTGAGAGAGAGAAGCTTTATTTTGATTTTACAGATGTGCTATTTCCCTTGAAATCAAAAACGGCGACAAAAACGACAGTGACGCCAGCTCTAACTAAGGGGATCACTGTTAAGAAATTTACAGTATTTGGAGATGTTCAAGGTATTGATTTTCACAGGGGGCTCAGAAAACAAGCCTTTGAGCGTTATCTTAACGGTTTTGTTATGAACTTAAGTAATGGTGAGATAGAAGTTATCGTTGCTGGGCCAGAGGAAGCAATGATCAATGATTTTGAACAGGCTCTATGGGAAGATCCAGAACGATCAACTGTGGAAAAGGTTGAGGTTTCCCCTTATAACCTCCCTGTAAAGGTTGGTTTTGAAATTAAAGCTGACTTAAAAACACAATTAGAAGAACTGAACTTATTAAAAAAGGAAATTGAACAAACCGAAAAAAAGTATAGAAAGCTTAAAAAAAGAAACCAACAATTAAAAGGAAGTTTATCTTGGAAAGTGTCTGCACCAATAAGGCTTTTGGGGGACGCTGCAAAATTAATTAGGTTAAAAAGGTAACAATATTGGAGGAGAGCATGAGTAATCAAGCCATTACATTACCACAATTAACAAATGATATCGTTGTAAGTGCCCGTAAAACTAGATTATGTGCCTATTCTGTCGCTCTGGAAGGTTGGCGGCGTGGCTTGACGTTAAAGTGGTATACAAAAGATTCTGAGCATTTTCAAGATATGGTTGTCTTTGGTGTCAATCCACCCGGACGTTTATTTTCATTAAGTTCAAAGGAAAGAACTCATTATTTTTTCCGAACACGAGGAGATAAAGTCACCAATGAAGCGGTAGAAATTGGGTCAGAAAAAGACTTGACTAAGAAGTGGTTGGAAAAAGCACATGTCCCAGTCCCACAAGGGTTTGGCTTTGGCGAAACTGACAGTGATGAGAGTATTATAGAAGCTGCTACATCACTTCCGTATCCTATTGTTTTGAAACCAACAAATGGTAGCTTAGGAAATGGTGTTGTAACAAATATTAAGTCTGAACAGGCTTTAAGAAAAGCCATTAAGTATGTGCGTCATACACTGGGGTATAAAGAAGTTGTACTGGAACAGCACGTTAGTGGATCAGAGTACCGTATATATGTCATTGAAGATAAAGTTATAGCTGCTTATAATAGGTTACCTGCAAATATTATTGGAGATGGTCTGCACACAATTGAAGAATTAATTGCATTAAAAAACTTAGAGCGAAAGAAGAATGCTCGACTTCATAGCTGTTTAATTGAAGCAGATATCGAGATTACCGAATTCCTTGAAAATGCAGGATATACTTATGAGAGCATACCACCAAAAGGAGAAAAAATTTATCTGAGAGAAAAGACGAATGTTTCTTCAGGTGGCGATCCGATAGATGTGACAGATAGTATTGCCGATTACTATAAAGAAATAGCTATTAATGCTGTCAAGGCCATTCCCGGATTGTATCATGGGGGCGTGGATATTATCGTTGATGATACAAAGCCTGAAAAAGAATCGGCTGTTGTCATCGAACTGAATCCAACTGCACAAATTGGAGGTATTCTTTTCCCACTTAGAGGGAAAGCAAGAGATATACCTAAAGCAATCATTGATTATTATTTTCCAGAAACTAAAGGAGTCGATACGTCAAAATCAAATTTTTATTTCGATTTTTTAACAGCGATGGAACCTTTAGAAAACAGATCAGCAATCGAAGTGGAAGTCAGCCCAGCTCCTAAAAATGAGTTAGTTGCTAAAAAATATATACTAAGTGGGGAAGTGAACCGTCAAAGCTTTCATAACGCTATTAGTTTATATGCTCAAAGCCATGACATACATGGTGAAATTAATAAAAATTTCACAGGAGAAATTGAACTAATCGTTGGTAGTGAGACAAAAGAGGCCTTGAATGGGTTGAAGAGTTTCTTAAAAAAACAAAAGAAAATAGCGAAAGTAGAAGCGATACAAGAGGAAGTTTGGAAAGAACCTATTAAAATTGGCTTCGATGTTAACGAAAACTTTAATACTAATCGAAAAGAAAGTGTACACAATGTATTAAAAAAAATTCGTCGAGAATACAAAAAGCTGTCAAAAGAAGTTTATCAATTAGAAAAAGACAATATTAACATTCTATCTAGTAATTCTTGGAAAATAGGGCGTTTCCTGCGCTCTTTAAAGAGTAACTTAAAAAATACCAAGTAATTTAGACAGTATAGTATAAATTTAAGTGAGGCGTGATGAAATGGATCCGATTTATCCACCATGGCTGACAAAACAAATGGTCTCAGGTATTCGTGGTTTTAATATGTGTGCTTATTTGCTTGCGCTTGAGGGCTGGCGCAGAGGGTTAAATTTAAGATGGTATTATAATCCAGATGGGCATACGGATTTAAAAGGAATTGGTTTTAATACAACTGGCAAATTCTTTTCTTTAAGTGATGGAACACATACCCATTATTTCTTCCGATCAAGAGGTGATCTAGTTTCTACTGAAGCTTTAGATATTGCTTCGGATAAGAATTTAACGAAGCAATATCTTTCTGCTGCGGGAGTGCCTATAAGCGAAGGTACTACTTTTAGTATTGCTGAAGAGGAAAGGTCTATTATAGAAAAGGCCTCAAAAATTAGTTATCCACTAGTTATTAAGCCTGCCTTAGGAAGTTTGGGAAAAGGTGTCGTTACGAATATCTCAACAGAACAAGAATTGAAGGAAAGTTTGCAATACGTAAAAGAAGAATTTTCATACGAAAGTTATATCATGGAAAAACATGTAGAAGGAGACGATTACCGTATATATGTCATAGGGGATAAAGTTCTCGGTGCTATTAAAAGAGTTCCAGCTAATGTGGTAGGTGATGGTATCCATTCAATTAAGGATTTAATTACCTTTAAAAATGAGCAACGCCGTGAAAACCCTCATCTTGCAACACGACAAATTAAAGTTACCAGCGATTTAATAACTTTTCTTAAGAAACAGGATAAGACAGTCGATGATATAGCTAATAAAGATGAATTAATCTTTTTAAGAGGGCTGAACAATATCTCATCTGGAGGGGACTCTATTGATGTGACAGATGAGTTACCTTCTTACTTTAAACAAGTTGCTGTCAATACTGTAAAAGCTGTACCAGGGTTAATCCATGCAGGTATTGATGTCATTATTAAAGATAAAAACATAACAGTTATTGAAATAAATGCTACTGCTGGTATCACGTTACACAGTTTTCCGATGTATGGACGCCCTAGAAATGTCCCGGCCGGTATTGTTGATTATTATTTTCCTGCAACAAAAAAGAGAGAAAAAGCAGACGATAACCTTTATTATGATCATAAAACTGTTTTAGAATTAATGAACGGCAATGCAATACAGTCAATTGAGATTTCCCATGCACTCTTAGGTCCACTATATGCTAAGAGATATGTTGTTTCAGGAAAAGTTCAGGGTGTAAATTACCGTCGGTGGATAAGAAAAAGGGCCCTTGAAAATGGGCTATGTGGGTACACGCGTAATTTATCTAATGGAAAGGTAGTCGTTGTAGTAGGAGGGATAGATGAAAAAATAGTAAATGATTTTTATCATACGTGTGTTGAGGGGCCTGAAAGAGCAGAAGTCCAGCAAGTGAAGGCGTTTGTTTGGGATAAACAAATAAAAGTAGGTTTTGAAATAAGAAAGGATAAATAAAAAGTTTATCAACCTATATTAATAATGTGCCAAGGAGGTAAAACGATGAATAGAAACGATAATGATACTTCATCTTTTAAGTTAGCGGCCACTGGAGATGTTTTGCTACATAATCGTGTGTATAAAAAGGCTAAAAGAAAGATTCGACGTGGTTATGATTTTAACGGAATGTTTGAAGGAGTGAGGCATCTGTTCACACAAGGGGACCTCACGATTGTCAATCAAGAATCAATTATAGGCGGCGAAGAATTGGGCTTATCTTCGTATCCACGGTTTAATAGCCCTGTTGAAATTGGTGAAACATTAAAAGAATTAGGTGTAGATATCGTTAATTTAGCAAACAATCATGTCCTTGATAAAGGAGAAGAAGGTATACTTAAGTCGATTGAGAATTGGGAAAAATTAGGTATTCCATACGTTGGTGCCTATAAGTCAGAAGAAGATCAACAAGATTTAAGAATTTTTAATAAAAATGGGTTGAAAATTTGCTTCTTATCTTACACTAAACGTATGGCAGGTGTTAAGATTCCTAAAGGAAAAGAATATCTTGTAGATAGTTTTGAAAAAGCAAGCGTTAATAAAATAAGTAAGTTTATTCGGGAGATTCGTAAACAAAAAATTGTTGATGTTATTGTACTTTCTGTTCATTATGGGAAAGAATACCATCTGTTTCCGACATCCGACCAAAAGGAAATTTCAGCATCGTTAGCCGATGCAGGGGCAGACGTTATTATTGGTCATCATCCTCATGTGCTGCAGCCACCTGCTTATATATTGAGTTCTAGAGGGACGAAGACTTTTACAGCCTATTCACTAGGGAACTTTTTTTCGGGTCAAAAAGGAGTTTACAGACAAATAGGTGCTTTTCTTACTCTTGATGTGGTAAAGAAAAATAATAGTCCTATCGTTAAGGCTATCAACCCTAAAATGCAGCTTACTTTTTGTGATAGCTCAGATAAAGGTGATTACAAAATGCATTTATTAAAAGACATTGTAAATGAGCGAGAGCACATTAAAACACATATGGGAGATTTTGATTCTACAGATGTATATAATGAAATAACTGAACATATGAAAACATGGGTGCCTGATTTAGACATTTCTTGAAAATGTAAAAGAAAATATACAATGAGCTTGAGGTGAGCGACTATGGAAAAAGATAGTGCGAGGTATTTGTCACATTTAAATGGGGCTTTACCTAAACATGCACATGGATATATGTCAAGTGGTTATAGTATAGCTTTGGAAGGTTGGCGTAGAGGGCTGAATTTAAAAATAAAGGTAGCGGCGAGGAGGGGCAATAGAGTTGTAGAATATATACTAGATGACGGTGAAAAAAGTTATTACTTTCAAGATACACGTGGTGATTTAGTTTCAAGAGATGCTGTGCATACATGTGTTCATAAAGATTTAACTAAAAAAGCATTATTAAAAGCAGGAGTAGCAACACCTAGAGGAGAAACGTTTGATGAAGAAAAAACAGTAGAAGAAATTCTAACCTATGCACAAGAATTAGGGTATCCTCTCGTAGTGAAGCCTTCAAATGGAACTGGCGGCAAAGGGGTCATAGCCAATATTAGAGATGAAAGTGAAATGAAAGAGGCAATTGATTATGTAAGAAACAATTTGAAATTTAATAAAATTATCGTGGAGCAGTTTTTTAAGGGAGAGGACCATAGATTTTATGTAGTTGGGAATGAAGTTATAGGAATATTTAAACGAGACCCAGCGAGTGTTACTGGCAATGGAAAAGACACAATAGAAAATCTATTAAGAAAAAAAAATGAAGCACGTATGAAAATCCCTTCTTTAAAAAATAAACCGATTAAAGTTAATAAAGAAACTGAGACACTTCTAAATCGTGTAGGCTATACCCTTTCCTCTGTTCCAGCAGATGGCGAAGTTGTTTTTCTGAAATCAAAAAATAATGTTTCTTCTGGTGGCGAAGCTGTAGATGTTACGGATGAAATTAGTAAGGAATTTAAAGAAATTGCGGTTTCAGCTGCAAAGGCGATTCCAACGCTTATTCAGGCTGGAGTGGACATGATTATCGATAAAGAGAAAAATTTAGGTGTTATTCTAGAAATTAATTCACGGCCACATATTCGCACTCACCTCTTCCCGTCTTATGGAAGAGCGAGGGATATTCCAACAGCTGTCATAGATTATTATTTCCCCGCTACTAAAGGGTATGACAGAACTAACAGAGCACAAATGTATTTTGATTTTGATCATGTATTTGAGTCGTTTCTAAGTGGAGTTAGCGAATATATAGAGATACCTAATATTCCAGATAATATTAAGTTAGCTAGGTTGGAAATAAATACAAACAACAATACTACTTTTTCAGATACCATTAATGATTGGATCCAGAGAAGGGCACGAAAAAATAAGGTTAGTGGGTATTTAAAAAAAGTAAACAAAAACACCTTTAGTTTAGTGTGCGCAGGATCTGGCTCTGAGGTAGATGAATTTAAAAAAATAGTAAGCCAAAAAATAAGTAAATCAATGTCGATCGTGCAAATTCGTACTAAATCAAGAACGACACCAGTTAAGCAAGGTTTTGTAATTATAAAAGGTGAGGAAAATAATAAACATCTTCAACTAAAAAACGATAAATTAAGAGAGGAAAATATCAAATTAAAGAAAGATTTAAAATTATACAAAAAGCAATTGAAACAAATGAGGAATAGCACTTCTTGGAAACTTACTAAACCACTACGTGTTATCAAAAATAGAGCTAAGAAATAGAATGGATATCACAAATGATTTTTGATTTTTCAACGAGAAAGATCGAACAATAAAAAGTAAAACGCTATCAAATGTCCGTTTTTTAAAAGGACGGCAGTGAAAGATGGTGACTCCCGGGGATGAGTGGCGTCTGAAGATTCAATGATGACAAAGGGGATTGCATCATTAATCTAAAGGCGAGTCCTCGGAAAAACGTTCGTTTGTAGTGGTAGATCACGATATGATTCGTTTTTTATAGGTGTGTGTTGTATCATTAAATTTGTTCAAGAAATAAAGTGTTTAACTTAATGACTAAAGGGGATTTTTTTCAAAATTCGACATTATGTGCAAAGGACTATAAAAGTCCCTTGCTTTAAATTTTAAAAATGATGATAATAGATTATGAGTTTTCGTGTCGTGAGATTTTTTTGTTTTTTTATTGTAACTCTTCATTTCTAATGGACTAAGTCTATTATACTATTCTATGTAAACTAGCTCAGGCGGCCGTAAACTTAATAATTTTTAAGGAGGGTTACATTAAGTAATGTTACGACAATTAAATAAAATATTCTTTGCCCTATGTTTTCTTATAATGATTGTTAGCACCCAAAATGGGGCAATAGTTACTGCTGAGGCTGGTAATTCAGAAGAAAATATACTTGATGTTGAAACTTTAGAGGAATCTAAGGAAGAAAAGAAGGTAGACTTTGATGAGGGTGAAGAGTTAGAAGAAGAGTTTACTAGTAACGAAGAGTCCTCTAACAATTCAGAAGATGTGGAAGAAGAGACTGTTCCAGATAATTCGGAGAACAACCTTGAGGAGGAGTCAGATTCCGAAGAAGTCTCACTGCAAATAGCAGTCGAAGAAGACATGTCATGGGTGATTGAATTAAAAGAAAACCTGACACGTTTAGGCTTCGGTGGAATGAACATTAACGAAACATACGGGTCGTTCACCGCCCAACGGGTAGGGGAATTTCAAGCTTATTACGGTCTAACAGTCACGAAGGAAGCAGACGAAGCGACCTTAACTAAGATTGATGAGATTCTATCCAGCCCCTTCCAAGAAGGTCAGCAACATGCCGATACGATCGAGTTGAAGAAGCTCCTGACACGCCTCGATTACGGCAACATGAATCTCAATGAGACGTATGGAGCGTTTACAGCACGGCGAGTCAGCCAATTTCAGGCAGATCACGGGCTGAAGTCTCATGGGATTGCCGATTCACGGACGTGGGATGAGTTAGAAGCTGTTTTGAACAGGGAATTCAAAGAAGGTGGTTCACACCGTGGCGTCTCAGCACTCAAACGTCAGTTGACGACCTTAGGCTTCGGTGGAATGAACATCAACGAGGTTTATGGCTCGTTTACAGCGCAACGGGTGAGTCAACTCCAAGCATATTACGGGCTTGAGGCGACAGGTCAGATGAATACGGCCACGTTTGAGTTAATTGAGGACATTCTGGCCAGCCCTTACGCTACAGGCGGCAGCCATAGTGATGTCATCACATTAAAGGAGAATTTGACGAAACTCGGCTTCGGTGGGATGAATATTAATGAAGCCTACGGCTCGTTTACAGCGCAACGAGTGCGTGAATTGCAAGCTTACTATGGTCTTCGAGAGACTGGGATTGCCGATCCACGAACGTTTGAAAAAATTGACGAAGTGTTGTCAAGTCCCTTCCAAACAGGCCAACAGCATGCGGATACGATTGAGCTGAAGAAAATGCTCACACGTCTCGGTTATGGCAATATGAACCTCAATGAAACATATGGGTCGTTTACAGCGCAACGGGTGAGTCAATTTCAAGCGGATCACGGATTGAAATCTCATGGGATTGCCGATTCACGGACGTGGGACGAGTTAGAAGCCGTGCTGAACAGCGCCTTCAAAGAAGGGGGCTCACATCAGGGTGTTACAACGCTCAAACGCCAGTTGACGACGTTAGGCTTTGGTGGGATGAACCTGAATGAAGCTTATGGCTCTTTCACAGCGCAACGAGTCAGCCAGCTCCAATCATACTATGGCCTTAATGCGACAGGTCAAATGGATACGGCGACGTTTGAGCTAATTGAGGACATTCTGGCCAGCCCGTATGTTACAGGCGGCAGCCATAGTGATGTGATTACGCTAAAAGAAAACATGAGGACACTGGGTTTTGGCGGCATGAATCTCAACGAAACGTATGGGTCGTTCACTGCTCAACGGGTTAGTGAACTTCAATCATACTATGGCCTTCGAGAGAATGGGATTGCCGATCCTAGAACACTAGAACTCATAGAGCAAATTCTTTCTGGTCCTTATGTCGAAGGTGGCAGTCATAGTGATGTCATTACACTAAAGGAAAAATTAACACGATTAGGTTTCGGTGGTATGAACCTTAATGAGACATATGGGTCTTTTACTGCTCAACGAGTGAGTGAGTTTCAAAGTGTGTATGGGTTAAATGTACATGGTATTGCTGATCCGCCTACATTAGCAAAAATTGATGAAATATTTAACAGCCCATATCAACTAGGCAAAAGCCATGCTGATATGATCAAATTTAAACAAATGTTGACATCAATTGGATACGGTGGTATGAACCTCAATGAAACATATGGTTCATTTACTGACCAACGGGTAAGAGAGTTCCAAACAGCTATGGGGCTTCCAGTACATGGGATTTTAGATGAGCTCACTATTGACGCGTTAAACAGAATGTATGATAGACGCCCTGTTTACACGTATTCATATTTTGACATTACTCTAACTAGAGCATTAGATATTCAAATGGCAATGAGTGTTCCGCCGCAGACAGATTTATATAGAAACAATAATGGTTTTATTCGTACCGCTGACTTAACTTTCTTTGATTCTAATTCTAGAGCGAGAGTTACAACGGCTACAAATGTATATGAATCAGCTAGTACTAGCAGTCATATTTATTTTAGAGCAACGGCAGGAAAAGAGTACGTAGTTGTTAATAGGGGGAGTACATGGACGCAATTAGCAGTCACTGATACGTGGCGAAATGCTAAAAGGTCCGATGTTATAAATTATATTACCCCAGAGACTCAAGATAATTTTCAACATTTAGTTCTTTCCTCTAGTCCTCAAGTTTCGAGTAATCAAATTAACCGTTTATTAGATGGTAAAGGTATTTTAGATGGTAAAGGACAAGCCTTTATTGATGGTGGAAGAACAAATCAAGTTAATGAAGTATATTTAATTGCCCATGCATTGTTAGAAACCGGACATGGAAGGTCAGACCTTGCAAATGGTATAGAAGTAGGTAAATCCTCCAATGGGACGTTAACATTAGTAACAAGCAGTAATCGAAGTAGTCTCACAGACATTAAAACAACGTATAACATGTTTGGAATAGGAGCTATTGACGGAAATGCCCGTACTGCTGGTGCAATTAGAGCTTATCAAGAAGGTTGGTTTACTCCAGAATCAGCTATTCGTGGGGGAGCACAATTTATTGGTGAACGCTATATTCATAATAGCTATAATCAAGACACCCTATATAAAATGAGGTGGAACCCTGCAAACCCTGGTTTCCCACAATATGCAACTGACATGGGATGGGCTGCGAAACAAGTATCGACAATAAAATCAATGTATAACCAACTTGATAATCCAATTATGATTTTTGATATTCCAAGGTATAAATAATTCTAAATACAACTTATATAATTAACCGAGTGATGGACACAATAAGTGCAGTCATTCGGTTTTTTATTTCTTTTGTTCGCTTTTATTATTCCCATAATTAAGGTTGGCTAAACGCCGTTAATAATATTATAATGAAAGTCGAGAATTGTTTTATTTTATCACAGATAGCCGTCCGTAAAACTTTTGGGTCAAAATAGAGAGGAAAGCTAACTCTATTTAGGCGTGCGATAAGGATGCTAAGTCTCTATTCATACTCGAATTAGTGGGATAAGAATAATACTCCCCCTGATTGAAACTTCGGAGCGACATAAGGATTTTGCATATTATTTTTTATCTATAAAGAACTACAGTTTATGTTTTACTGTTTAAAGGGGTTTTAAAGTGTCAGTTTAGTGTTAAGCTGGATTCAAAGTACGGTAAAGGTATTTTATTTTACGGTTTAGTGCTGTTGAAGTATGAGATGAATTCATGATAGATGAATTAAATTAATTTATACTTAATGGGCGTTTTAGTTAAATGATATGTAACAAGAAGAAAAGCAAAAGAATGAGGTTATGAAGTCTTCCTTCTGCGTATAAAAAGTCATACAAATATAATCAGGTAGTCTGATTCTCCTCATAAGCAGGTTATAGTGTGGATTTAAGGTTTAGTTAAAGGAAAGAGGTTTTAAATATGACGAATATTGGCGAATCAAGAAGCCATAGGTTTTTTCTAATAGCTGGAGATTTGTTTTGTATTCTTGCGGCCTATATTAGTGCGTTTTATATACGTTATTTAGATTTCCCAGATCGCAACTGGGAAGCATTTATCTCTTTACTTCCATGGATTTTGCTTATCGGATTATTTTTTATCTCAGTGTACGAATTATATGCATTAGATAGGAAGAATACGATCAGTGATATTGTGAGAAAAATTCTCGTGGCATCTTCTTTAATGACTTTTTTAACGATGGCAGCTTCTTATTTATTCAGAGAGTTTGCAATGCCGCGGTCAGTTGTGTTAATTGCAGCGGTATTTATGGTTATTTTAATGGTGATTTTTAAGGTCATTTATTTAAAGCTTACGAGAGGATCCGTCATTGGAAAAGTCTTGCTTATTGGGAATGAATCGAATACCGATAAACTTATTAATAAAATTAAGCATCCTATGTTGAAAGGAACGAAGGTTCAGCATATTTCTGGTGACAGTTCTATAGAGCATATAGGCTATTGTTTGGAAGATTGTGATTATGTTGTTTTGTGTACCGATATATCTAAAGAATCAAAATCTCAAGTGATTTATCATGCGATGGAGCGTAATAAAGTCGTCTATGTGATTCCAACACTTTATGAGTTGCTGTTACAACGTGCATCTATTACGCCATTAGAAGATACACTTGTTATGGGTGTACAGCCATTCGGACTTACGTGGGATAAAGTCTTTGTAAAGCGAGTATTTGATTTTGTAGCATCGTTATTATTATTAGTACTTATCTCCCCACTCATGTTATTTGTAGCTATAATTGTTAAATTAGATGATCCGAAGGGGAAGGTTATCTATTCACAAGAACGACTGGGAAAACATGATAAACCATTTACGATTTATAAATTTCGTTCAATGATTACGGGAGCTGAAAATAAGACAGGCCCTGTTTTAGCAACATCTGATGATGATAGGATTACGAAGGTTGGCAAATTCATTCGCTCGACACGTCTTGATGAGCTTCCTCAATTGTTTAATGTGCTAAAAGGAGATATGTCCTTAGTAGGTCCACGACCTGAGAGAGAATTCTTTATTAAGCAATTGTCGGAGGAGTATTATCATTATGGGTATCGTAACAGAGTTCAACCTGGTATAACGGGTTACGCACAAGTTATGGGAAAGTACAGCACAGGGGTAGAGGATAAGCTACGATTCGACCTTTATTATATTAGAAATTACAGCCTTTGGCTTGATATAATTATTTTATTAAAAACGTTTCTCGTCATTTTTGACCGTTCAAAATCTGAAGGGACTGGTGACGCATCTGAAGATAAGGATAAGAGTGACGGGGATAGGCAAGAAGTGCCTCAAACATCGACTAAATCACGCTCCACACTTAATTTATAGGATGCTGTAGAATAGTGACTAAGGACAGGAGATGACGTATGGAGACTGTATTAATAACAGGGGGCGCTGGATTTATTGGCTCTCATGTTACTGACGCTCTTGTAGAGAATGGGCAGGAGATCGTTGTACTTGATAATCTATCAACAGGTAGTACGGAGAATATCAATTCATCTTCTTCTGTCACATTTATTGAGGGTGATGTGAGGGATGAAGCCCTTGTAGAAAATATCTTTCGAAAAAACCCTGATATATCGGGTGTTATTCATTTAGCTGCCCAAAGTAAGGTGGGGCCTTCACTTGATGACCCACTAGAGGATTTAATGATTAACGTGAAAGGGACTGTCACAGTCTTGGAAGCTTCAAGAAGATATGGGGTCAAAACGTTCGTTTATGCTTCTTCTGCAGCTGTATACGGTCACGTGGAGAGTTTACCTATTTCTGAGGAGGCCCGTGTTAAACCGCTATCCCCATATGGAGCCTCAAAACTTGCTGCGGAGCAATATGTTCAAACCTTTGGTGCTCTTTATGATATGAATGTAAGTGCTCTCAGGTTTGCGAATGTTTATGGACCAAGACAAAGTGCTGATACAGAGGCAGGAGTCATCACAATTTTTATTGAAAAGTTATTGTCAGGACGTACGCCATACATTCAAGGGGATGGTGAGCAGACGCGTGATTTCGTCTATGTAGACGATGTTGTTAATGCGGTAATCACGCCATTTTTAAATAGCAAGGAAATGAAGGTTAATGGGGTATTTAACGTTAGTTCTCAGTCTCAAACGCCAATCAATCAGTTGTTAGAAGTGCTCTGTAAAGAAGTTGGGAATACATTTAACCCTGATTACGGTCCGGTAAGGGCGGGGGATATTAAGCATAGTTATTTAAGTCATGATAAATTAACTAAAGTATCTAATTGGAGACCTCAAACCCCTCTAAACGAGGGATTAAAACGTACTGTTCAATATTATCGAGCGTTATATTAACAATCTTTATAAGTACCTTTATTTAAGTTAAATGTTTAATAGTTATAGCCCCCATCTAAAGCACGTAGCTTAGGTGGGGATTTTTAAACAGATGGCGTCGAGGCTCCATCTGTTTTCTCAATGCTTTAGCTTGTTGAAACGAGCACGCTCTCTATTATTAATTCAGATAGTCCTCTTTTTAAGGTTCAAAATAAAATTCTCATCTAAGTTAGGTTTATTGTTATATTTGTAAATAAATCTTATCTCAATATATTCCTCTAAAAAGCGACTACTGTGATGGACGTTTGCTCCTCATGGACTTTCTTTCAACTGAATGATAATCATTATTTGCTATGGCGTTTTAAAAACGTGCATTTTAAATAGAATATCTTTCGTGTTGGTAAACCCTCGTGACATTCGTCTACTAAAATAAAATGTCCTGATTAACTCAGCTACTAATCAGTGGGAGAAAAACAAAAATCCCCACTGATTGAGGGCTCGTTTTATGAGAGTAAGATAAAATACATAAAATCACTTGCGTATGTTTTTGAGCTGATTTATAATTATGTATATCTCATACGTACAAGTAACGATAAAATGAAAGCGCTTATCTAATGGAATTGCTTTGTTTATAAACAAATATCTACTAGTTTTATAATAGTTTTCAGGTGAATCTACTAGTTTTATAATTTTTAGTAATAACTTGTACGCATGTTTGGTTGTGTTGGGAGCTATATCATAGTTTTTCGAAAGTTTAACCGCTCTATGTTTGATGTGGATGGCATGAGGTTTGACCATGAAGGGGTTTTACATGATGTTTGATAGGTATTTAATTGTTTAGATTATTATCTCAATCATCAAAGTCATTTTTACTTCTACAAAATAAAAGGAGGGTTTAAAATGAGAAAAATGGTTTTAGCGGCACTATCAAGTGTTTTTCTACTGTCAGCATGTGGGGAAAACAATGCAAATGACGCCAGTGGAGATTTAGAAGAACAAACAGTTGTTGGGGACGACATTGAAGGGGCTACAGAGCTTACATTTTGGAATTTCCAAGAACTTCATACGCAATTTTTTGAAGACGCTGTCATTAGGTGGAATGAAGAAAATCCAGATCGTCCTATTCAGTTAATCGCGGAAACATATCCGTATGATCAAATGCATAATAATCTATTACTAGCGCTTCAATCTGGCAGTGGCGCCCCAGATATAGCAGATATAGAGATTAGTCAATTTGCGAATTATTTACAAGGTGAGGTCCAGCTCGAAGCTTTGAATGATGTTGTTGAGCCTGAATTAGATGATTTAATTACTTCTAGATTTGATATTTATGCGAAAGACGGTAATTATTATGGAATTGACTATCATGTCGGGGCAACGGTGATGTTTTATAATGAAGAAATTATGAATGAAGCGGGTGTAGATATTGATTCTATAGAAACTTGGGATGATTATGTGGAAGCAGGCGAACAAGTCGTAGCTAATACAGATGCTGTTATGACGACAGTAGAATCAGACGATCACTTTACTTTTTGGTGCTTAATCAGTCAAAGAGGCTCTGATTATTTTGACGAAAATGGTGACGTTATTCTTGATAATGAAACAAATGTTGACACACTGCAATTTATCTATGACCTTGTTTATGAGCATGAAATTGCAGAAATAGCTCCTGGAGGATACCATCATGCGGAAGAATATTATGGTTTTATGAATGATGGTGGAGCTGCTACGTTGATGATGCCGATGTGGTATATGGGACGATTTCTTGACTATATGGAAGATTTAGATGGAAAAATGCAGATTCGTCCTTTACCTATGTGGGAAGAAGGCGGTAATCGTTCTGCTGGTATGGGTGGTACAGGGACAGTCGTAACAAATCAAACTGAGAACTCTGAATTAGCTAAAGATTTTCTAGCTTTTGCTAAATTGTCTGAAGAAGGTAATGTGAAACTTTGGGAAATACTTGGGTTTGACCCTCCAAGACACGATGTGTGGGATTCCCCTGCCATGGCAGAAGACAATCGTTTCTATCAATATTTCCATGATGACATTTTTGAGATCCTTCATGATATCCGAGACGAAATTAATAACTTGAATATTACTGAACAGACAACAAATGCCCAACAGGAAATTAACTCCAATGTGATGCACTCTGTTTTACGTGATCAAAGTAGAACTTCACAAGAAGCATTAGAAGATGCAGCAGAAGCTATCAGGAGTCGAATGATAGAGTAAAAAATAGTGGATCTGCCCAGGAGACTTTGTAAGTTTCCTGGGCAATCAATTAAAAAGGAGGCCATGGCATGGGAACGACAATTTCTACTGAAAAAGGAAAGCCCTTAGGTACACCGAACAGGCCGAGGAAGCGATCGAGCTTTCTGTACTCTAAAAAAGCGGCGCCTTATATTTTTGTATCACCTTTTATTCTTTCATTTTTATTTTTATTCCTCTATCCATTTATTAGCGCCATAAACATGAGTTTTCAAAGAGTGCTTCCTGGACAAGTAGAATATATCGGATTAAGGAACTATGAGAGGGTCTTAAATCCAACATTCTATACCGCACTACAAAATACAACGGTGTATGTTATTTTAACAGTCATTCTCTTAACCGTATTACCACTCATTTTTGCACTTTTTTTAAATAACCGTCTCATGAAAATGACGAACTTTTTTCGGGCGGCTATTTTTATTCCTGCTCTCACATCGGTCATAGTAGCCGGAACGATTTTTAGAATGATATTTGGGGATTCTGATATGGCGATTGCAAACCAATTCCTCAGTTTCTTTGGATTCTCTCCAATTGAATGGCGATATGGAGCAGCCTCAGGTATGTTCCTGATGGTGGTTTTAGCCTCATGGCGCTGGATGGGAGTAAATATTCTTTATTTCCTTGCGGGATTGCAAAATGTAAATCATGACCTTTACGAAGCGGCAGATATTGACGGGGCGAACGTATGGCAGAAATTCAAACACGTCACCTTCCCTGCAATCAAACCAATTGTCATCTTCTTAACTACCATTACAACCATTAACGGGTTTAGAATGTTTGAAGAAAGCTTTGTTTTTTGGGAGACAAGTTCCCCTGGGAATATAGGTTTAACGGTTGTGGGCTATATTTATCAAGAAGGGATCCAACGTAATGATATGGGTTTTGGAGCAGCAGTGGGAATCGTTCTGCTCTTAGTCATCTTTGTCGTTAGTGTTATACAATTATATTTAACAGGCGCATTTAAAAAGGGTGATTCATAATGGAAAAAACGCTGAAAGAAAAAATGATAACATGTCTGCTTGTAAGCTTATTTATATTAGTGGCATTTGTGGCGTTATTTCCAGTTATTTCACTGGTTGTGGCGTCGTTAAGCCCTGCATCCGATTTAATGAGATATGGGTTATCAGGAGAATTATTCTTTTCATCCTTTGATTTTCAAAATTTCCAGGCCATTTTTGGAGCGGAAGGAAGTAGCTACTGGCAATGGTATTTGAATAGCATCATCATTTCCGCAGTTCTTATTGTTTTATCTTTGTTTTTCTCATCGCTGGTAGGGTATGCTCTTGCCGTATATGAATTTAAAGGTAAACGTTTTGTGTTTATTCTTGTTTTGCTAATTTTAATGATTCCTTTTGAAATTCTAATGTTACCTCTTTTTCGAATGATGACAGCTTTCAGTTTAGTAGATTCTTATTTTGTAGTTATGCTGCCTTTAATTGTAGCGCCTATAGCGGTGTTCTTTTTTAGACAATATTCCGTTGGACTTCCAAAAGAATTAATGGAAGCTGCTAGGATAGATGGTTGCACGGAATATGGCATTTTCTTTAGAATTATGGCCCCCCTTATGTTACCTTCTTTTGCGGCAATGGCTATTTTACAAGGCTTAACAAGCTGGAATAATTTCTTATGGCCGTTACTTGTTTTAAGGTCAAATGATATGTTTACGTTACCTATTGGATTGGCCACATTGTTAACGCCTTATGGGAATAACTATCAAATTCTATTTGCAGGATCAGTATTAAGTATTATTCCAATTATTATCTTGTTCCTCTTTTTCCAAAGGTTCTTTATCGCTGGATTAACGTCAGGTGGTGTGAAAGGATAAAAAGGAACTCAATTTCCATGAAATGATGGAAGGGTGATACGCCTAGTGATAGAGAATATGAATCGCTTTTTTCGATTAGTAACACGGTTTGCCATGCTAAATGCATTATGGATTGGATTTACCGTGTTAGGTTTGGGAGTATTCGGATTATTCCCGGCGACTGTATCATTATTTTCCATATCTAGAAAGTGGATTCAAGGGAACGAGGAGTTGCCGCTTTTTAAGTCTTTTGTATCTTATTTCAAGAGTGTTTTTGTAAAAGCGAATCTTGTTGGTTGGTTGGCTGGTGGTATTGGGGCTGTGCTTTATTTAAATTATCGTTTAATTAGACAGGCTGGGGCGGATGTTCCACTTCCCGTTACAGTGTCATTTATTATCATCGTTATTTTCTTCATGTTAATGGGAGTCTCAGCCTTCCCTGTTTCAGTTCACTTTACTGGGGGATTGATTGAGCTATTTAAAAAGACTGCTATGTTCGTATTTGGCCGGTTACACATCGCGTGTCTTTTTGTCATGATCGTTTGGGGTGCTATTCATTTCTCATTAGCATTTCCTACAATTATTTTGTTTTTTTCTGGAAGTGTTGTTTCCTATCTTATCATGTGGTTTTTTATACGAACTTTACACAAGTTAGAAAAAAGCTATGAGGAGCAGACTGTCTCCCGTGTGATTAAAGAATAAGCATAACGTGTTAGTGTTCCTAAGATTGTGATTTTTCACCTTAAAGTTGCCTGACATATATGGGACTGTTGTTCATTGCTAAAGGAATTTAAGGATTCAAGTGTGATTACCTTAAGAACGTGATACAATAGTCGTACGTATATGTCAGACGAGCGAGGTGGATGATGGAGACAAAATATAACTTTGTAAAAAATAAAATTAAATCACAGATACTTCAAGGATTTATTCAACCTCATCAAAAGGTAGGATCGGAAACAGAATTGATGAAGGAATATGAAGTGAGTCGCCACACGGTGAGAAAAGCGATTGATGAACTAGTCAATGACGGCTGGATTTATAAAAAGCAAGGTGCAGGAACATTTTGCGCTGATCGTTCAGCTTTAAAAAGTGGCACTGCGGGCCAACAAACGAAAAATATAGCGGTTATTACAACCTATTTTTCGGATTACATTTTTCCGTCAATAATTCGTGGCATCGAAGGATATTTAAGTAAAAATGGGTATCAAGTGACATTGTTTAGTACGAACAATAATATTGAGCAAGAGCGTCGATGTCTTGAAGCGGTTTTACAACAAGGATTTGACGGTCTCATTGTGGAGCCAACGAAAAGTGCGCTTCCCAATCCGAATATTAACTATTATCTGAATTTAGAACGAACAGGTATCCCATATGTCATGATAAATGCCTATTATGAAGAATTAGAGCCTACTCATCTGATTATGAATGACGTTGAAGGTGGAAGAATACAGACACGTCATGTATTGGATCTTGGTCACCAATACGTTCTAGGCTTCTTTAAAAATGATGATATTCAAGGGACGAAGCGTATGAAAGGTTTTATTAAAGCTCATCGTGAAAGTGGCATTCCTTTAAGTCCTAAAAATATTATCACTTATACAACAGAAACAAAAGAAACTGTGCCGGTAGAAGAGCTGAGACAGCATTTGACAAACACGTCAGAATTACCTACTGCTATTGTATGTTACAATGACCAGCTTGCATTAATGCTTTTGGACGTAATAAGAGACATGAAGTTGTCTGTCCCTGAAGATATCTCTGTAGTTGGCTACGATGATTCATTTCTATCGGTGGCTTCAGAAGTTAAACTGACAACAGTGAAACATCCAAAAGAAGAAATGGGAAAAGAAGCAGGACGAAGAATATACAACTTTATTGAGCAAAAGCTGGCGCCTTCTCGTCATTTTGAAATGACCCCTGTTGTTTATGAACCGAAAATAATGATTAGAAATTCAACACAAGGGCTAGGTGTAAAAGAAATAAATTAATTAAGTCTACGACTAGGTATAAAAACGAACGCTCTCTCCATCTATGCGTTCGTTTTTTTAAATCACAGATAAGCGTCCGTAAACCTCCCGGCTCAAAAAAGAGAGGAAAAGTAACTCTATCTATATAGGCGGGAGATAACGGACGATAATGTCCTGATTCACTCAATTATCAATCAATGGGAACGGTGTGAAAACGTCCACTGATTGAAGCTTCGTTTTATATGTATCCCATTGATTGAAATAAACGAGACACGTTTAAATTGGATACTTCGACGTTTCACTTTTACATTTTTTTCTAGAAGACGGTGCAAATAGAAAAACGATCTTAAAAACACATCATCAAAGCTCTTCACATTAATATTTCAACTGTCACCTCGCAGCTCCATCACAAAGAATGAAAGTGTAAGAAACTTTCTAACTGTGGAAGGCTAATTAATCCGTAAATAGTGAAGAAGAAAAAAATCGGTATCGCGCTATAATTCATTAGGACTAATTAAAGTTTTTGAATAAAAAAAGTAAAATCGTACGTATAATTATGTATAATATATTATGAAAGCCTTTACAAAAAATGAAGGGAGAGAGAGTTATGAAGATTACGAACGGTTATATGTGGCTTGCGTGTATCGCAATTGTCGTAACAGGTGTCCTTCTATTTAATGGGGCATCATTCGCTGATAGAAATGCGAGCGAACAGCAGAATAAACAAGTGAATCCCCCAACTGGTAAGCTTGATATGATCGGTGATATTGGCGACTATATCCCTGGTGAAGTTGATGATCCTGTACACGATCCAGCTTTACTTCGAACGGATGAGGCATATTATGTGTTTTCTACTGGGATTCTTAGGAGTGTTGATGACCCAGGAGGGATTTATGTAAGAAAATCAGAAGGAACACTTGAAGGGCCGTGGGAAGCAATAGGGGAAATTCCCGTTCCTGAATGGGTAACTGGCTATAACCCTGAACATCTCTGGGCACCTCAAGTCATTAAATTTGATAATACCTATTATTTGTATTATGCCGTTTCTTCATTTGGTTCAAATCGATCGGCAATAGGTGTATTAAGTTCTCAAACCCCTCACGATCTTAATAGTTGGGTGGACGAGGGCCCTATTGTCACATCAGAACCAGGGGTAACTAATTACAACGCTATTGACCCTCACGTATTTGAAGCTGAAGGCTCTCTTTGGATCGTATATGGCTCGCATTTTAGTGGAATAAAGCTTCAAGAAATGGATAATCCCACTGCCGTGGCAGGTGAGGTTGTAACGTTACAAAACAGACCGTTTGTTCAACACAACCCTGTTGAAGCACCTACAATAATAGAAAAAGAGGGCTATTACTATTTATTTACCTCATGGGACCAATGTTGTGCAGGGACGGATAGTACGTACAAAATAGCTGTAGGGCGTTCAGAGTCGGTAACAGGACCATACGTAGATCAACAAGGGCAGCCTCTTACTAACGGGGGAGGTACAGTCATTTTAGAGTCAGAAGGGAATCAAATTGGTCCAGGAGGCCAAGATATTTTACAAGTATACGGGCAGGACTACTTGATTCATCATTACTACGATGGTGATGCAGATGGCGTTATTCGTATGCAAATTAGAACCCTTAACTGGGAAGGACATTGGCCAACTGTTGATAGATGACGAATTAAACGCAATATTAAGATATAAATGGTAGTCAAAAAGCCTGACAGAGGAAAACTTCTTTTCCTTGTCAGGCTTGTACTATTTAATGGCCGATCGTAGCTTGAGTATCTAACTGTGATATTTCAAGGTGCTGTTGTAACGTTTGAGAAACCTCTTGCACAGAGTTTTCATGAAGACTGAAATAATAAATACCCTCTAACATCATATTATCGCCATCTAAACTTAGTTGATCGATGTTATCTAATTCACTGGCATAAGAATGCATACTAACTAAATTACTAAAGCCTAGGTTTGTGCGTAAATTGTTACCAAGACTCTCCATAAGAGAATTGAAGTTAGTGATTGTTTTGAAGTTAGCCGATTGTTTTATAACGGCTTCAATAATATCTTTTTGCCGATCCCCTCGACCTAAATCTCCTCGAGGATCATCTTTGCGCATTCTTGCATAAGCAAGAGCTTCTTCACCATTTAATGTTTGTAAACCTTCATCAATTTCAATTGTGCCGTAAGTTGCGTTATCCGTATCACTAATCGGCATTGGTACATCAACTTCGACGCCACCGATTGTATCAACAATTTCCATGAAGGCTGTAAAATTTAAAGAGACGACATAATCGACAGGAACATTTAATAAATGTTCGACCGTGTCCACCGTCATATCAACACCACCAAAAGCATGGGCATGATTGATTTTATCCATCGGTTCTCGACCGATAATGTTCACATAAGAGTCACGAGGAATGTTAACCATCTTGATCGTTTTTTCATCTGGATTAAAAGTAGCTAATATCATCGCATCGGTTAAACCTGATAAATCGGCCTCTCTCGTATCTAAACCGAGAAACAGAATAGATATAGGGTCTTCTACTGGATCAACAACAGTGTCTCTAAGCGCAGATTTTTCGCCACGATTTAACTCTTCTTGGGCATCGTTGGTCACACTAGAAACTTGAAAAATCATGTACCCAAGCACACTGCCGCCTGCTATAACTAAAAATAACATTGTAAGTAAAACATATCTCATCAATCTGCGAAAGGGGCTTCTTCTTTTTTGACTAGGGCGTCTGGAACGTTGTAATTCTGACATTTTCTTGTCACTCCTTAATAATCTTTATGAATGCATAGCAGGTGTTATGATATCTTTGAATACTAGTCTTTTATTGAAAATCTATCATTTAATGACCTATTTTTAAAATATGAAGTTTACATAAATCGCACCTCGGGAAGCGAGTACTATTCTTCATAGTGAATGGTTGGTGGAAAAGACACCATTCTCTATTATATCATGACTATTGACCCAAAATGCGACATTATTATAGTCGGTAAAAGTGACTAAAAGTTACAACCAAATTCTTATTTTTCGTTAAAATACGACAAATGAGTCAATAGACTATGTACACATAAATTAAACTACTATAGAGTGAAATGTATTGACGATCTATATACTAATGAGATTAATAGAGACAAATGGATGAAGTATGTTGTCATAACAAGCAAGTATATGAGACTAGCAATTAAGGAGGGTAAATGGTGAAAAAAATAAGTCTGATAATTTTATCTTTACTCATTTTAGTGGGTATCTATAGTCAACTAAGTGATACCGTTGGTTATGCAGAGGCAGCTGAGGCAATTATGGAAGGAGAAGTGGCGGCTTCTTCGCTGATTATTCGAGAGGACCCTTCCTCAAGTGCTTCATCACTAGGAGGGTTTCGCCAAGGTGATAAGGTCACTATTTATGGAACTTCAGGAGACTGGTATAAAGTGAAACATAGCAGTGGATGGGGGTATATTCACAGTGCATACATAAATGTTATTAATGGGAGTGCCTCAGCTGAGACTAAAATTGGGAAAGTCTCAGTTGACAATTTACATGTGAGAGACTCTGCCTCTACAGAAGGACAAATTATTAGTAACTTAAGTAGAGGGGAGTTAATTGAGTTAGGGACTTTTTCAAATGGCTGGTATCAAGTGAGTATTGGCACAACGAGAGGGTACATTGATGGAACTTATATTGAGATTCAAGCTGGTTCTTCTAATAAAGGAGGGAGTACTCCTGATTCTTCTTCAAATGTGGCTGAACCACTTGGAAGCGGAAAAGTAACAGCTACAAGTTTGAATGTTAGATCGTCAGCATCCACGGAGGCCGACATTATTGATAGTCTATCTCGAGGGACGACGATTGAGTTGCTAAGTGAAACAAGTGGTTGGTATGAGGTTGAAACCGAAAAAGGGAACGGATACATCCATGGCTCTTATGTGAGTACAACGTCTTTAAGCAGCAGTGGAAACACGGCTGATGGTCAGCTAGATGGTAAAACGATCTTCGTAGATGCTGGGCATGGAGGAAGTGATCCAGGCGCAATCGTCGATGACATTAGTGAAAAAGATATTGCCCTTGACGTAAGTTTAAAACTACAAAGTGCACTGGAAAATGAGGGTGCTACTGTTGTCATGAGTAGGACGGAGGATTCTTATATAGAGGTTGATGAGCGAGCAGAAATGGCCAACACATCTGGAGCGGATTTATTTATTAGTGTTCACGCCAATGCTTTTACATCCTCCTCGGTTAATGGTTCTGAAGTCTTTTACAGTAGTCAGACACATGCTGATAATAGTCGGCAATTAGCTCAAGCTATCCAATCTCAACTTGTTAATGGATTAAATAGAGCAGATCGTGGCGTCGTTGATCGCAACCTTACAGTCATAACCGAATTAGATATGCCTGGCATTTTAATTGAACCAGGTTTTATGTCAAATGACTCTGATTTAGACATGTTATTAAATCAGCAAGATGAGTTGGTAGCACATATTGTTAAAGGATTTAAAGACTATTCTAATTAATATAGAAACAATGAAACTGTCAGGCGGATGCTTGACAGTTTTTTTGTGCATATCTTGCTTATGTGGGTGTCAAGAGTTCAAGCGAATGTAAATGTTTGAAGAAGAAAATGGAGGTTATCCACTTTATCACACATAACCGTCCGTGAAACTCCCGTTCTTAAAAAATAGTGAGGGAATTTCGGGGGAGATAACGGACGCTAATATTAAAGTCGCCTCAACCTTTGCTGATGGAAGATCCGTTTTATGAGCCGCTTTGTATGGGGCATCAAATGAGAAATTTAAATAATAGAGTCGATTTCGTACCGCTTGTTACCAAAGGTAGATTTAATATCTAAGCGAGATCCGCTAAAAAAACACATGGACACGATTGAAAGCATTGACCAATCATTAATGACACTAGCCAATAATATTATTATAGGGGAAAATCAACAGGGTGAAATAGCTGACGCTATGCAAAAGAAACGTCCCTTTATCAAACAAACTGTGCTAACCTTCTGGAGCAAATCCGTCATGACATTACAAGAGCAGCATTGTCTTAGATACACAGATAGACGATATGAAGACCCAGCCGATAACACTAACTTTTGAAAGTACGTTTATTGACTAGGAAAAAGGTACTTTATACTAATCCTACTTTCTATAAAAAGGAATTAAATTCAAAAAAATAGAAATAAACTAATAAAAAGTAGAAAGAAATAGTGTATTTTTCCACCGTCAAACGACAATATACGTATTGATCTATGACTATTTACTAGGTTTAAAGACTCAATAAAACGTGCTTCCCTAATAATTCATCCCATATGTTTAAGGGAAATAGTTTTAAAGTCTTGGTGAATAGGGCTACATTTTGCTGATTAAAAGCATTTTTTCTAGTTCTATATACTTGTTTTTGTAAAACTGGTTACTATTTATGTACATTTCCATAAATTATCTATTATAATCACATATGAGCAACAAAATAGCTGATCCGATTGCGTTCAAGCGACATAGTGTTTGTTAGTGCGACACATATTTACATGACACCTTATGATAGCGCACTTAATAAGCGTTACATTCCCTATTATTAAATCTAAACGTAATGCTTATGCTTTAATAAAACTATGACGTTCAAACCACGGTAAGCAATAAAACAATATTTTTGGAGGTTTTAATTATGGCAGGACAAATTCGTGTAACACCAGAAGAACTGAATACTATTGCAGCTCAATACCTAGTAGAAGGCGGTAACGTCAACGGCGTTATTACAAATCTAGATGGTCTCATGGATCAGTTAAGAACTATTTGGGAAGGTGCATCAAGTGAAGCATTTTCAGAGCAGTATGAAGCACTTAAACCATCTTTCTTAGAGATGGTTGAGCTGTTAGAAAAAATCAATAGACAATTAAAATCGACAGCTTCTTCTCTTGAACAAGCTGATGCAGATATCGCTGCTCAAATCAAACGATAATTGAGCTCGAAAAGTCAAGTTTAAGAATAGTGCCGCGGTTTTAACTTGGCGGCACTATTTTTGTTGAAAGAGTTTCTATAAGGGCGGATGACTTGTGTACATACAAATAACCGTAGATTTAAAACACTATAATGAAAAATCGATTGAATTGAGGCTATCAGATCAGCATCTCGTGAAAAATCTAGTGGCGATGACATGGCAAACAGCGAGAATAGCCACGGCACCTAGAGAAGGCTTTTGGATTCGCGTTAAAAATAAAGACCGGGTGTGGACTGGGACAAGCACGTTGGAAGAGTGTGGTATTACGACAGGTGACTGCATTGAGATTTTATAGCTAGTCGATGTTGTCGTGTGAGAAAGGGGCTGACTCTATGATGGAAAATGATGTAACATATTTAGAAAAACAAATAGAAGCAATAATGAAAGAAGAGGAAGGTCGCATCACGTTGACGTTTCAGCGGGCGAAGTTAAAGCTTAATGATGAAGAAGAGGTTCATCTGTTACGGGCCATGAACCCTGAATTCCATCGTACGTTTAAGTTAACAGACGATCAGCTGACAATCACTATGACGAGACCAGAACATTATATGACTTTTTCTGCGATTCTCAAGAAGAGCATTCAGGCTAAGTGGCAATTGGCTTATAATATCACTCAAACGATAAGACATCATACCGTTGATAGATTAAAATTAATCGTCAGTCCGGAAAATGTGTTATTTGATTATGGACTTAATCCACACTTTTTGCATTACGGGGTGAAAGAGAGTGTGCCGCCTTATGAAGATGATGTGGATAAGCTGTGGCTTGAAACGAGAGCGATCGTGGCGACGATTGTAGATGATAAATACGATTTTAATAATTACTTGTCACATTATGAAACGCTTCAATTGAATGAAGAAGCTAAAAAAGTTATGAACGCGGAAAGCTACGATGAACTTTTTCAGATTATTGGGGAGAACTTAAAAAAAGATGAAGCATATGAAAAGACTGTGTTACACGTGCCAAGAAAAAAATGGAAGTTGCAGCGTTATATTCAAATCGCGTTAGCTATTATACTTGTTCCTGCTATTATATATACTATTTTTGCTGCTTTTTTCAAAATTCCACAAACAGAAGCATATGTTGCAAGCAGTCGGTCCTTTCTAGAGCATGAGTATAGTGAGGTCATAAATAAGTTGTCGAACTATGATCATGAAGGGATGCCATATGTTGTACAGTACCAGCTGGCTTCTGCTTATGTTGTCAACGAATCGTTAACAGAAGTTCAGCGGCAAAATATTCAAAATACGTTAACGTTACAAGCAGATAGAAACTATTTTAATTACTGGATTGATATTGGGCGGGGGAATTATCAAGAAGCCATAGACACAGCTAGAAGATTAGAAGATCGTGACTTAATAATTTACGGTCTTTTGAAGCAGCGTGAGGAAGTGAAATCTGACCAAGGCTTAAGTGGTGAAGAGAGAGAAGAGGAATTACGCAATATTCAGGCGGAAATTGATGAATATCAATCGGAAATGGAGCAGGAAGCTTTAGAACAAGAAGCTGATGAAGAAGCGGATGGTGAACGTGAAAACAATGACGAAAACACAGAAGCTGAAGAGGACCAAGAAGAAGGCGATGAATAGACAGTTAGAGTGAAACCATGGCACGTGGACATGAGAAAAACGTGTAATAAGGAAGATGCCGTCAGTTAGAGGAGGTGACCCGATGAGTCGATTATTTTTCTTTTATGGTAACGTGTTTCAGTTTATAGAACTTAATGATGAAGAGTCTATGACTATTGGAAGCAATCTTCAGCATGATGTTACAATTCAAGCCTTTACGATAGACGTGCCTATTACGATTAAACAAACAGGGACGAATCAATTAGAAGTGTGGCATGGAGAGTTCTGTGCTGGAAATCTTAATTCTGATCAGACGGATATGACGCTAACATTTGGACATGACGAACTACGTATCGCTTATACGGATGAAACAAACAGCAAGCAAGCTTATTATATTGGCGATCAACTAGAGGTAAACCTTCCAAGTGTATTAGAACCAATATGTCAGTTAGTTAAGAATGAGAAAAACTGGTCTGTTATTCCTTTGAACCAAAAAATTATCTATTGTAATGGCGAGAAGGTATTAGAAAAGCAGCATTTAGCTTATGGTGATAGCTTGTTTTTTAACGGTGCGTTTTTCACTCTATCGGACACAGATATTTTGGAAATGGAAAGTCCAGAGCCACAAATGGATCATTTAATTAATATGAAAAAGCCGGATACTGTGTTGAAACAAAAATATCCCAATTATCGACGAACACCAAGAATGATTTATGAGCAACCAGATGATAAAGTGACGTTTTCCTTTCCATCTGAAGAACATGAAGATAATGGAAGAAGCCTATGGATGGTCGTATTGCCACCAGTTATTATGCTATTGGTTATGGGGGTCGTTGCCCTAGTTCGGCCAAGAGGGATCTTTATCCTTATCTCACTCGCGATGTTTGGGACGACACTTGTCACATCAACGGTACAATACTTTAAAGAAAAGCGTAATCAAAAAAGAAGGAAAGAAAAACGTCGGCGCTTATATACACGTTATTTAGAAAATAAGCGTAAAGAGTTACAAGAGTTGTCGGATAAACAGCGCCATGTTCTCTATTATCACTTTCCGTCATTTGAACGGATGAAATATTTAACCGGCGAAATTAGTGAACGTATATGGGAGCGGACGAGGCTCAGTAGTGATTTCTTGCATTTTAGAGCAGGAAGAGCAACTATCCCTTCTAGTTATGACGTGACGGAACAACGTGCGGACATGACGAACCAAGAGATTGATGACCTTGTAGAGAAGTCACAAGAGCTTGTGGCTCACTATAAATATGTACGTGATGTTCCTCTCGTTATTGATATCTCACGTGGTGCCATGGGCATGATTGGTAAACGGGATGTTGTAAATAAAGAAATTCAACAAATTGTGGGACAATTGAGCTTCTCGCAAAGTTATCATGATATTCGAATGGTGGCTATTTTTGATGAGCAAGACTACTCAGAGTGGGAATGGATGAAGTGGCTCCCTCATTTTCAGTTGCCGAATTCTTATGCCCGTGGGCTTATTTATAATGAACAGACAAGAGATCAGCTTTTATCCTCCATTTATGAGATGTTGAAAGAGCGTGACTTGACAGAGGATAAAGAGAAAAAATTGTTTGCACCACATTTCATATTTATTGTGACAAACCGGCAGTTAATTTCTGAGCACGCTATTTTAGAGTATTTAGAAAGTGATCACCCAGCACTGGGCTTCTCAGTGATTTTTGCTGAGGACACAAAAGAAAGTTTATCTGAGCATATTCATACGCTCATTCGCTATATTGATGAAGCAGAAGGGGATATCCTTATTCAGCAACATAAAGCAGAGCATTTACCGTTCAAGCTAGATAAGCATCACCCAGAAGGAAATGAAAATTTTTCTAGAACATTGCGGTCGCTAAACCATCAGCTAGGAATGTCGAATTCAATCCCTGAGAAGGTGACATTTTTAGATTTATTTGAAACGGAAAAGGCAGAAGAACTGGGCATTCAGCAAAAATGGCTTGAAAACCAGTCGTCTAAATCGTTAGCTGTACCTGTAGGCCTAAAAAGTAAAGATGATCATGTTTATTTAAATTTACACGAACGGGCACATGGTCCACATGGATTGTTAGCTGGTACGACGGGGTCAGGTAAAAGTGAATTTTTGCAAGCTTATATTCTGTCTTTAGCTGTTCATTTTCACCCTCATGAAGTGGCGTTTTTGCTCATTGACTATAAGGGTGGAGGGATGGCGCAACCATTCCGAAAGATTCCACACCTTCTTGGGACGATTACGAATATTGAAGGCAGTAAAAACTTTAGTAACCGGGCCTTAGCGTCGATAAAAAGTGAGTTGAAACGGCGTCAACGGTTGTTTGATCAATATAGTGTCAATCATATTAATAATTATACGGACCTTTATAAAGACGGTGAAGCGGCCGAGGCGATGCCTCATTTATTTCTAATTTCCGATGAGTTTGCTGAGCTAAAGAGTGAAGAGCCGGAATTTATTAAAGAATTGGTGAGTGCTGCCAGGATTGGACGAAGCCTTGGCGTCCATCTTATATTAGCGACGCAGAAACCTGGCGGAATTATTGATGATCAAATTTGGAGTAACTCACGATTTAAAGTGGCATTGAAGGTGCAGGACGAAAGTGATAGTAAAGAGATCTTAAAAAATAGCGATGCAGCTAATATCACTGTCACCGGCCGTGGCTATTTACAAGTTGGTAACAATGAAGTGTACGAACTTTTCCAATCAGCTTGGAGTGGTGCGCCGTATGTAAAGGACGCTTTTGGCACGGAAGAAGATATAGCATTAGTAACAGATTTAGGACTCATCCCGCTGTCTGAGGTGGCGCCTGAAGAAAAAACAACGAAAGAACGTGTTACAGAAATTGATGCGGTGACGGAAGAAATTGCGGCAGTACAAGAACGTATGGGAATTAAAAAATTAGCTAGTCCATGGCTCCCTCCGTTACCTGAAAGAGCACGTTCTTCAGCTGAAGAGAGACTGGAGCCTGGGGCATATCTTATAGGAATAGTGGACGAACCAGAACGTCAAAGCCAAAGTCCTTACGCTTATCAAACTGTTGAAGATGGCAATATCGGTATTTTTGGCTCCTCTGGCTATGGTAAATCAACGACTGTCCAAACATTATTGTTGTCAATGGCTGATAACAACTCACCGGAACAGGTGCAATATTATGTCTTTGATTTTGGGAATGGAGCCTTACTGCCATTCCAACAGTTACCGCACACAGGAGATTATTTCAGGTCTGATGATAAGCGAAAGATTGAGAAGTTTCTCAGTTTTATAGCAGAGGAAGTGGATAAGCGAAAGCAACTATTTACAGTGGCTGAAGTGAGTAATATTACCATGTATAACACCATTTCTGACGTTAAATTACCGTTGATTTTTATCATTATTGATAATTATGATCTCGTTAAAGAAGAGATGTTAGATTATGAGAATAACTTTATCTCACTTGTGAGAGATGGACAATCACTTGGGATCTACATGGTACTGACAGCGACACGTTCCAACTCTGTTAAGCATGCGTTAATGAGTAACTTGAAAACAAAAATTGTTCATTACATGATGGATGAAAGTGAGAAACATTCACTCATTGGAAGAACAACTTATGAAACAGAAGCTATTCCAGGGCGAGCCTACATTAAAAAAGAAACAGCTTATTTGACACAAATGTACTTACCTGTTGAAGGTGAGGATGATATGGCGGTTATGGAAAACTTGAAGGGAACTATTCGAGACTTAAAGATTAAATATGAAGGTTCTCGTAAACCTAAAGCGATCCCAATGTTGCCGCGTGAATTAGGATGGCGTTCATTCCATGAGCAATATGGCGTGATAGAACAGCCTCATCAGCTAGCCATTGGACTTGATGAAGCGACTGTTGAGCCAGTTTATATGGATATGAACATTAATAGACATTGCCTTATCATGGGGGATGCCCAAAAAGGAAAAACCAATATTCTTAAAATGATAATTCATCGGATAAACGAAAGTGGTAACGGTGGTCATATTGCCTTATTTGATTCGGTTAACCGATCTTTATCTGACTACGCTGGTGAAGAAAGTATCACTTATATTGAGACGAAAGAGCAAATAGCTGAATGGGTAACGACGATAGAAGAGGTATTTTCTGAGAGAGAACTTACGTATCGTACCTCGTTAAAAGATAAAGAAGCGCCCAAGCCTGAGATGACACCATATATTTTGATGGTTGATGGGAACGGCAATTTCCAACAAAAAATCGATGCAGGCCTGCAGATGAAACTTGGCAACTTAATAAAGAGTTATAGTCATTTAGGTTTCTCTGTTGTGATCACAGGTAGCGCTACTGATTTCTCTAAAGGCTTTGATCAATTTACTAATGAATTAAAGCAAATTAAACAAGCGATTCTTCTTATGAAGCAATCTGAACAAACCGTTTTCACACTGCCGTATAAACGAAATGAACCAGAAGTTAAACTCGGTTTTGGGTACTATTTATTAAACGGACAAGTGAGGAAAATACAAATTCCATATTATAATTTAGAAAGGGTGGCAAACAAATGAATGAAGGATTGATGACTTCCCTGAAACTAGGGGCGAAAGTCCTTGTGGTACTTTTACTGCCACTCCTCCTTTTTCGCTATGTTGACAGTCAGCCTGCTGTTATAGTGTCAGAGGATGATGATGAAGGGACGCGAAGTATTGCGGTTGTAAATGAAGACCGAGGATGGTCCCCAGAGTCTTCTGAAGTAGAGACGATTGAATTAGGACAGCAGATCTCCTCTTTATTAAATTCGGAGGGCACTGATTACTCTTGGACTGTCGTCACCAGAAGTGCAGCTGAACAAGGATTTAGTAATGAAAGATATGATGCGATTATTTATGTACCGTCTAGATTCTCGGAAAATATTATGACGTTTCGGGAAGATATACCAAGTACGGCCTCAATAAATTATGTTATCCAGCCGAATCTTGTGGCGAAAGAACGTCAGAGAGTTCACAGAGAAATGGCGAACGCACAAAATAAAATCAATAAAGAAATGTCGATGATTTACTGGAGCTATGTCTCTCAAGAAGTCGATAATATTCGTGATCAATTTGATTTAATCCTTGAAAAAGAAATAGAATTCCAAGATGCAATGTATTCTTTTTATAGTCCGTCTTCAGCGAGCTTGGCGAATGAAATTGATCAGCATAAAAGTGGGCTAGAAAATATCTTGAATCAGACAAGCAGGATGGATGAAGTCTCAAGTAGTAGTGCAGATGCGGCTTCAGAAGCAGAGGGTAAAATCTCCACTTTTACAGAAGCACTTGAGATGTATAAAGAGTCTCAGTTTGAGCAGCAACTGCTACTGCAAGAAACGCAAGCTGAAAGTAAAGTGGCTATTCAAGATGGTGTTACCACCTATGATAATACGTTAATTGAAGGGCAGAACTTAATTAATGAGCAATTAACAAAGTTTAGTTCACCTGAATTTGCGAACGATACCGATGCTTTATTACAAAGTTTAGGTGCTATGGAAAAGATGATGGCAGATGGCGATGCGGTGTTGCAAAGCTGGTCCGATTCTATTCAAAGGCAGCGCCGTCAAGTAGAAAGACTTAATGAAGAGTTGCTGTCACTTTATCAAGGTGAGGTAGTATCAGACGCCCGCCGTGATGTGAGAGCCGCAGCTAATAAATTGAAAGATGCTCCTGCTACTGGAGATGAGACACCAGATCTACCCTCCCCACCAGAAGAAGGAGAAGCAGTAGACTTAGGTAATCTAAAAGCAGATGTAACAGCCCTTGAGCAAGAGATTAACAATTTAAAGAATAGTAGTGAAGAAGAACCACCAGCAGAATCAGAAGAAAATGAGGCAGAGTCCAGTGAAACGGATTGGAGCGGTGTAGATAGTCGTTTGGCAGATTTAAAAACGTCTGTTGATGACTTGGAGAGCTCTATAAATACACAAGGAGCACTACTGGATAGTTGGAAAGATCATGTGGAAGCGATAGAAGATGCTTACCGTGAACTTGCAGAATTGAAAAATGATGTGTCGTCAGTTCTTACAGATGAAGTTTTGACTTTACAAGATGACTTATCATTGGAGCATGTGAGGGAGTCTGACCTTAGAAACAAAGATTTAAGCTATGTGCTGAATTATCTAGAAGCACTTTATGTTTATAAGGCAACGATTAACCAGCAGCAAGATGATGAACTCATACAAGAAGTGCTTGCTCATGAAGACATAACTCGGCGAATTGATAACTTATTCGAAGCTAATACAGCCCATTCCGACGAGTTGCAAAAGGCGTTTGACAAATTACTTAAAGGTTCTGATAAAACAGACAGTGCTGTGAAAAAAGTAGAGAAAAATTTCTATGATTATGCTGCGGAAGCGGAAGCATTTATTGATGAATATAATGCTCTCGTTGATGCTGAGCATGAAAAAATGCAAAATGAGCTTAGTGATGTGATTGCAAATTCACGAGACATATCAACTCAAATTCAAGAATTAAATGCTGAGACATTTGATTGGGAAGAATCACCGTCACTGCAATATCTCGACGGACAAATGGTCTTCTCTGTCCAGCAAACTGCTTCAGCAGATTTAAATCATATGGCAGAATTGGTATCTTCATTAGACGAAAGCCAAGCCTCTATTTTTGGGTCAACGGATGAATTGCAAACGCGAGTGAACGAGGTTCAACAGCAATCTGATGAATTAAATGATAGGTGGGCAGTTAACGTGGACTCCACTGAATTAATTCGCGACGATGTTCACGGTGTCCTTGGTAATACCGTTGTAGATGGACAGGAGAACCCATTCATTTACAGTTATTTATCTAGTCCTGTTGAAGTAGAAGGACATGTAGATGGTCAGGTATTATCAGAAACAGAAGACCGTATGCCGCCTGTTATCATGTTTGTAATTATTTTATTAAGCGGGCTATTAATAGGGTTTTTGAGTCATTACTACTCTCATAATTCCTATCTCGTACAATCCGGTCTATTCATCTTACTAAATTTAGCTGTAGGTCTAATTATTAGTATATATGGGCTTAACATTTATACATTTGACAACGCACAAAGTGTCCAGTGGTCGATCTTTACAATACTATTATTATTCGCTTGTTCTAATATTGTCCGTGGAGGGTTGTTCATTGGGCCATTCGCAGGCTGGCTGGCAAGTATTGTGATGATCATGTTCTTCATTACACCATTGATCAATATCATTGTACCGGAATTCAATGTTCATCACCCGATTGAAAGAGCCTATATGTCTCTTCAATACGGAGGACAATCAACACCTTATATGATGATGGGGATTCTCTTGGCTGTCACGATTCTGGTATCCGCCTTTATTTATATGTGGCAAATATTGCGAATCAATCCAGAGGTGGATGAAGATGAAGCGAAGCAAGCTTCTTAGTATAATATTGCTCATTGTTGTAGTGTTTAGTATCACGACTGTTGTTTATGGAGAAGGTAATACCCCTCCAGAGCCAAATATTTATGAAAAAAGAGAAATTAATATAATTAATAATGGTCGAGATAGTAGCATTCAACGAGATCAGCTACCACAAGAGCAACTTGGTTTAACATTTGAAGAGCGGGAGCTGACTGAAAGTGATTTATTAGAAGGCGAGTTATTTCAAGTGTCAGTTATTGAAACAAACACGATCACGACAAAATCAGATCAATTAGGATTATTTTCAAAAGAAGATATAGAGATTAGAAGACAAATAGAGGATATTGGATCTGAGCAAAGTGATTACGATATTGTGTTAGTTCTAATTGTCGCTGTTGTCGTCATCATCCTTCTAATGTTTGTGATTATTATTCCTAAATTAAAGCCTGCTCCTCCACAGAAAAAAATTAAAAAAGCATAAGTTAAAGAGCTGTCTTCATCCATGGTGATGAGGACAGCTCTCTTGTTATTTTCACCATTTTTATCACGTATATTAAAGCATGTAAAAGAAAAGCGATGCGTGAATTCCTAATTGACGATTCTGTTTCGGAAAAAGGAGATGAGATGTCTTCTTAAGACCTATAGTGTGAATTTAGGCGCATATGTGCCTTGGTATATATCATTATTCAATAAATATATCCGTATATATAAACGATATTATAAAAATATTAATTGTAGTTCATTAAAACGAACCTTCAATCAAGGGGAGTATTCGTTCTCCTCACACTGATTGGTCGTAGAGGGTAGTTCCCACCTTCTATTTATAGACGGGAGCATTATGGACACTTATCTAGGATAAAAAAACAGATTAATAAAATAAAGATAGGAGTGATATAAATAATTCAATAACATTTATATTAATAGATTAATATTTGTATTGATAAATGTTAAAGGATTGTTTATAATTTATTAGAATCATTCATACGTATCAATTTAAATTTAATAAGTAAATAACCATACATGTTCGTACAAAAGATGTTTAATTGTACGTACTAAAGTGGTGAAAGTAGAGGTGAATACGCTGTAATGAGTGTTTTATTTTTTCCGCACTATTTGTAAGCGTTATCAATCTTGTTTTGAACTTTATAACCTATGTATCTAAAAGGCAGTCTTATCGTTAACTAACTTAATACTCTTAAAGAAGTGGGGGAAGAAAATGAAACATATATCTAAAATAATGTTGGCGTTTTCTTTATCGGTTGTGTTGTTATCTGGGTGTGGTGGTAATAAGAACACAATAGAATTTTGGACACCATTAACGGGTGATGATGGGGCTAACATGGACGCCCTTGTCGATGCTTACAATGAAACGGAGCCTGAATATGAAATTAACCATGTTATTACGTCAGATATGTACACAAAAATGTATACTGTCCTAAACTCAGGAAGCGGTATCCCAGATTTGGCTATTATTCATGCTGACCGTGTACCCAATTTTGTTAATCAAGGGTTATTGGAACCGATGGCCCCTATTTTGGAGGCACATCCAGATATAAACGAAGAGAATTACCTATTGGAAGCTTGGGACGCAGGTACGGTTGATGGTACTCAATATACCGTTCCATTAGATATTCACGGCAGCGCTATGTATTATAACGAGGACTTACTAGCTAAATACGGTGTTGAGCATTGGTTAGATGATGACGTTGTTACTTTTGATGAAATGCTCTCTCTACAAGGACAGTTCGAGGAAGGTGATTACGTTCTGAATGATGCACTCTTAAGCTGGGTTATCTTTGCCCAAATTCAGAACTTAGGTGGCGATATCCAAGATGAAAATGGAGACCCTGCAGTTGATACTCCAGAAATGAAAGAAGCTATTGAAGCGATAAAAGAGCTTTCTGATGCGGGCTTAATGACACCTTTTGGGGAAGACGGCTACTTAGCATTTCAGTCAGGGAATGTTTTATTTTCAACTGATGGAACGTGGAGTTCACTTGGCCATGCTGAAGTGGAAGGGTTAAACTTTGGTGTTACAAATATTTATGCGTTTGAACCTGATGTGTTTCACAATCGAGCATCTTCACACTTATTTGCTTTGTTAAAAAGTGAGGATAGAACAGACGAGAAGGTGGAAGGAATTGGTGAGTTTTTAGATTTCCTCCGAGAGAATTCTATGGAATGGGCAGAAGCTGGACAGATCGTAGCAAGTGTGGATGTTATTGAAAGTCCAGAGTATGAGAACTATTTGCAATCATTTTTTACCTCAACTGAAGAACAGACGAATTCTTTATACATTTATACGTATGAACATTACCCATATATTGCAGAAGCGCTAGATAATTATTCAGCTGATATGGTTCATGGGGAAATTGGAATTGAGGAAGGACTAGCAGAAATGCAACGCTTTGTAAATGATCGCGTATCAGAAGGAACATTAGATATAGAAAACGTAGTAACCGAGGAAGAAGAGGAAGACTAGACCACCATTGGGAGTGATGTGCTGGGCGACCGGTACATCCTTTCTACAAAAAGGGGTTTGAATAACCATGAATAAAAAAATAAATTTAACACCAGCTTTCTTTATCGGTCCTCACATCATTTTATTCATCGTGTTTATCTTAATTCCATCTATTTATGGTATTTATGCCTCGTTTACGAGATGGAATTTAGTTAGCGATCCAATTTGGGTAGGGTTAGATAATTATCGAACTATCCTTTTTAATGAAGACTCAACTTTTTACCATCAGTTTTATAATGGGATGAAAAACACATTTATTTTTGTAGCAGTCAGTGTTCCAATTATGATTGTGCTTCCTTTAATGATTGCTGTTTCAATGGAGCACAAAGAAGTTAAAATGAAAAACCTCTTTCAAACGCTTTTATACATCCCTGGCCTCATATCTATTTCAGCTGCAGCGTTAATTTGGTCCCTAATTTTTAATAAGCAATTAGGTGTTGTGAGTAATGTATTTGGATCGGAACCAGTATGGGCTGCAACTCAGCCATACGCATGGATAACAATTATTATGATTACTGTTTGGGCTGGAATAGGTGGGAATATGATTATTTATCGTGCTTCTATTAACGGTGTGTCCGAAGATTTATATGAATCTGCCGAAATTGATGGAGCTGGACCAGTTAGAAAATTCTTTCATGTTACCTTGCCGTCTATTCGTTTTCCGTTAATTTATACCCTTATTATGTCAACCGCAGGAGCATTTAATGTATTTGCGCAACCGTTAATGATGACAGATGGAGGACCGGGACAAAGCACAACCGTTCTCATGATGTATATTCGTGATTTAGCATTTAGTCATGGTGAATCAATTGCAGGTATTGCATCTGCAATGGCTGTGTTACTCGGGTTAGTCATTTTAGTCATTTCAGCGATTCAATATTACTTAATGAGTCGTAATACGGCTTAAACCTGAGACTAGAATGTTTTTAATGGAAATATGAAAGGTAGGGTTAGAAGAATGAAAAAAAACATGAAAGTCTCTAAATATTTAGCATACTTATTCCTCATTATTGTAAGTGCAATCTGGGTTATTCCAGTTATTTTTGGAATTACGACATCATTTCGATCACAGACAGAAGTAGTCAATGAAGGATTTAGATTACTTCCAGTAAACTGGATCGTGGATAACTATGTCACAATTTTAGAAAACACATCTACAGCACCAATTATGCAATGGGTTTGGAACTCTATCTTTATAGCGACGACACATACTTTATTAGTTATTGTTGTCATCTCTATCACTGGATACGGCTATACACGAATGACATTTAAAGGAAGAGACGTTTTATTTTTTACGTTGCTAGCAATTTCTTTCTTCCCAAATGTGGTAAACCTTATCCCTTCTTACAAAATTATCGACATTTTAGGCTGGGTTAACACACCTTGGGCGATGATTGTTCCCGGTTTAGCAGGGATGGCAAATATCTTTTTAGTCAGACAGTTTATGAAAGGAATACCAAGAGAACTGGACGAATCAGCACGCGTAGATGGAGCGAATGATTTTCAAATATTCTTTCGTATTATCTTACCGCTTGTAAAACCGATACTTGTCGTATGTGGCTTGTTTTCTTTTGTTGGGTCTTGGAATGATTTCTTATGGCCGGTGATCGTATATACCGATGTACAAAAAATGCCAGTTACAGCAGGGTTATTGTTGCTCCAGGATGTCTATGGAAACTATCGTATGATTGGACAATTGATGGGATCGGCGATTTTAGCGATCATCCCGACATTATTGTTATTCTTCTTTGCCCAAAAATACTTTGTTCAGGCCATTAAATTAAATGCAGGTATTAAAGGTTAGGTGAGAATATCTTATACAAGTTAGTAAGTAAAGCGAGGGATACTGATGAACAGAGGTCTTGAGCGGAAATTGTTAATAACTGGGGCGGCGTGGAATATGGTCACAGCTTTATTGACGATCTTTAATTATTATTCTTGGTTTAATAGGGAAGGAGCCAAAAGGCTTGAGTCCGCAGACTTGAATACAGCTATAGCAGGTTCTCAAATGGTTAATAATATCCTTCAAGTCATTCTAATTTTCGGTATATTTATACTTGTGGGGGCCATTATAACCTTTATAGTAGCAGTTAAAATAAGAGATAACGAGATTCAGAGAAAAGTTGTAATTTGGATTGGATTCTGGGCAGTTGTACAACTCATGTCAATGGATTTAATTGGAGTAGCTATTTATCTGACGGCTTTTGTAATATACATTGCGAAAAATAAAGCGATAAGGATGGCCTATGAAACAGCAGTTTAATATATCATCTATAAGAGGTAGAACATATTTAAATCTATGAATACCTTCAATTTAATAATTTGAATAGAAAAAGGAGCTGACAGTCCTTGATACGCATAAAAGAAGGTCAAGAATTGAATATAGCAGGTAAGCTAAAGGAAACGATTGAATTACCAAAAAGAATACCAGTTGAATTAGAAAATGGTGTTGAATTGTATATGACTGTGGAATGGGATTCGCCGGCATCTGTTAAATACGAAAAGCCAGAAACATACACAATATCAGGAAACGTGGTGTTGAAAGACTACTCGAACCCATTGATAGAGCAGAGAGCTGATCCGTATATTTACAAGCATATAGATGGTTATTATTACTTTACAGGTTCTTATCCTTTATACGACCGTATTGTATTAAGGCGGGCCAAAACAATAGAAGAGTTGTCAGATGCTGAAGAAGTTGTTATTTGGGAAGCACATGGGTCAGGGATTATGTCTAAACATATATGGGCACCAGAATTACATTATATTAACGGTAAATGGTACATCCATTTTGCAGCAGGTGATAAGGATGACGTATGGGCTATACGACCATACGTGCTTGAGACGGGCAGTGACAACCCTCTAACAGGAAAATGGGAAGAGAAGGGACAAATTAATACAGATTTTCAAAGCTTTTCATTAGATGCTACGACATTTGAACATAAAGGAAAACGCTACTTAGTGTGGGCGCAAAAAGTGGATAATGATACTGTGTCTAATTTATATATTGCTGAGATGAGTAATCCGTGGACAATAAGAGGGAAACAAGTTCTATTAGCTACACCAGAATATGCTTGGGAACAATCGGGCTTTTATGTGAATGAAGGCCCGGCCATGATTAATCGAAATGGAAATGTATATATTGCTTATTCGGGGAGTGCAACGGATGATAGATATGCAATGGGCTTATTAATAGCAGATGAAAACAGTGATTTATTGAATCCTAAATCGTGGGAGAAATTATCGGATCCTGTCATGGTATCCAATGAAAAAACGCGCGAATATGGTCCGGGACACAATAGTTTTACAGTGGCGGAAGATGGAGAGACAGACTTATTTGTCTATCACGCGCGATCTTATAAAGAGATTGAAGGGAACCCACTTTATGATTTTAACAGGCATACTCGTGTACAAGAGTTACTTTGGAGAACAGATGGCTTACCGTACTTTGGTAAGCCGGGCCAAAAGTTAGCTGAAAATAACCCAGAAGTTAAGGTGACCATCACCATCACTGAAAATTAACCACATACCAGAGACCAACTTTCAAGGTGATGCTCCCCATGATTTATCCCACTCTTGAGGGGGCAGTAAAACCCCCGACTCAAAATAGAGAGGGGAGCTACACTGAGGCGGGAGATAACGGGCGCTAATGTTCTGATTGACTCAACTATCAATCAGTGGAGCGAGAAATCCGACTGATTGAAGGTTCGTTTTATTAAAATGAACATTTAAAATAAAATCCTCTACATGTCACTTGTTAGTTGTGACTTGTAGAGGATTTTAGGTATTATCATGCTAACGGGTTGTTTTAAGAACACCATTCTCAATAGGTGCTCGTCCGATGGAATAGTAGTTAATATTGGCAGATGCGACCGTGTTTAAATCATAGCAGTTTCGGCCATCAAAAAGTAGCGGAGTCGCCATTTTTTCTACGAACACACTCAAATCTAATTCTTTAAATTCAGTCCAATCAGTAATGATAAACGCTGCGTCTGCACCTGTAAGTGCTTCTTCTGTGCTGTCTACATATGTGACGCCCTCCGGAATGATTTTTTTTGCGTTATCCATAGCGATCGGATCATAAGCTGTCACATTAGCACCGGCTAATAATAATTCATTGCTCACTGCGATAGCAGGTGATTCTCGCATGTCATCGGTGTTCGGCTTGAAAGCAAGGCCTAATAGTGCCACTTTTTTACCTTTCAAAGATCCCATAACGGCTTTAGCTTTAGTCGTTAAGCTAGAATGTTGCTGATTGTTGACGCGAATAACGGATTCCAGTAACTCGAAGTGATGATCGTTATTGGCTGCAATTTGAGCAAGTGCTTTTGTATCCTTAGGAAAACACGAACCACCATAACCAATTCCAGCATTTAAGAATTTACTGCCGATACGATCATCCATGCCCATCCCAGTAGCGACATCTTCTATATTGGCCCCGACTTTTTCACAAATGTTAGCAATCTCATTGATGAAACTAATTTTTGTGGCTAAAAAAGCATTTGATGCGTATTTAATCATTTCAGCGCTTCTAACATCTGTACGATAGACTTTGATACCGAATGGTTTATTAATGTCTTCGATCACATCTCCAACTTCTTTTGAATCAGCACCAACGACAATACGATCGCCATGAAAAGCATCATAAACAGCACTACCCTCACGTAAAAATTCAGGGTTAGAGACGATATTAACCGCCACGTTATGACGGAGCTGTTCGCGAATCTTATTTAATATATAGTCGTTTGTGCCTACTGGTACAGTACTTTTAGTCACAATAATGACATCATCTGTGACGTGTGCGGCAATATCTGCAGCAACTTGGTCAATGAAACGCAAGTCAGCGGTCCCATCTTCTTTTTCAGGTGTACCCACAGCAATGTAGATGACATCTTTACTATTAAAGCCTTCTTGATGACTCGTCGTAAAATGGAGTCGTCCAGCTTCTATATTTCGTACCATAACGTCGTCAAGACCAGGTTCGTATATAGGGGATTTTCCCTCTTGCATGCGCTTAACTTTATGTTCGTCAATATCAATGCATGTCACATCGTGTCCGATATCCGAGAGCGCCACTCCTGTGACTAACCCGACGTATCCCGTTCCTACTACAGCAATTTTCTTCATGATGGTCCTCCTATAATCCTTTAAAGCGTTAGCTTAATGATAATAAAATACATGTATAAGTGATGCTCTTGAAAAAAGATCCAGTATGTACCTGACATGTTACAATTTAGGATTTCACATACTAAGTTGTAAATCTTTTTATATCTTTTTCTCTAAATACTTTTGTGATACACCTTTTAGATAATCAATCATATTATCTTTTAAATCATCTCGTTGTAGAGCGAAATCGACAGTGGCTTTTACAAAACCTAATTTATCTCCAACATCATAACGATCCCCGGTGAATTGATAAGCGAGGACAATTTGACTGTCATTCAACGTTTTAATGGCATCTGTCAATTGAATTTCGTTACCAGCCCCTGGAGGCAAGTTATCTAAAATGTCGAATATTTCTGGTCTTAAAACATAACGGCCCATGATAGCATAGTTAGATGGTGCTTCTTCTTTGGCGGGCTTTTCAACAAGGTCTGCAACATGAATGACGCCAGGTTCAATTTCAGCAGATTTTGGGGATACAATACCATATTTGGAAACATCCTCATCAGGCACTGGCTGCACACCGACAACTGACGAATTGTAGCGTTCAAAAACATCAATTAGTTGTTTAAGACAAGGGTTACCGTTTGATTGAACGATATCGTCCCCTAAAAGGACAGCAAACGGTTCGTTGCCGACAAAGTGTTTAGCACAGCTGATGGCATGCCCTAATCCTTTTGGTTCTTTCTGACGAATGTAATGAATATTTGCTAAGTTTGAAATCTGTTGAATTTCTTCAAGAAGTGTTAATTTTTCTTTTTTTAATAAAGTCTCTTCCAATTCATATGATTTATCAAAGTGATCTTCAATGGCACGCTTACCACGACCACTGATGATCATAATATCTTCTATACCAGATTCAATGGCTTCCTCAACTATGTATTGAATAGTTGGTTTATCAACAATGGGAAGCATTTCCTTTGGTTGAGCCTTGGTGGCAGGCAAAAATCGAGTTCCGAGTCCAGCCGCAGGTATAATCGCTTTTTTAACTTTAGGCATTGTCGCCACTCCTTTCATTCTCTTTTCTACAATACAACCAAACATTTCTACAAGCAAGATCATTTAGATGAAGATTTCGTCAATATTAGTAAAAAAACCTTCTATTTAATAATATATGATCATAAATAAGGGAAAATGTGAAAAAAACATCAATAAATCTTTACGTATTTGAATTTCTGACGTAGAATAGATTATTGAGGTTTTATAAATGATAAACTGTATATAGATTAATTTTGACCAGTTCACAATAAAAAGGAGTGTCATGATGGCACGATCTCTTAGCAAAAATAAAAAAAGGCCTCGGTCTGTCTTGAAAATTATGCTTTTAACATTTTTAGGGGTGTTTCTTTTAGCAGCAGGCGCTTTAGCCTATATGGTTCATCAGCTTGCTAGCGTTACCTCCAGTGCCCAACAAGAGCTTGAGAGGGGTGAACGCTCTGAACTACGGGAAGAGGCAGTTAATCCCGATATCGATCCTGTCTCAATTCTTTTTCTAGGATTAGATACACGAGATGGCGATTTAAGTGGAAGAACAGATGCTATGGTCCTCGTGACATTTAATCCGGATGAGGGCACTGTTAAGATGTTGAATATTCCCCGGGATTCTAGAGTGAATATTAGTGGCAGGTATGAACAGGACAAGATAAATCATGCTCATGCATATGGTGGAATAGACATGACAGTTGAAACGGTCGAGCAACTTTTTGATATTCCTGTTGATTATTATGTTTCACTAAATTTCGATGCTTTTATGGAAATTATAGATGATATAGGTGGTATTACAGTTGATTCACCGATGACATTTACTGAAACAGATAACGCTACTTATGGCACATTGACGATATACGAAGGTGAACAGGAATTGAACGGGGAAGAGGCACTTGCATATGTCAGAATGAGAAAGTCAGACCCAACAGGTGACCTCGGACGTGGCGAACGACAAAAAGAAGTCATAGAAGCTGTTATTCGAGAAATGGCCTCTTTTAGTACGATTACACGTTTTAATTCATTGATGGATACGATAGAGCGTAATTTAGATACGAATGCCAGCTTTAATGATATTGTTGCCATGCACTCATACGCAAGCGAGCTTGACAAGATTGAATCGTTAAATTATGACGGGACAGATTACGTTGAAGACGGAGTTTATTACTTCGTACCTGATGAACGGTCGATTGCATTAGTATCACAACGGTTACAAAAACATCTAGGCTTACGTCAAACGGTCGACAGTTATTTACTTGAACCGTCAGAAAAACCAGAAACTTCTACAGAAGGAAATACTGGTGGGCAAGGCGTAGAAGGGGATAGTCAGGAAGGTCATTATGTACCTGAAGAGACAGATGTCTATCAGCCACAGTTAGGTGAAAGTAATAGTGGATTTTAAAAAATATTGGACAATCTTTATGGCTATATGGTATACTACTCTACGGTGGTAAAAACAGCTTACTTAAATAAAGTGGAATGACTTAAATACTCCATAAATTTTTATTTCCATAAATATTATGGCACACATAACTGACATAAAGTGATTGTGTGTATGCATGAATAATGATGATAAAAAGTAGGAGAGATCATACTGCCTCTCCTACTGACTATATTAATTAAGACTCTTCATCCTCATGATCTTCTTCAGTAAGAGCAAAGCTTTCATTGCTCTCCAAGCCAAGATGAGTTCTTAGTTCACCGCTGAGCTGTATTCGCTCTTCTTCAGGGACAATTAAGTACCATACACCATCGATCATATCTCCAGTTCCTGTTAACTCTAGTGTTTCCTGGTTACGTGTTGCACTCATATAATTTTGCTGTAAACTAATCATATTATCGAATGTTAAATTTGTCATAATATTGTTACCTAGGGCATCTAAAATAGACTCTGCTCGTGTTATTGAACTTAGTTGAGCTCCTTCTTTAATCATACTATTTACGATTTGTCGTTGACGCTCATTTCGTCCAAGATCACCTCGTGGATCTTCCTTTCGCATACGTGCATAAGCTAAAGCTTGATCACCATTTAAGAAAAGCTCTCCTTGATTAAATTCATGCCCGTTTTGTGAAAAATCCAGTTCGTTTTGAACGGTAACACCACCGAGTGCATCAACCATCTCTTGAAAACCGTCCATATTGACTGTTAAGAAATAATCAATAGGGATATCCAAGTAGTTTTCGATAGCTGAAATTGCCATATCTGGACCGCCAAATGCAAAGGCATGATTAACTTTGTCTTGTTTACCAAGCCCAGGTATTTCCATAAGGGTGTCTCGGGGAATGCTTACCATTCTCATAGATTCATCGTCAGGGTTAACGGTAATAACCATCATCGTATCTGTACGCCCTGAGGTGGATTCTTCCGCATCAACACCGAGAAGTAAAAACGATACAGGTTCTCGTGCTTCCATATTGACTACAAACTCTCTCAAATCGGGTTTTTCGCGGTTAAGTTCTGTATGCATACTAGAATTGACCGTTGTTTGGACAGATTTATAAAGATAAAATCCGTACCCTCCTACAGCTAATAAGCTTACTAAAAACAACGATCCTAAAATAATCATAACTTTTTTCATCGAATCCCCCCACTTTTTAAATGGTTACAATTTTAGTATAATAAGATTGCTATAACTTAGCAATCAAATTTTAAAAGATTCTGAAAAAAAAATAAAAACTAGCCTGTGATGTGTTTTTTTTGGGTGAATTCTGCTGTTTAGATAAGGGAGCTGTGCTAGACTTGGAAAATAGCAAGTGGTTTTCCTGCTTGCCATTAGTGAGTCAACACAAGTATCGATTTTTATCATAAGTAAGCCGTCCGTAAAACCTCCGCTGATTGAAGGTTCGTTTTATGATAAATAATCTAGATCTAGAAATAGTCATGGGAATCTTCTGTTTACTAAAAAGTTGGAAAATATGAAACTTATTGAAGACTCTTAGAAGCTAAAATAGGTGAAGAAACCAGATGATGTACTATTAATTATTATGAATTAAAAACAAGCAATGACCGGTTGAATGTATTAAATCCAACCGGTCATTGCTTGTTTCATCACAGATAAGCGTCCGTAAACCTCCCTGCTCAAATTAGAGAGCAGAGCGAAAACGCCACTGATTGAAGGTTCGTTTTGTAGGATGAAATTTGATTTCGACTCTGTCTTTAACGAAAACTTTCAGCTACTTCCAAATTGAATCGCCATGTTAGTCTATCTATATATGCACGAAAAAATTAGATGAGCAGTGGCAATTCTTCATTCGTTTTTTATATGTCAGCATGCTGTATGTTATTACAAAAAATTTGGTAAATTAACACGATAAAAGTGTCAATAAAGGTTTTTTGATAAGGTGTTTTACATACATTAATGGTATAGTAGACGGGTAGTTAGAGCTAATTAATTTACCTTCACAAACTGGTACAGAACAGGCTTGAGAAAATCCTACTTCTAACTCTAGTTATACGCTATATAAAGTGTATAATATAGGTGATCATAATCTTGATAGATTGGTGAAGTTCAACAAATCATCCCGTTCTAGAAGCAAAAAAAAATTTTGCCTATTCAAGAAGGAAAGATTTCAGGCTACGCAGATAGTAATGTGTTATAAAAAGATGTGAGATTCATGTAATTCTTCAAAATTGGTACAAGTCATATTATAGTCTTAAAGTTTACTAAATCAACTGTAAGAAATGAATTAGAGGAGTGAGTCACTCATGAAAGTCAGAAAAGCAATTATCCCTGCAGCTGGTCTCGGAACTCGTTTTTTACCAGCCACGAAAGCACAGCCGAAAGAAATGCTTCCGATCGTTGACAAACCGACTATTCAATACATAGTTGAGGAAGCCATTGAATCTGGTATTGAAGATATCTTAATTGTTAGCGGACGGGGAAAGCGAGCAATAGAGGATCATTTTGATAAATCTTACGAGCTTGAAGAAACCTTGCTAAAAAAACAAAAGATGGTCATGCTTGACGAAATTCAAGCTATCTCTAATTTGGCAAATATCCATTACATTCGGCAAAAAGAGCCGAAGGGGCTAGGGCATGCGATTAATTGTGCAAAACATTTCATTGGCAACGAACCTTTTGCTGTCCTTCTTGGTGATGACATTGTGCAAACGAAGGATAAGCCTTGTCTTAAACAATTAGTTGATGTCTTTGAACGATATAATTCATCTGTTGTAGGTGTCCAACCTGTTCCAGAAGAGGAAGTATCAAAATATGGGATCGTCGCACCGAAAACATCCGACGTAGATGAAGGGGTTATCCACGTCGCTGATTTAGTGGAAAAACCTAAACGAGAAGAAGCGCCATCTCGCTACGCCATTATGGGACGTTACGTTTTAAGACCAGAAATCTTCACCATTTTAGACGAATTGCCACCAGGTGCTGGAAATGAAATTCAATTAACAGATGCCATAAAAAAATTGAACGAGGAACAGGTGGTTCTTGCCTATGAATTTACTGGTGATCGTTATGATGTGGGGGATAAACTAGGTTTTGTGAAAGCCACTGTGGACTTTGCGTTACAACGTGAAGATTTACAAGGAGATATGCTTACGTATTTAGAAAGTGTCATAAAAAAACAATTAGTGAAAGAATCATAGAAGGAGCCTCATGAGAACACTAGCGGTAGTAGGTACTGGTTATGATGGTCTTGTTACCGGCGTGGTCTTTTTCTGATATCGGTCATGATGTGACATATATGGAGATAGGTGAAGCTAAAGTCGCACGCGTGAAAAAAGGAGAATCTTCAATTTATCCCACACTTAAGGGGCAGTAAAACCCCCACTGATTGAAGCTTAGCTTTATCACAGAAAAGTGTACGTAAATCTCCTGGATTAAAATAAAGAGGAGAACTAACGCTATTTTGTGTTGTTAAACTATTATAGCCTGGATGACATCCTTTATTGGACTTGCATCCAGGCTTTTTTATGCTTCTTTCGATTAAGGTAGTCGATACGGCAAGATTATCATGTTGTGCTATTTAACCATTAAACTGTTAAGCTTCCGACTAGGACTAAGCTGCCTTGTTTAATAATTTCCTCTATAGCTTCTTCTAAACGTTACTAAATAAAAATAGGAGTCAACATACGCCTCATGAATGAGATGATAAATATTATTACGTAAACCAAGTTCATCACAAATAATATACACCTGTAAAAGCTCACACAGGCATTTCACACCAGACGGATGTTTTCCCGAAGATTTGTCTTTAACTAATGATAAAACTGTAGGTCCTTCAGTAGTACCGCCTCCACTGCACACCTATATCTCAAAGTAATCCAATCATTTCAAGTAAGGGAGAGAGCATGGAATAAAGAAATCTCCTCATTCTTTGCATTATCATGCTATTAAAATTAACCATCGCAAGTTCGGCCAGCAAAACGTATTAACAGAAATGTAAGATAAAATACCTATGAACATCTAAAGTACTAGGTATATAATACTTTAAAGTTAAGATTATCTATACACAATTCGAAAAATCTAGTAATATTGAACTAATTTATAAATAAAAAAGTAGTAGTAATCAATTTGGAGGGACGTTTTTTGAGTATTTATTGGAAGTTATTCATTTCTTACGGTGTCATGATAGGGCTTATCGTTATGACAGGAATTTTAGTTTTTATTGGTGTGAATCATGTGCATGAAAACGTGGATAGTATGTACGAAGAGAGGGTCGTACCACTTACCACATTAGCAGAAATTAGCCAGTTAGCAGAAAACACAAGGGTACAAATGGTGAGTGCTGTATTAAATCAAAACGAAGAGTTAACTGAACGAGCGGAGCAAAACCTTGAAGATATTCATGAATTACTTGAAAACTATCATTCGAATATTCATGATTCATCTGAACAACAGCTTTTTGATGAATTTGTTAATAATTGGAATGATTTTGATGGGATCGTAAAACAAAATATTGCACTAATTCGAAATGACGACTATTCAGAAGCCCAAGCCGGCTTGGGGAGAGGCGGGGAACCTTTTGGTCGTGCAAGCGACCAGCTCAGAGAGTTAATTGATTTAAATGAAGACATTTCGACCAATTTGTATGAAGCAAGTAACAATAGTTATCAATTCGTACTGATGTTATTACTCATAGCAGTAGGTGTCACGATTGCTGTAGCCGTTATTTATGCATACTTCCAAGGAAAGTCAATCATAAAACCGCTACATGAATTAGGTCGCTTTACAGAAAAAATAGCCGCAGGTGATTTGACAGGTGACATGGGAACACTGACGAAGAGAAAAGATGAAATCGGAACGCTAGCTGACAATTTTCAAGCTATGTCATTAAACTTAAGGACTATGCTAACAGACGTTATTTCTTCTTCAGAGCAAGTGGCTGCCACTTCAGAACAGTTGATGGCAAGTGCTGAAGAATCCCGCTCTGCTTCTGAAGATATTACCACATCCATTGTAGAAGTATCTGAAGGGGCGGCGGAACAAACGGAATATGTAGTAACCGCTAAAACTAATACGGACGAAGTGAAAGAAGATAATAAAACAATTTCAAACCGACTTCATAATGTTCAAGAAAAAGCGAACGAAGTTAATGATTATTCTAATAAAGGTAACGAAATTTTAGCCGTAACAATGGATCAAATGAGTGTGATTCAAAGTCAAAACGATAGTTTAGCAGATGTCATTGGGAAGCTGACAAAACAGTCAGAAGAGATTGGGAATATCGTGGAAGTGATTACAGATATTGCTGAACAAACAAACTTACTAGCATTAAATGCAGCTATAGAAGCAGCCAGGGCTGGAGAACATGGAAAAGGGTTTGCGGTAGTAGCAGATGAAGTGAGAAAATTAGCTGAAGTCTCTGCAGAATCAGCAGCCAGTATTCAACAAAGAATCGGTGTTATTCAAACGGATATGGGCAGAGCGTCACATGAAATGGAGCAAGGAAAAACCACATTCAAAAATGGGATGGCGTCAATTACTGAAGCTGATCAATCCTTCCATCAAATTTTGAATGCTGTTAAAAATATGAATGAAGCCGTTAAAGAGACAATGACTGTTTCCGACAGTGCGATTCAATCCACAGCTCGTATGGCAGAAGAAATGGAACGCATTTCTGAAAAAACAAAAAGCTTTACAAATAGCGCTGACCATGTGGCAGCAGGTGCAGAAGAACAAAATGCGACGATGGATGAAATTTCAAAAGCTTCTGCTGGACTTGCACAGCGGGCGGAAGACCTTCAAACGCTAGCTAGTAAATTTAAAGTGTCTTAGTTTGAACCCCTGTTTGAGGATCATCATGCTCTTTAGTTAAGAAAAAATGATCCTCAATGCCTTAATAAAAATTAGATTAAAGAAGGTGACGATAATGGAAATAGGTCAAACAGAAAATGTAAAGTATATGGCAGCCTTAATAGATCCTGATGGCAAATTTAAATACCGGTACAGGGATGAGGTATTTGATGCCCGCTGTCCTGTAGTCTCATCATTTAATGATGTTCCACTTACAGCAAATCTTGTATTTTACTATGTTCATCAAGAGGAGGATGTGGACTTTCTCACTTCCATTATCAAAGGTGTAGGGAAGACGTTCAGAGGAAAAATCGTTTTAGTGACAAACCCTTTATATAATACGGGGTGTATAAGTAAGTTACTTATACTACCAATTCATGGCCTTATCTTTGTTAATACATTTAAAACCTATATTGATTCTGTAGCGACATTTTTTGATAGTTACCCGTTTTTACTAGATCCAGAGCTTCACAAGGTGGTAGCTGAAGATATCTTCACTATCAAGCATAAAAGTAAACCAATAAAAAAATTCGTTCTAAATGACAAACAGATTGAAGGTATTTTGAAAGAAAACGAAAAAATCGTGTTAGAAAAATTAATAAACGGTAAATCTACGGGTGAGATTGCAAACGAAATGTATTTTGCCCCTTCAACAATTAATAATGTCATTGGACGAATTTTAATGATTTTAAATGCGAATGATCGTACAGAAGCTGTCGTGAAAGCTATCCGAAGTAACTGGGTGTCGAGTATTAAGTAAGACTGTTAAAAGATGAAATGGAATACATTTAGCAATATAATTAGGGCAATGTTATTTATTCTCATCGCTGTTCATTCCATTTTCATCCTACATATCTAAGTCGGTCTTAAATGGTTTTTCGTTGTTAATAATAGCTGCCTACACCCTGTAGGATTACGAATAGACTGAAAACAGTCGTTATGATAGAAAAAATTAATAAAATACCACTAATGAGTAAATACTTCGCAAAATTCTCAAGCAAGTATTCGATAGCATCTTCTGATGATGTTTCTAAATATCTGCTTGCTTCAGTACCCGCCTTATAGAGTAAATAACCCAAAAATGCTGTCACAACACCAGTAATGAGACCAGAAAAGGAAGAGGCCATAAGACTTATTATGACGGACATTCCCCCTAATATAATTGACCCTATTCCACAGATTTTCCCCCATATTGAGATTCGATTCATGATGTGTCCCAACTAATTTCACTCTCCTTTTTAATAACTTACTAATTGTATGATAGAATCTGCTAAATAATCGAGGTAGTATCGTCCTATTTTTCAACAAGCACGAGCATAGATTAAGTAAATGTCTAGGTGCATTGTGTCATCATGAAGTCAGTCAAGAGGTTAGGTCTGATTATTTATAAATGATTTATTAAAATCTGATGATAAAGGCACGCTAGATTAGTTGTGAATTTCAGGAAAATAATAACGTTCTCTATTCTGACATACAACGAATGTCCTGTTTATAGTAATGCTCCTATAAATGATTGAAAAGATAAGGGGTTTATTGTAAAAATTAGAAAGAGAGATGTTATGTCGAGAGGAGAATGTCGTTGCGACTTAAGTTTATGATTATACATATGATGTTGTTAATGGTGATAATGGGAGGATGTTTTAACGTACCAGACACACGAGCGTTTCAAGATGAATTTACAAGTGAGTTTATGCAGTCAACGTCGGAAACAGAAGAAGGTTACTATACATTTGAATCAGGGACTGGCGGATATACGATGTTGTTTCCGGTGGATGCTACGCTTGATGAGAGCTATTATTACAAACAAGGAGATGTCATTGAAAATATAAGTTTTGCTAACGATAAGAAGGAAGAAGATAATTTTTCTTCTGGAGCAAGAATTAAGTATGATTCTAGGTCAGTAAATGAACATATTGATATCAATTTAAAGTCACTTTCTCGAAGGGTGTCTTATGAAGGGGAATACGTTACGATTCAACTAGAAGAAAAGACAATTTACTATTCCAAAAATCAGATTGATAATATGTATTATTTTTTCGGTTTGGTAAAATCAGAACTTAATCATAAAGCTGTTAGCTATGTCTACACAGTACCTTGTTCCTCTGAAGATGAAAAAAAGTGTATAGATGACATATCGCAAGAGGAAGACTTGATCATGAAAATGATGAGTTCAGTAAATTTCAACTAACCTTTGGGGGCTAATTGTAATGTCAAATAAAGAAAAGAGCCAAATCTATTTAGGCAGGAGCTAACGGACGCTAATGTCCTGATTCACTCAACTCCCACTAATTGAAGGTTCGTTTTATTATAGAAGAAACCGGTACTGAACCACCTGCCAATATCACGATCTACTCATCAGATGATTTTCCAGAGCTTAGAGAAAGAGATACATATTCTGGATTTGATGGTTCTGCTATCATTTTTACGATGAAGAAAAAGGGATAAATCATTACCCGTGGCAGTGAAGGAAGCGAAAAAGACAGTTGGAAAGCTGTTAAGGTAGGATAGACTATCTCCTTATAATAAATTCAGCGAAAAACTAAGTATAAAGACATGTCAAATTTGTTGTGGGATTTGGTTGAAAGAATAACATTATCTATAGCTATATACAACGAATGTCCTGTTTTTAAATAATTTCCCTATATATGATTGGGAGGACAAGGGTTTTATTACAAAAATTAGAAAGAGAGACGTTATGTTGAGAGGAGAATGTCGTTGCGACTTAAGTTTATGCTTATACATATGATGTTGTTAATGGTGATAATGGGAGGATGTGACGTTAACGTGCCAGACACACGAGCGTTTCAAGATGAATTTACAAGTGAGTTTATGCAGTCGACGACGGAAACAGAAGAAGGATATTATACATTTGAATCAGGGACTGGCGGGTATACGATGTTGTTCCCTATAGAAGGGCAAATAGATGATGCCACATATTACAACCAAAATGATGTCAATGAAATCTTTACGTTTGGTGTAAGAAACGAAAAAGATAATTTGGCTTATGGTTTTAAGTTAACATACGAAGATCGGGGAACGACAGAGAGGATAGATACATATTTAAAAATATTATCAAACAGAGTTAATTATGATGGTGAATATAATATATTTAAACAAAATAATAAAACGTACTATTATGCTAAAAGGGAGATAAAGGCAAGTAATGCCTATTTTATTTTTGGCTATATTAAGGCGGATAATGATAAAAAAGGGATTGAATTTATTAGCAATATTTCTTGTTTAGATAATGATAAATACTGTGAGATAGAGATTAAAAGTGAAGAAGAAAAAATTAAAAAAATTATGACGTCAATTGAGTTTAAATGATATGTAAAAGGTGTTGAGAGGGATGGGAAACAGAGAAATTCTTGATTCGGATCAAGTGAGAGCGAGAATGATCCAAATGGAATATAAAGAATTAACCGAATCAGAAATACGCCGTATTTATATAGAAGAAACAGGTACTGAACCACCTGCCAATATAAAGATCTACTCATCAGAGGATTTTCCCGAGCTTCGAGAAGGGGATTATTATTCAGGCTTTGATGGCTCAGCTATTCATTTTTATGATGAAGAAAAAGGAATCAATCAAGTGTATACCATTACCCGTGGTAGTGAAGGAAGCGAAAAAGATAGCTGGAAGCCGAAAGATTGGTTTGGTCTTGAGGTGGGATGGACTATTTCCTCATAATAAATTCAGTGGAAAACTAAGTATAAAGACATGTTAAATTCGTTGTAGTATTTGGTTGAAAGAATAACAATATCTATAGTTATATACAACGAATGTCCTGTTTTCAAATAATTTCCCTATATATGATTGAAAAGATAAGGGGTTTATTGTAAAAATTAGAAAGAGAGACGTTATGTTGAGAGGAGAATGTCGTTGCGACTTAAGTTTATGCTTATACATATGATGTTGTTAATGGTGATAATGGGAGGGTGTGACGTTAACGTGCCAGACACACGAGCGTTTCAAGATGAATTTACAAGTGAGTTTATGCAGTCAACGACGGAAACAGAAGAAGGTTACTATACTTTTGAGTCAGGAACTGGCGGGTATACGATGTTATTTCCTGTTGAAGGGCAGATAGATGAAGGCACATATTACAACCAAAATGATGTCAATGAAATTTTAAGGTTTGGCGTGCAAAATGAGAAGTCAAACATGACTTCGGGCTTTAAGTTAATATATGAAGAACGTGGTTTAACAGAACGGATAGAGATAAATTTAAATATGTTATCATCTAGAGTCGGCTATGATGGTGAATATGATGTCTTTCAGCATAATAATAATACTTATTATTACGCCAAACGAGAATTAAATGATATTAACGCCTATATCATTTTTGGATATATTAAGGCTGATAGTGATAAAAAAGGAGTTAAATTTATTAATAGGCTTTCGTGTTTAGATGAAAATTGCAAGATAAATATTGAAGACGAAGAAGAGAATTTCAAAACTCTTATAAAGTCAATAAAATTTAAATGATTCAGGATAGGAGGAAGGATGTGGAAAATAAAGAAATCTTAGATTCCGACTCTGTAAGAGCGAGAATTATCCAAATGGAATATAAAGAATTAACCGAATCAGAAATACGCCGTATTTATATAGAAGAAACAGGTGTTGAACCGCCCGCCAATATTACGATCTACTCATCAGATGACTTTTCTGAGCTTCAAAAAGGGGATTATTACTCAGGTTTTGATGGCTCAGCCATCCACTTTTACGATGAACAAAAAGGGATTAATCAAGTGTATACCATTACCCGTGGCAGTGAAGGAAGCGAAAAAGACAGTTGGAAGCCGAAAGATTGGTTTTATAATTTATTTGGGATTGGATTAGGACAGAATGATAGTCAAATAGAAGATGCTCGAGCATTTTTTGAACTAGTTACTGCTGAAGTAGCTCACTCCAACAATACTACTATTCCACTTAAAAATATTGGAATGGGGCACTCTTTGGGAGGGAATTTAATTGTAACATTACAACTTATTAGTGGACAGTTTGATAATGTATATGCTGTTAACCATATCCCACCAAGTTATTATCAATTAGCAAATATTGATGATGATTTTGCTTTGCATCTTATTAGTGAATTCAGTGTTGATATAGAAAATAACTTCAACGCCATCTACGACATTGATCCCACTGAACTTAAGGAGTTTACGGAAGCGTATTATAAAGAGCGTATTGATGAGACGACGATTAACCGGTTGAATATGGAAGAAGACCTTCTATATGCGATGTGGGGGCTGTCGGGATTTATTGATATTGGTGTTGGTGATCCAATGAATTCTATTGAAGGCTTTGATGGGTTACATGACTTTATGAGTCATATTTCTGACGAGGATATGAGAATTGTCCGCCTTTATTTTGCGCAATTTTTACAAGGTTATAACAAAGATGGCTTTGATGGTGCCATCCGTGAAATCACGGGAATAAGAGCTGAATTTATTGATGATTTTGCAGACCTATACAGCGCTTATTCAAACACTAATATATTCACAGCAGCTTGGAGCACAAAAAATTTAAAAGCGAAAATGACGTTTACAATATGGCCGATGTTATGGGATATGGGTAAGAAAATTCCTCAGCTATATGATGATCTAGTCGTACTCTATAACAATATTGATCCTTTATTAGATGCCCTCGTAGACTTGGAGGTGATCACCCCTGTTGAACGGCAGGAAATTAAACGAAGCTTAGGCGAAATTTTAGAAAGTGTCGGCAATATAAAAGCATATCTAAAGGGGTCTCTAAAACAAGGTTGGAGTGGTATAATACAGTCAGTTTATTACATCTACCAAGAATATAACAACATCATGGCTAACGTTGACAATCTTAAGCTCCATACGGAAGGGTTAATGGCCTATTTTGGATTAAGTGCTGATGCTCATAAAATGAAGCATGTCGTAAATGCTCTTGGAAAAAACAGTGGGGGAAATGTGACGAGAGTGTATGTAGGCGGGGATATGTATTTTATAAAACCTCAGGATGTTTCACGGCAAGGGGATAGTCTTCTTGATCGCTTAAAAGAGATACCAAAGTCGGGCGAGTCACTGTTGAGTGAATTGCGTGACGTAATGGGTAGGGGAAAAGGTCTCGGTAAACTATTCTCTATGTTAGGGCTTGGATTGGCAGGGTTTTCTGCGATGCGATCTTTCATAGGGGCGAATCAACCTATTAAAGTGAACATATCGTCAGCAGTGAGAATTTATCAAAAAGGGCAGTCAACGTGTGATGAAATTAAGTCAGAAGTCGCAAAACTTAAACGCTTATATGAATCAGAATATGAAGAAGGATTTAACGATTGGAAAAGAGTGCTCACAACCAAAATGAATAATATGGAGCAATCTCCTCGGTCTTATCAACAGGAATTACTTGGTCACACACCTCCTAGTGCAGAAAAAGTTTGGAAAATTACTAAAATTACCGTTCATGAGGAAGTGGATCCTCTCCCAGCCGCATTGACAGAAAACTTTGAATCTATTTTCGCGTACTATGAAGAAGAAATGGTTGATACGTTGGCACGTGTCGAGCTCATCAAGGAATCAATTGAGACATTATTCAGTGAAGAAGAAGAAATAAGCCACCTTTTTACAATAAACTATCAATAAAGAGAGAGAACAGGGGAATACAATTATGGGGCAAATGACCACAAGTTATCAGTTTATGAGATACATAGACTCACTAGATAAATCTGGTGTTTTTAACCAGTCATTGGAACGCATTGCAGAGAGACATGAGGAACTAAAAAAGTTTGTTGAAAAAGAGTTACAACATTCCCATGGCGAGGTGGTGACGGAAGTGTTGGACGACATACAGACAACGAGTAAGAATTACCATGACACCGCTGCGGTTTTTCAGCAAGTAATGGATCAAGCAGAAGCCACGTATATAAAGCATTTGAACGCTATGAGATTTCAAAAAATAACGGTGTATTATGACGAAATCGAAACAGGTGTGGGGTCATAGTCACTTACTTTGTACGCTATATCATGATGTAAGGCATGCATCTGGAAATAGCGTTTTTTTTGTTGCCATAAAAATCGTTGGATTCCCGTGCTATAATCATTCACGAGATACTTGACCCATGGATAAAAGGAGAGGACAGCCAATGCCACAGTTAATCGAGTATGTCTCTAAATCAAAAACAGGATTCGAGAAAGACATGGAAGATACATATTGTGTGACTGATAACTACGCAGCGGTCATCGATGGGGCCACGAATGTATCAGGCCAATTAATTGACGGCAAAACGCCTGGTCAGCATGCGGCACAGCTCATTAAACAGACGATTGAAAGCTTGCAAGGGCCTGAAACCATTGAAGACATTATCACGAAAATAAACGACAGCTATGCTTTATTTTATCGTGATTATCAGTTAACGGAGGTTATTAAAACAAAACCGTTTTTACGCCCTTCAGCTACTATGGCTTTATACAGTGTCTATGCTCGAAAAGTATGGCTCATCGGTGATTGTCAATGCTATGTGAACGGTCAGCATTATCAGCATGCAAAAGAAGTGGATGCTGTCACCTCACAAGCAAGACGGTTACTAGTAGAAGCAGAATTAGCCAAAGATAAATCAGTGGCGGACATTGTAGCGTCAGACACAAGTTTTGAGAAAATTAAGCCGTTAATTCAAGCCCAATATGCTTTCACTAATCAACCGCCTTCACAGCCTTTTAGCTATGAAGTGATTAATGGTGAACCGTTATATATGGAAAGCTTCCAAACGGTGGAGGTGCCTGTTGGCATCACCTCTCTGGCGCTTGCTTCCGACGGCTATCCACAAATTTTTGCTACATTAAAAGAAACGGAGTCCCATTTGGAACACGTATTACAACGTGATCCGTTATGCATTCATGACAATGTATCCGTTAGAGGCGTCACAAATGGCAAAATCTCTTATGATGACCGTACATATATTAACATCCGGATTGAGTCTGGCAGCTGAACGAGTTTATCACAGATAACCGTCCGTAAACGTCCTGTCTCAAAATAGAGAGGAAAGCTATTTAGGTGAGAGAAAACGGCCTCTAAAGTCCTGATTCACTTAACCATCAATCAGTGGAAGAACAACGAAAACTCCCACTGATTGATAAATTGTCTTATAGTATTTACTAAGGATTGCTTTTAAATGATTGCTTAGTAATCTTCTATCGTTTTACAAAAGAAAAAATAGCTCCGTTTCTATGTTGAGCCAGATCAATCATCTGATTAGATGATTGAATAACGGGGAATATAGACAGCAATTAAATTTTATTAAACGTATTTGTAATGACAGTCTTGCCACTCCTAAATGATGTATGAAAGGTAAGGCTAGCATTTAGGAGGGGGGCACAAATGGTTCGTGGAATATGTGGAAAAAGACGAGGAAGGGCTGAGAAAAAGTGTTTATATGATGCCCGTCAAAGAATGATGGGAGTTTTGGGGGCGATCTTACTTATTGTTTTTGCATCGTTTATTGGTATAGTTACTTATCAGGCATTCTCTTCTAACTCCTCTCATATCAAGGTTGAACTTTTAAAAGAACGAAAAAGTCCAGTTCTGGATAGCAACGTAGACAAGCCACTTCCCATATTTTTTAAAGAGCAAGACGAGGAACTTAGTACAGCGAGTATGATTGAAGAAGCGCAGCAATCTGTTTTCACCATCGTTACAACGGAAGAACAAGGGTCCGGATTCTTATATAATAATGAAGGACATGTGATTACGAGTGCCCATGTTATTAATGATAGCGCCTTTGCCTCTGTTATAGCCGAGGATGATACACATTATGAAGCGACGGTTGAAGGGACATCTGAGTTTATGGATGTGGCTGTGCTTTATGTACCAGAACTAGATGGGTTTGAGCCATTCCCACTAGAAACCGATCAACAATATAGAGCGGGAGAAGATGTTCTAACAATCGGAAGCCCAGAAGGTATGCAAAATACTGTGACGTATGGGGAGATCATCATGACGGAGGAAAACTTATTGATAGAAGAATACGAATATGAAGATCTATATGAAATATCAGCTGATATTATAGAAGGAAGTAGTGGCGGTCCCTTAATTTCCGAAAATGATCAAGTGATTATCGGAATGAATGCCGCCAGAACGTTTGGTGAAAATGCAGTGGGCTATAGTGTTCCGCTATACAAACTAGACGAAGTCATTGAGGATCTCATAAGTTGACAGTTCGAAGAAGGAAAGGAAATAAACTCTCATAAGCTATTAATTAAAGATATAGAGGCTTGGACAAAACCCAGTGATTAAGAACGGCCCTCACTTATGTGAGAGCCGTTTTTTAAATGGTTTGTGGTTCATCTACCAATCTTCACTTGATTGTTCCTCAGTCTCTATTAACTCAACCACTTTAAATCCATCACTGGTGAGCTTTACCTCGTACTGAGATTCAAACGTTTTACGTTTTGTTTCATGATCGTCTTCATAATAAATAATATAATCTTCAAACGTTGTCACCGTATAGGTATCATTGTCTGCTGGACTCACCTCAAGAATGTCAGCTCCCATGAACGTTTGGGTAATGTTGCGGCCGTCTAGGTAATCAGCGTAATCAGTAATAGATTCTTTATATTCAGATGCGCCATCATAAATGTAACTAAACGTGTCGTCAGCAGTCCCATCATTTATTAATCGTACGTTTGCACGGATAAAGTCGTTAAATAAATAATCGAGATAGGTCTCTGCTTCAGCACGGTATTCTGCTTTTGTCGCCTCTACCTGACGTGCCATTAAAGCTTTTAGCTCTTCTTCATAATCAAATGTGATCGTAAGTGTATCGCCGGTAAAGGTCGTATAGGTTCTTTCACGATTCATTAAGGTCCATGACTCAGAACCAGTATTATAGAGAAGTTCGTAGTAATATGCCTCTTCGTAAGGAACGAGTGCTATGTCATCATCATACCAGGACTCATCCTGCTGCCAGTCCTCAGTGACTTGAAGATAAAGCCACCATTGCGAGCCAGTTTGTTCAATATAGCTTCCTTCTTTAAAAAGGTGCACATTTTCTAACACTTGAATACGATTATTCGTCATCTCATACAGGTTAGCGCTATGTTCAGTGAGCAATGCTTCAAGATCGGATTGGACATCTTCAAGCAATGAATCGCTAGCTTCAAGGTAAAGGTCAAGGTAACTACGATCAGCTTGAATAGGGAGGGATGCTACTTGTCCGAACGGTGTTTCCTTTTCAATATGAAATGTCATTGAACCATCCAAGAGAACAGGTCCCACAAGGTTAGCATCACGGCCTATGACCAGATTAGTCGTCTCACCATTTATAAACAACTCCGCCTCATCCACATTAGCTGTTAACTCAATATCATCGACATTAAATTGAAGATAGACAGGTGCATCGAAGAAATGAGAAGTATGGATAGAGTGTTCAAGTTCAACAAAATCGGTGGCAAGATCAGCGGTGATCTCGTAGTTCCCTGGGGCGAACGCACCTAAATCATACAAACCATCAGCTGTTAATTCATAGTCTACAGGGTCACCATCTACTTTAAATGAAACCTCTTCTTGATGAACTTCTACTTGAAGAGGGATTGCTTGAAGCACGAATTCATAACGATCATATAGGAACCAGCGTTTCCCTGTTTGTTCAAAAGTGAGTGCTGCTAATCCAGAAGATGCTCCATGGGCTGCTGATAATGTGTTTGAGTCCCTTTGCATCCACTCACGTTTTTCATCTAAATAGTGATTTAAGCCATTCATAGCGTGGGCATGCTCATGATAAAAATTAATTAAGTCTTTCGCATGGTCTTCAGTTAACGGTTGATCCGTCCCTTCCAGATGGAGGTACTGTAAAACCGTGTCATGATCTTTTTCTTCTACAGCTGTACGAAATTGTTCAATGATTTTTGTTCCGTCAGCAAGGGCGTCCCCTGTTTTATATACACCAAATAGAACAATAATACCTATTAATCCAGCGGCAACTATTTTTTTCTGCTTAGTGTTCGATTTACCGTGACGGAGAGGTGAGGATGCCGTGGTTTCAGCAGAGTGTAAATCGCCACCACATGACGGACAAAAGCGTTTGTCTTCCTGTTGCTCTGCCCCACAATGTTTACAATAATTCATCGATGTGACCTCCTGATAGGTTTAAGAGCGAAACCATGCTGTGACATACATAACGGCAGAACTGAAAGTGAAAGTAGCCAGTGCTGACAGGATGAATGTAACGCTAATTGACGCATGAAATCCCTCAAGGGAAACGCTGATACGTAAGAAAAAGGCAAGAAGTAAGCTTAATAGCGTATACGTGCTGCTTGCAACGAGTAATGGCTTTACAAAGCTTTCTCCATAGGTTTTATGCAATATGATACCTGTCCACACGAATAGAGCCACTGGAATAAGCAAACCGGCTAAGACGAAAGGAGAAATACCTCCGATCTCTAAATTAAGAAAGAAAGGGTGGTCACTGGCTGAGAAAAGCCATAACGTCTCACGACCATAGGCACTTAAAAGCATGTCAGGCACTTGAAGTTCAATTGTCTGTAAATGAATGAGTGGAATAAGATAAGCTGCCACTTGTAATGATAAGATGAAAGCTAACGTACCAGCTTCAAAGATGGCCACTTCCTGCATCATATCGCTGTTATAAATATAGATAGTATAAATAGCGAGTGTCGTGAATGACGTAATTAAAAACGCTCTAGCCCCGAAATAGATACTTTTTCCGTTTGGAAGCAAGTCGTGTAAGTCCTCCCCTGATCGTCCTTTAGGAGAAGCAAGCAGCAAGCCAATGAATGAGAATAATGTCATGGTTATAAAACTGACACTAAATGCTTGAAGCATTGAAAATGATAAACTAATTTGTACTGTTGTATAAAACTCTTCAATTGTCATTGTCCGCCGAGCAATTAAGGCCGTAATCGCCATCATCAGGCCATAAACAATACCACTTGATAAAGCTAGCTTTAGCTTGTCTTTGGGTGTCAGGGTAGCGATCCTTTTGCCAAAAATAAAACCAATTAAACTAAATATGAGTGCTATAAGAATAAGACCGTGGACCACGCCTGTTTGAAACGTTTGAGCGCCCAAGAATTCGCCGGGAATTGTCATGGTTACTTGAACGGAATGAAGATACATGAAAAAGTCAGTCAAACGAAAACCGGTCATAGATAAAATATCAAATTCGCCTAAAAAATAATTGGAAACATTGTTATGAATAATAGCTGCCACTATTACCATGCCTATAAAAGCGGGAGCGGCTATTTTAAAACCATCGACTAACAGTTTTTTGATAGATTCTTTCTGAAACGTCCCTGTAGAAAATGGTGAAGCTTTTCGTACAGAAGGTGACGGGGAGGAAAGGCGAAAAGCTGCACCACAATGCTCGCAAAAATGATTTAATGCGTCTTGGGCTGTGCCACACTCGCTGCACTGTTTTTCAGTAGATATTGTTATATTAGTAGATAAGAGTTTTGTCCCGTCTTCTGGGCAAAATGTATGTTGGTCGGAAAACGTATTTCCGCATGTCGAGCAGTGCATGTTGTCAGCTCCTTAATTATCGGTCATTAATCGTATAACCCAGTTTAAAAGTCATGAGCCCTTAAAGCACATAGTCAATTAAGGGAAATGGTGTGAATCGAGGCCTTGCATCGTCTAAAGTTAACGGACGTTAGTTAACACGCCATCAAATTTCATTTAAATTATTCAAAATATTGGATATTATATAGCGCAATTCCCTCTCATTAGCGTAGTGCCGAATCCATAAATTTTAATGAATGGGATTTTTTAAAAAGTGTGTCTATATTACTATTATTCTTGAAATTTATTCATAAAACAAGTGGATGAGTCGATTTCATAATGATGTTTTTAAAGCAATAACACGAATAATAGGCAATAAATTTGATTTAATATGCGGATGATAAAAAGTGACTGAAACGTAAGAAGGCGACTCCCTGAGGATGAAGCGCAGTCTGAAGATCCACTTTTGCTAAAGGGGTTACCGAGCAAAAGTTAGCTGAAGACAAGCCCTCGGGAAAGCGTCGGTCTGAAGTAAAGGTCACTTTCATTATTCGAATTTTGACATCTTATTTTGAATTATGAAATTCATTCGGATAAGATATATTTCATATTTATAGAAAGGGGGGGAAGTTAAACTGTATAACAAACTAAAGTAATAAAAGGCCCAAGTCTCGTAAAAACAGCCCTCGTTAATAAGAGCTGTTTAGTGATCCTTAGCAATCGTATTTTAAACAATGTTATTAAAGTCTCTTGCTTGATGATCGAGCTTCTCGGCAGATTGTGAAATATCAGAAAAGTCCTTAATAGCTGTTTCAACTTGCTGTTGAATGATAGTAATATTCTCTTGAGCTTTTGTCGTACCTAGAGAAATTTTTTCAACTTCTTTTGTCATGTTATCTACGTTATTTTTGATTTCGATAATGGTGTCGTCTACTGAAGAAGACAGCTTACGGACTTCACTTGCCACCACATTAAAACCCCGCCCATGTTCACCAGCTCTTGCAGCTTCAATTGCAGCGTTTAAAGCTAATAAGTTGGTTTGTGCTGCTATGTCTCTTATTGCCTTTACGAAGTCTCTAATTTCACCGGCCTGGCTTTGCAGGTTCATCAATGTGCTCGTGTTTTCAGTGGACACGGCCGCAATTCTTTCAATACTTTCAAGGAGGTGGTGACTTCGTTCAATACCTTCTTCTGAACGGGTTGCTAACTCTTCAGACATGGATTGAAGTCCATTTACAACGTTTGTAATGGCATTTAGTCTGCTTGTAATGTTAGTAGCGATCTTGCTAACACCGATGACACGGTGATGGTCATCGAAAAGGGGCATGTACGTCGCTTCAAGTGCAATGCGATTTCCCTGGGCATCTAATCGATCGACCTTATCCTGAAAGCTTTGTCCAGAAAATAAACTTCTCCAGAAGGAATCATACTCAGGGCTCTGAGCAAATTCAGGTAGGCAGAAGTCTTTGTGGGACATGCCGATCATCTCATGGACAGTGTAACCCATCACCTCAGCGAAAATAGTATTAACATATGAGACCCGACGCTCCATATCAAACCTAATAATAGCAAGATTAGATTCGATCGCTTTAATAACAACCTCATCATAGATTTGTTCAGTAGAACTCATGGCTAACTCCCCTTAAATGTAGTCGTAATTAGCACACGTCTTATAGTAGGAGATAGTGTAATGACGTCTAACTAATACGCTTTTTAGTCTATTTGTAATGATCCTTATTACCTATGTAATAGAGATCATACAGGAATACACATGCTAGGGCAATAGTTGCTTTAGTCATATAAGTAACTTCATCAAAAAGCATGAATAAAAGATAAAAAATGTAAAAACGAATAGGGCTAGTAGGTCGATAATCTTTAACTAGAATGGGAAAGTGACATACTAGCTTAGTTACATTTAGAATCTAGAACGAACACTAGATCATAGTCATTTGCTGAATTAAATGAATCATGTCCTATCACATGTGAAAAAAGAACTGTACATTCTTTCGCATCCTTCTTCAGACGTAACTTATCCCCTCGGAGTCATCGTCTTTCACTGCAGTCCTTTTTGAAATACGGGCATTTGGTATCGTTACTTTTTATCGCACATAACCGTCTGTAAAACTCCCGTCTCAAAATAGAAAGGAGAGATAATTCTATTTAGTCGGAAGATAACGGCCGTTAATGTCCTGATTCACGCAACTACTAATCAGTTGAAAAGAACGAAAAACCTCACTGATTGAAGGCTCGTTCTATTGTTCTGTGATCATGTTTAATAATGTCACGGTGACCTTCATTTAAATATAGACCTCTTCTATTAAGAATTTGTATCTTAATGAAATTTGTGTGGGATATCTTCCTATTAAAAAGGGGGACACAAATAACATTTTTACAATAGAAATAAGTGATACACGTTTTTAATATGCTACGTGACAGGTGATAAGTCTAATAATGGGAAAGTAACAGGCAAGGAGTGGTCCTTTCACAACTATCCGCCTAGAATAATCTAGCACATGTCTCTGTTCTCCAAACTAAAGACACCCCCCCATTTTCCTGTTTTTAATTTCAGTTCTTTTTATAGTGAAAAAAGGTCAACAATGCTAATGAAATCAGCTAAACTAACAGAAGGTATATCTAAAAGTTAGTTAGTAACGATAATTTAATGACTCCCTAATTATAGGAGGCTATAAAATGAAGTATTTGTGTTTAATAAGTTTCAGTGTCGTGTTTTTACTAGGGGGATGTATGACAATGAATGAAGGTAACCAATTACAAAACAACCAAACAGAAATAGAAGAGGTTGATGATCGGTACGTAAATGTCACTGACTATACAGGAGAAGGTTACGATCTACCGGATGGTGAAGCAACAGATCCTATCGCCAATGAAAAAATGACAGAGATAGAAAAAGCCGTAAGTAATTTTTTCCTAGAAGAATATAAGACAGATGTGATTGTCCATAATGCGGTAGGCAATGCAGAGGGAGCAACCGTTTTTGTCCAATCTATTGATGAGCCCCACTTTCATACATACGCGATGATTGGTATTGACACAGAAAAGGGAGATATCGAAACGGAGAATATTTGGACAGAAACGAACCAAGTAGAGCAAGCGATCTTTAGTGGGTTATTAGTTATGATGATGGAAGAAGAATTTACTGAATTGGATTCGTTTATTTCAGAGATAGCAGATAATTATCCAGTCGTCGGATTAAGAGAAGAAGCGATTAATAATGTGAGAGCAACGGCATATACGACACCTTATTACTTCGTCCAGCCGCTGGCACTAAGAGATGAGATGGAACAGATTACACAACTCTATTTTGACAATCCTAATATTAGCGCTGACGAGTTGCGCCAACATTTTGATAGTGACAGCTATGATGCAGAGAAACTTATCATTTCAATCAGCTTTTTTATGGAAGAAAATGAGCCTGATCAGGTAATGTTTGATGATGTTGCGGACATGTTCAAAGCTGTAGAAGGCGTACCACGTGCTAATTATACACTATCTTTGCATGACAATAAGATTAATAAACTATCCGCTAGTGGAGATCAAGATAACTCTTTGGAGAGAAGTGACATTATAAAGTGAAGGGGGGATTAATGTGACGACAGACGTGAAACAAACGATAAATACAACGATTACGACAGATCAGGACTTGGTAGAATTAGCAGGTTTACACGCCTATTTAGAATATGGTAAAGATCAAGTGTTTGAAGTAAATGAAAAAGCTTATAGAGTTAGAGATAGTTATTTTAATGAAGATCCTACAGGACTTGATGCCATGACCATTCAAAATATGACCTCTGGCGAATACCATATTGTGTATATGGGTACGAATGTCCATGGTAAATATGGAACAGCGGACATCGTGACAGATGTGCAACTGCTAACAGCGCCTATACCGGCACAGCTTGAAGGAGCTGAACACTATTTTGTGAAAATGGAACAGAAATACGGGGAGATAACATCCGTAACGGGAAACTCTCTCGGTGGTGCATTAGCGAATATGGTTGGTGTTAGACACGAGCATGTTCGTTCTGTTACATTAAACCCTGCTTTACTACCTGCTAACGCTGTAGAGACCGATAGAGAATATGATAATATCGTGAATTATATTGGTCAATATGATATTTTAAATCTTGGTGTAAGCTCTATTGGACTGAGTAATCAAGTGCCTGGTGCTAGACATACGATTTATAATGGTATACCTTCAACGACGGGAATTGGGTTCAACCACACTGGCTATATCCGTGAAGACGGTAAGCATATTTCTCATGTGACGGTAGGAACAGAAGGAGAACCGGGCTATGGTGTCATTAAAGTAGATGCCCATTATCATCTCGTATCTAGTATTTGGACAGGTCAACCTTTATACGGAGGAAGATCAGAACGAATCGACCTCAATGTAGAGACGATTAGAATGCTAAGTGATGGTATTGAAACCTCTGTGTTAGATAGGTTAGATTGGGCGCAGCAATATGTTAATCACTCCACGGAAATCATTACTCATGAAAGTGTGGCATATGATGCACGTTTAAACCAATTGCGAGAAATTTATCAGGAAAGTGTAGAAAATATTGTAGAGGATGGTTTGTTACGGTATATTCGGTTTGGGAATGGCATGTTTAAGCAAGTTATACAAGGGCTTCATATGGTTGTAGATGTTATTGAGGCACGGTGTGAGTCTTTAAACCTTGTATTAGAATACCCACCGGTAGCCTTGTTAAAATTTATAACGAAAAAAGCGATTGATTTGGATGCTGTCTTTGCTGAGATTAGAAGTTATCTCATGAGGTTAGAGGACCAATTAGATGAATTTATAGCCGCTATTGACGATATTGTTATGAGGAAAATTGAAGATATTTTTAAAGCAGGTCAAGAACGTTTTCATGATGTGGTTGTCGGAGAGCTAGCATCTCATTTCAACTATGTAACTGCAAATTACAACAACATGTTTGATCAAGTAAAAGAATTTGGTACCCAAGTCGATCAAGTGGCAGTGGCATTTGAAACAATTGACAACCACTTGGCGAGTGCTATCTCCAATCAGTCTGGTGTGGGCGATGTGGGTAAAATTCAGCAAACGACAGCTGTAGAAATGATTGAGTCTCCCTATCTCCTTAACTTCATGGCGTTAAAAGAACAGTGTCTAAATATTGCAATGGAGCAATTTAAAACAGGGAGCAGTTTCGTCTTGCTTCCGATAGCGACAAGTTTAAAAACGACAGTGAGCTTAATTGAATGGTCTGGCGAACAGATTACATCGATTATTAGAACTGGGACCAATATTCATTTATATGGTAATCCTGGCAACCTTATTTTAAGCACATTTACAAACTATGACGAGAATGTCAAAGCAAAAGTGAATGAAATACTGGAGCCAATGGACGAGTTAAACGAGATGTTACGTGGTGTTCGGATAGGTCTACAAAAGTTTTTAACGAATTATCCTGTGGTCGTCGATAATTTACGACCCTACATCGATTCCGCCTTGTTCAATGATTCCGGCTATTATAACATCCATATTTATAACTCGGCAGCTACGTCTATTTTAAAAGAAATGCAGTTACTGTTTGACGATATCGTCTATCAATTATCTGACCATGAGGCAGAAGCGATCACTGTCTTACACGATGTCTCCTCAAGCGTGAAAACGAATATGAGTATTTTAGAAGAACAGATTGAACGGGCTGCAACGTGGTAAGACGTTATGAAGTTAAAGTGAATGAACCTCCTGAAGGTAGACAGATAACAAGTTACCTTTAGGGGGTTTTATGTGTTTGTACATGCGGTGACTCTCTGCCAAACAACCATCATGCATATAAAAGGATCTGTTAGAAAGAGCTTTACCACATAATACGAAACGACACGTTAGCTATATTTAGGAGGATGTCAAATGAAGAAAATAAGGGTGCTAGGACTTGGGTTAATGATATTAGTAACAGGCTGTATCACGATGAATACAGAAAATAACAGTAATGAAACAGATGGAGATTATACCACAGGGAACGCCTTTGATGATCGCTATGTCAGTGTGAATGATTACATAGGTGAAGATTATGACCTCGTCAATGGTGAGAAGACGGATGTGATCGCCAACGAGAAATTTGCAGAAATAGAAGAAGCGATGAAGGCCTTTTTTCTTGAAGAATATAAAACAGAAGTGATCGTCCATAATGTCGTCGGCAACATGGATGGGGCGACGGTGTTTGTAGAATCGGTCGGGGAACCTCATTTCCATACGTATGCGATGATTGGCATAGATGTAACAGAAGAGAAAATTATGAGGGAAAGCATTTGGACGCAGGATAGTCAAGTTGAGCAAAGTTTATTTGGTGGTTTATTAGCTATGGTTATGGATGAGGAATTTGCGGTACTGGATGACTTTATCGAGGGGTTTGTGCAAAAAAATTCACTAACAGGCTGGCGTCAAGAAGCCATCAATAATGTAGGATCTACAGGCTATACGACCTCGTATTACTTCATCCAACCCATGCCCGTAGCATTAAGTGAACCAATGGAGAAACTAAATGGTCTATATTTCGAGAACCCTTCCATTGATACAAAAGAACTTAAAGAGCATTTTGATAAAGAGGATTATAATGAGGAACATATTATCTTCTCGATTCAACTGTATATGAGCAAAGAAGGAGATAAGCCAGATAAAGCGCTCTTTCAAAAGCTAGTGAGTGAATTCAAGGAATTGGAGGGAGCGCCGAGAGGAAATTACCAATTATCATTACATGATAATTATGTTAATAAACTCTCTGCTAGTGGCAGTCAAGATAATTCTTTAAAAGAAAGAAACGTTTTAAAAGATTAAGGGGGCAAATGCGTGCCTTTAGAAATAGAGAATAAAATTAACTTAGATAACACCACAGATGCCGATTTAGTAGAATTAGCAGGTTTACATGGTTATTTAAAACCCGATGTAGAATCGAGTATAAAGGTTAGTGAAAAATCCTTTGAAATTGTGGACAACTTTAGCAAAGGAAAAAGGCTATTGGTGTATTGTCTATGATTTTATACCTACAAAAAACAGGTCTATGTTAGTTTCTTAAATGAAAGACACCCATCTTGTTCCCTGTTTTTAAACGTATTTCATTTTAATGTAAAGTGTAGCTTAACAACTCGGTTCCATACAATTAAACTGATAAAAGGAAGTCAAGAATAAGAGACGTGTACTATCTAGGGGGAAAATCATGCTAAAAGCCAGTTTCATCACGCTAAGTGTCTGTTTGATATTAGGAGGTTGTATGACGATGCATACAGAAAATAACAGTAACGAAACAGATGGGGATTATACCACAGGGAACGCCTTTGATGATCGCTATGTCAGTGTGAATGATTACATAGGTGAAGATTATGACCTCGTCAATGGTGAGAAGACGGATGTGATCGCCAACGAGAAATTTGCAGAAATAGAAGAAGCGATGAAGGCCTTTTTTCTTGAAGAATATAAAACAGAAGTGATCGTCCATAATGTCGTCGGCAACATGGATGGGGCGACGGTGTTTGTAGAATCGGTCGGGGAACCTCATTTCCATACGTATGCGATGATTGGCATAGATGTAACAGAAGAGAAAATTATGAGGGAAAGCATTTGGACGCAGGATAGTCAAGTTGAGCAAGGGATCTTCAGTGGTCTTTTGGCGATGATTATGGAGGAGGAGTTTGCGGCATTGGATGCTTTTACAGACCAAATAGCAGAAAAATACCCTGTTGTTGGATTGAGGCAAGAAGCGATAAATAATGTGAAAGCGACTGCCTATACAACTCCTTATTATTTTGTTCAACCGATGGCTTTACAAGATGAAATGGAAGAATTAAATAGTTTATATTTTGAAAATCCGGAGATTAGTGCTGAAGAGCTTAAAAGCCAGTTTGATAAAGAGGCATACAATGCGAATTATTTATCAATAACAGTACAATTTTACATGAAAGAAAAAGACACCAAGCCCACAGAGTCACTTTTAGATGACATCGTCCGAGAGTTTAAAGCATTAGAAGGTGTACCGAGGGGGAACTATTGGATCAATTTACATGATAATTATATTAATAAATTGTCTGCTAGTGGGAGTCAGGACAATTCTTTGGATGAAAGAGATATTATCAAACAATAAAGGAGTAGAACAAGTGCGATACTACTCTATTCCATACAGTTAAACTGATAAAAGGAAGTCAAGAATAAGAGACGTGTACTACCTAGGGGGAAAATCATGCTAAAAGCCAGTTTCATCACGCTAAGTGTCTGTTTGATATTAGGAGGGTGTATGACGATGAATACAGAAAATAACAGTAACGAAACAGATGGGGATTATACCACAGGGGACGCCTTTGATGATCGCTATGTCAGTGTGAATGATTACATAGGTGAAGACTATGACCTCGTCAATGGTGAGAAGACGGATGTGATCGCCAACGAGAAATTTGCAGAAATAGAAGAAGCCATGAAGGCCTTTTTTCTTGAAGAATATAAAACAGAAGTGATCGTCCATAATGTCGTCGGCAACATGGACGGGGCGACGGTGTTTGTAGAATCGGTCGGTGAACCCCATTTCCATACGTATGCGATGATTGGCATAGATGTAAAAGAAGAGAAAATTATGACGGAAAGCATTTGGACGCAGGATAGTCAAGTTGAGCAAAGTTTATTCGGTGGTTTATTAGCGATGATCATGGATGAGGAGTTTGCGGTACTGGATGATTTTGTTGAAGGGCTTGCCGATAAACATCCTATAATAGGGTGGCGTCAAGAGGCTATTAACAATGTGGGGTCTACAGGCTATACGACACCATATTACTTTACCCAACCGATGACTTTACGAGATGAAATGACAGAAATCAATGGTTTATATTTCGAAAATCCCAACATTAGTGCTGACGAGCTTAAAAGCGTGTTTGATAAAGAGGCATACAACGCCAATTATTTAAGGATTTCAATCCAATTTTATATGGACGAAAAAGACAGTAAACCAACAGAGTCACTTTTAGACGACATCGTCCAAGAGTTTAAAGCATTAGAAGGTGTACCGAGGGGAAACTATTCGATCTCGTTACATGATCATTATGTTAATAAATTGTCTGCTAGTGGGAGTCAAGATAATACCTTAAGAAAAAGAGATATTGTTATAGATTAAGGGGAGGATAAGAAACTATGACTGTTGAAATAAATACAGAAATTAATTCAAATAATACAACTGATGCAGATTTAGTAGAATTAGCAGGTTTACCTGTTTATTTGGAACCTAAACGTGACTCGATTATCCCACCCATAAGGGGCAGTAAAACCCCCACCTCAAAACTTAAGAAAATGGATAGGCTACACTAAGTTGGACAGATAAAATGAGGGCTTGTAAACTAAGACTATAACATAAGGGAGCGTGACTAAGATGACACGTCAACGTCGAACTTTTACAGCCGAATTTAAACTGCAATTAGTGAAGCTTTATGAAAATGGTAAATCACGTGCAGATATTGCGAGAGAGTATGATATCACGCCTTCTGCGTTAGATCGCTGGATTAAAAATCATAAAGAAACAGGTTCATTTGCCGCCAAAGATAACCGTTCTGAAGAAGAGAATGAACTAGCTAGGTTACGTAAGGAAAATCAGCGTCTCATGATGGAAAATGATATTTTAAAGCAAGCAGCGCTGATCATGGGACAAAAATAGATGTGATTCGAAATAATGCTCACATTTATTCGGTATCAGCAATGTGTAACGTCCTCCAGATTCCTAAAAGTACGTATTACTATCATGCCAATTCCCACGGCCGATGTGTGTTTAAAAGGGAAGATGAAGAGATTTCCCAAGAGGTCTCCCGAATTTTTAAAGAAAGCCGGAACAATTATGGCACGCGCAAAATTAAGAAAGAATTAAGTAGATTACCAAGACCAAAAAACGTATCCCGTCGTCGAATTGGCCGATTAATGAACGAACTGGGACTTGTATCAAACTATACCGTAGCACAGTACAAGCCACATAAGACATGGTGTAATGAAGCGTTAGTAAAAAACGAATTACAGCGTCAATTTGAACAAGACAAGCCGTTGGCTGTCATTGTAAGTGATTTAACGTACGTCCGCGTTGGAGCAAAATGGCATTACGTATGCTTATTTGTCGATCTTTTTAACCGTGAAATCATTGGTCGTAGTGCTGGTGCTAATAAGAATGCAAAGCTGGTCTATCAGGCTTTATCGCGTATTAAAGGTAACTTGAACGACGTTCGAATGTTCCACACTGACCGTGGTAAAGAATTTGACAATAAGCTTATTTCCGAAGCACTTGAAACATTTGGCATCCAAAGATCGTTGAGCATGAAAGGATGCCCTTATGATAATGCCGTGGCTGAAGCGATGTTTAAGGTATTCAAAACAGAATTCGCTAACAGTGCTCATTTCTCTTCTCTTGAACAGCTCGCTATTGAACTGGATGATTATGTTCATTGGTTTAATCACATTCGCATTCATGGAACGTTAGACTATTTAACACCAATGGAATTCAAACAACAGCCCCTATAATTTTTGTCCAGTTTAGTGTTGACGTACCAAAATCGAAAAGTAAGGTCGGGGATAAACTGCCCCTAAAGGTCCGATAAGTTAAACTAACAATCAGTGGAGGATGAAGGGAAACTCCTACTGATTGAAGCTTAGCTGTATAAAGGTTAGTGAAAAATCCTTTAAAATTGTGGAAACTTTAGCAAAGGAAAATGGCTATCGGTGTATTGTCTATGATTTTATACCTATAAAAAACAGGTCTATGTTAGTTTTCTGAAACAAAAGCCGTCCTTCTTATTTCCTGTTTTTAAACGTATTTCATTTTATTGTAAAGTTAAGCTTAACAACTCGGTTCCATACAATTAAACTGATAAAAGGAAGTCAAGAATAATAGACGTGTACTACCTAGGGGGAAAATCATGCTAAAAGCCAGTTTCATCACGATAAGTGTCTGTTTGATATTAGGAGGGTGTATGACGATGAATACAGAAAATAACAGTAATGAAACAGATGGAGATTATACCACAGGGGACGCCTTTGATGATCGCTATGTCAGTGTGAATGATTACATAGGTGAAGACTATGACCTCGTCAATGGTGAGAAGACGGATGTGATCGCCAACGAGAAATTTGCGGAAATAGAAGAAGCCATGAAGGCCTTTTTTCTTGAAGAATATAAAACAGAAGTGATCGTCCATAATGTCGTCGGCAACATGGATGGGGCGACGGTATTTGTAGAATCGGTCGGCGAACCCCATTTCCATACGTATGCGATGATCGGCATAGATGTAAAAGAAGAGAAAATAATGACGGAAAGCATTTGGACGGAGGCGAGTCAAGTTGAGCAAAGTTTATTCGGTGGTTTATTAGCGATGATCATGGATGAGGAGTTTGCGGTACTGGATGACTTTGTTGAAGGGCTTGCCGATAAATATCCTATAATAGGGTGGCGTCAAGAGGCTATTAACAATGTGGGGTCTACAGGCTATACGACACCCTATTACTTCATTCAACCGATGCCTTTAGAAGAAGAAATGGAGAAAATGAATCGTTTATATTTTGAAAATCCGGAGATTAGTGAGGAGGAGCTTAAAAGTCAGTTTGATAAGGAGGCATACAATGCCAATTTTCTAACAATATCAATACAAGTTTACATGGACGAAGAAGACAGTAAACCAACAGAGTCACTTTTAGGCGACATCGTCCAACAATTTAACGAATTAGAAGGTATACCGAGGGGAAACTATTCGATCTGGTTACATGATAATTATGTTAACAAATTATCTGCTGACGGTGGACATGATAATTCTTTGAAAAAAAGAGATATCATCAGACAATAAAGGAGTAGAACAAGTGGCGATAAAACTGAACTCAGAAATAGATCCAACGAAAACAACTGATGCAGATTTAGTAGAACTAGCAGGCTTACACGTGTATTTGGAACCTAAACGTGACTCGATTATAAAGGTTAGTGAAAAGTCCTTTAAAATTGTGGACAGCAACTTCAACAAAGAAAAAAGCGGCATGGATGCCATGACCGTTCAAAATGTGGCCTCAGGTGAGTATCATGTAGTGTATATGGGGACAAATGCTCATGGTAAATATGGAAGAGCTGATCTTATAACAGATATTCAATTGCTCACTGAAGCAACACCGCAGCAACTTAAAGATGCCGATCGCTATTTGGCAGATATGGAGAAGGAGTTCGGCGAAATCACATCAGTCGGAGGGAACTCTCTTGGCGGGGCGTTAGCGAATTACGTTGGTGTTCAAAACAGCCATGTGCGTTCAGTGACACTAAATCCCGCTATGCTGCCGGCTGGTGCGGTTGAAGCAGGGAAAGAGTATCATAACATCACCAACTATATTAGTGAGTATGATGTCTTAAACCTGAGTCAAAGGGCAATTGGTATGGGGGATCAAGTGCCTGGTGCTCAGCATACGATTTATAACGGCATTCCTTCTAAAGATGGACTTGGCTTTAACCATACAGGTTATATAAGGGATGAAAATGGTCAACATGTCCCTTACGTCACAATTGGAACGGAGGGGGAACCAGGCTATGGCGTTATACACGTTGATGCACATAGCCACGTAGTATCAAGTATCTGGACAGGCCATCCTTTATATGGGGGAAGATCAGAGAGAATTGATTTAAATGTTGACACGATAAGAATGCTGAGTGACGCCATCGATACATCAGTATTAGAACGATTAGACTTGGCTCAAACGTATATCGGACACTCGGTGGATATCATCGCTCATGAAAGCGATTCATATAATGATCGCCTTAATACAATTCGTGAGGTATATCAAGGAAGTCTCGAAAGCATAGTAGAAGACGGGCTATTCAGAGGGATTCGTTTTGCTAATAGTGTTTTTAAACAAATTCTTCAAGGACTTCATCTTCTCTTAAATAATATTGAAACGGCTTGCTCTTCATTAAATAGTGTACTTGACTCTCCTCCAGTGGCACTTATAGAGTTTATTACTAAAAAAACGATTGATGTTGAAACTATTTTTGCAGAATTAAGAAATTATCTTTATAGCTTAGAGGAAACAGTAGATGAGTTTATAGTGGCTGTAGAAGATACGCTTCTAAATAAAATTGAAGACGTGTTTAAAGCTGGGCAAGAGAAATTTCACGATGCCGTAGTAGGAGAATTAGAGTCTCATTTTCAATACGTGCAACAAAACTATCAACATATGACCACACAGGTTGACGAATTCGGCAACCAAGTTGATCAAGTTGCCGTCGCTTTTGAGAAAATAGATAAGAGTGTTGCAAGTGCCATTTCTCATCATTCAGGAGTAACTGAAGTGGATAAGATCCAATCGACGACTGATTACGAAATGGAAGACTCCCCGTATTTGTTGAACTATATGAAGTTCAAAAGTCTTCATTTAGACAAGTCCATGGAAGAATTTAAACTTGGAACTTCTCTATTATTAATCCCGATAGTTACAAATTTAATACAAAAAGTATCTTTAATAGAGGCTGCGGGTAAATCGGCCGTTGTGATAATAAATGGCGTGAAAAATGTACATTTATATGGAAATCCAGGTGGGCTGGTACTCAGTCTTTTTACTAACTATGATGATAAAGTGAAAGAAAAAGTGGATGTGGCTCTAAAACCTCTAGAAGAAATGAATGAAACCGTTGAAGGTGTTCGGATAGGTCTACAAAAGTTTTTAACGAATTATCCCGTGGTCGTCGATAATTTAAGGCCATACATCGATTCTGCGTTATTTAATGATTCCGGCTATTATAATATTCACATTTATAACTCGGCGGCTACGTCTATTTTAAAAGACATGCAGCTCCTGTTTGACGATATCGTCTTTCAATTATCTGACCATGAGGCAGAAGCGATCACTGTCTTGCACGATGTCTCCTCAAGTGTAAAAACGAATATGAGCATTTTAGAAGAACAGATTGAACGGGCCGCAACGTGGTAAGAAAGAAGCTAACATACAAGTCTCAATATATATCACTACCATAAGGTATAGAGTTGGAGTTTAGGAAACACCCTAGACTCTTTTTTCATGTTTTTTAACCTCATAATTTAGGACGTGTTTGGAAGTGAGGGTGAATTCGGATCATCGTGTTTGTTAGTGAAGGTAGAGTGCTGTCTATTTGGGTAATGCAACGAGTCATTCTTATAAATCTAGCAAATCGTATCAACTGTTGTCGAGAGGCTTTTTGTTTCGTAAAGTAGGGGTTTTTTAAAGTATAACGGTTTCTCTCTTTCTAAGACTAAGTTAGATATTTTTTAGTTCAGCAAAAAATGAGGCTCATTGTCTTTTTCGACAATTTCCCGGGAAATACCACGGATTTAATTGGTCATAGAGAGGCGGGGAGATAAGTGGGGAGGCGATTTTTCTATTTCAGGGTTTACTTATGATAGGAAATCTCTATAAAAATCTAAAAAATATCTCATTTCCTTCATGTAACCGCTCATAGTGGCTAAGAAGATGTATAATTAAAAAAGAATATATGATTAATTATGAAAAAAGTTAGTTTGAGAGAACATGAATGATAATAGAGGTGTTGAAAATGGACGGCCAAGCATTTTTACAAGTGATCGAAACTCATATGAAAACAGAGGATGAGATTATCCAGAAGTTTGTTCTAGATATCCTTCACAAAAGTTATATTGGCGATGAGAACACATTCCTTATAGGACTTGAAGCGAATGAACTATATCTCCAAAAGGAAAGAACAGAAGGCTCTTTATTACCTTATTTAGAGCACCTGCCAGTCTCTCATAGAGCAGTAGAATACATATTAGAGCGCCTTCGTAATGATACGGTTTCAAAAGAGCAACAACCCTTTTATACTGATATTTTAAATCATTTAGATCCATGTATTGCTAAAGCCTACCAACATCTTATTTCCCAGGTGTTTAAGAAACAGGGCATTCAACTAGGCCACATGGATTTCTATACAAGCCTTTGCACTGACCAGCGAGATATTGTATTGCAAAAGTTTCACAAAGTCATACATACGTTAGAAGTAAACGAAACTTTTGACGAAAATGTGTTTATTTTAGGGAAGCAAATTGCATCACTTATGGTACAGCGAGAGATGATAGGGACACTTGAAGTCATTCACAGAATTAAGAAAATGAAAAGCAAGTCTGTCCTTTCGTACCGTGATTTATATGATGTTGTGTTGGCCAACGAGATGAGGTTAGAGGAAGCTGTTCCGGAAGTCCTAGCCTTAGCCCAGTGGCATCATAGAAATGAATTGTTTTTACAAGAAATGTGTCACATGCTTATTAAAATTGGCATGGAGGAAAATAGTGTTATCGAATCAGTAGAGGCGCTAATACAAGATCCACGGTTAAGTCAGTTTGCCATTTATATTCTTAGTAATATTAAAACAGTTAAAGCGAGAGAGGCATTAGTACAAAGCTGGGATCATGTGCAAGGTAAGACTGAGAAAACAATGGTTGCCGCAGGTTTATGTGAGCATTTAACTGTCGATATGCTCTCAGAAATCGACGCTTTTATTAAGGATGTAGGGTATGATAATACAGTTGCTACACTTGAAGAAGGCTTGTATTGTACGGCTGTCATTAACGATATTGATCATCCAGAAATGACACGATGGAAAGCGTCTCTACAAGAAAAACAAAAGGTTAGCAACTATGTGGAGGAAATTGGAGAAGGAACACGGTCGAATGACAAGGAAAACCACGAACCAAATGAAGAGGAGTACCAAGACGAAGTGAATGATGCGGCTCCACATCAATTGGAAAATCAGCACTTAGAATTGACACAACAGTCTATTGACGTAGTAACTGAGGAAGATACACATAGTAACGAAATGGATGAAGGCAATGATGCCATGGTGGCAAGAGAACCACTTTACTCACAAGAGATGGAAGCTACTCATGAGGAAATAAAAGCAGCAGTTGAAAGGATATATAAAGCTGGTCTTCACCGAAAGCAAGTTAAAGTTGGACGAAATGACCCCTGTCCATGTGGAAGTGGACATAAATATAAAAAGTGCTGTTTGTAAGCCTCTTTCTTAATGACTATTGGATGGGCAATGCTAGTGATCTAGAGGAGAAAATATAATAAAGGGACTGTGCAGAAGTTGCTATTTGGCACAGTCCCTTTAGACATGCATATATTTTATTTGTAACGCTCTTCTTTAAATGGGTTAGCAGTCATTGAATAGCCAAGCTCTTCCCAAAAGCCCTCCTCATCTTCAGTCATAAATTTAATGCCAGAAACCCATTTTGTTCCTTTCCATAAATAAAAAGAAGAAGGTGGGATAAATCGAAGGGGGAAACCGTGTTTAGCAGAAAGGGTTTCCCAATCTTGTTTATGATCTTTCCACCTGTAAACAAATAATGAATCATCACCTAAGAGGTTATCAAGTGGTAAGTTGGCTGAATAGCCGAATCGGTCCCCATTATAATAACCAAATATTTTTACATGTGTAACACCTTCACGTAAAGTGACTAAATTTAAAAATTCTCGAAAAGCGATCCCTTCGAACGTGTTGCCAAACTTCGACCATGTTGTGACACAGTGCATGTCGATTGAGGATATTGTTTTAGGCAGACGCATGACCTCATCATAAGTGAGTGATAGTTCCTTCTCAACTTCTCCAAAAAGTTTAAAATTCCAATTATCTTTATTAAAAGAATATACGTCTCCCTTATGTAAGATAGGCCATTTCTCTGTTTCGAATTGTCCTGGAGGCAATTGCTTTGCCATAATAACCATCTCCTTTAGAATAGTTCGGAAAGCTAAGCAAAATAATAGGAAAAAAAAGATACAATTGATAAACTAACTGTAATGTCACAAATAGATATACCCATGTATAGTTGTTTTTAAAATTAAAAAAGGAGTGTCCAATGTCTATGAATAATAGCAAACGGATGGAAAAGATACCACTATCCATTCTTGATCTCGCACCAATTCTCGAAGGCGGAACGGCAGAGGATGCTTTTAGAAATACGCTTGATTTAGCTCAGCATGCTGAGAAATGGGGATACCATCGTTATTGGCTTGCGGAACACCACAATATGCCGGGTATTGCCAGTGCTGCTACGTCTATTTTAATTAGTTATGTAGCTCAAGGCACGTCAACTATGCGTATAGGTTCTGGAGGGATTATGCTTCCGAATCACGCCCCACTCATAATTGCAGAGCAATTTGGGACATTAGCTTCTCTTTATCCAAATCGGATAGATTTAGGACTTGGTCGAGCCCCAGGTACAGATCAACGTACGGCTTATGCTCTGCGTCGTGGGGATCTTACTAATGGTGATGATTTCCCAGAACAATTAAAGGAGTTAAGAAGTTACATTAATCCTGAATTGGCTGAAGGAAGACTTGCTGTCCGTGCTGTACCGGGCGAAGGCCTTGATATCCCTATTTGGCTGTTAGGATCTAGTGGATTTAGTGCAAGGTTAGCTGCAGAGCATGGATTGCCATTTGCTTTTGCTAGCCACTTTTCTCCTGAAAATACATTACCCGCATTGGATTTATATTATAACCACTTTACGCCTTCACAAGTTTTGCAGGAGCCTTATGCAATGGTTGTAGCTAACGTGGTGGCAGCAGATACTGAAGAGGAAGCCAATTTTCTAGCTTCAAGCCTAGAATTGCAATTTTTAAATCTCATCCGAAACACACCGAGTAAATTGCAGCCACCAGTAGAAAATATAAAAGAATTGTCATCAGATTATGAGAAGACAATTTTAAAAAAGCAGTTCGGTTCTGCCATCGTTGGAACAGCGGATAATGTGAAAGAACAGCTTCAGACGTTCTTGTCTGATACTGGAGCTAGTGAGATGATGATTCATTCACAAATTTATGACCATAAAGCAAGACTGCGCTCATTTGAAATAGTAGCGAATGCCATGCAGATTAATCGTTAAAATAAGAGCTTGAACGACAGGGTTCATCTGTGTTCAAGCTCTTTGCTATTTATCCCACTCTTGAGGGGAAGTAAAACCCCCACTGATTGAAATTTAGCTTTATCACAATTAATCGTCCGTAAAACGCCTGCCTCAGAAGATAGAGGAGAATCTATTTACGCGGGTGATAACGGATGCTAAAGTAAGTGCTGATTGGAGGTTTGTTTTATGAAATAACAAAACTAGTAATATACACATGCTCTAATTCTACATCCGAGTAAGCTTTATTCAAGCTCTCTTTTATGTCTTCTTCAAATTGTCTTAATTGATCTGGACCTCTAAAAGCACTGCGGTTCTTTCCGGAAATGACGTCGGTAATTGTATATTTAAGTAACGATTGACCATCTGATAATGCTGTTACTTGTGAACTATCAGTAACGACGAATGCAAACGAGACCCTAATGAATTGACCATTGTCCAGCATGTAACCATTTTCTTCTAAATGATAGATGCGGTCCCATTCCTCTTCTTTTGTAAAATCAGCGTAAGCTGTTTTAAGCTTCTCATTAGGAATGGCGATCAGGACAACACCTGAAACTAATATAATTAGTGCTAATAAACTTGCACTCAAAATAATAACAAGACGGCGCTTTCCAGTCTGTGTCTTGCTAGTCTCACTAACTTCCATTTCTTCTGCCATCTTTTAAATTGCCCCCTTTTTCTGTTGTACTATATATAATCAATCATTATAAAGTAATGCTTTAGTCCCGTATATGAGCCATTTAACTAAACTTTAATAGTGCCTTTATAGAGGCATAAAGACCTATTATAAACTATTAATTAGTTCTATTTTCATAAAAAAAGCTGTAAAAATTTATTACAAATACGGTAAAATTGTTGTTATAAACTACCTCAATAAGGTAATATATTAAAAAGTCTTAATATTTTTGATCTTATTAATAGTTTGTTAAGAAAGGAAAAAGACTTTTAGTTTTATGACTATGAATCGGGAGGATAAAAGATGGCGGTATGGAATAGACTTAACATTCGAAATAAAATGTTAACTGTGTTTGGACTTGTACTTATCTTATTTTTAGCGGGTATCGGTTATGTTTACCCACAATTAGCAACATCCCGGGGGGATATTGAGGAACAAAACCTTCGAAGTGAACAAGCGTTGATGGTCACGGAAGTCGGGTCACTATTTCGATCGATGTATATTATTGTGAGTGACTCTGTACAGACCGGTGAATTTGATGAAGAAGCATACATAGCTGAAGAGACACGTCTCAATGAATACTTAGACGATCTTCAGCCGGACATGAGTACACAAGATGAGCAGGAATTATTTGAGAAGATTTACACAGCTAAAGATCAATATGGGGAGATTGTCAGTCGTATTGTAGGAAGAAGTGTTCACTCTTCTGGTGAAATTGTAGCATTAAACAACTTACGCAATGAAACGATGACACACATTGAATCGTTAACAGACTTGATGAAAGCACGGGCTGACGATGCTGGTAAAGAAGCTGTTTCATCTCTTGGTGCTGTTCAGATCACATTTTTAATCACGTTTTTAGGAGCCACCATTATAGGATGCATATTGTTCATTTTATTCAGCCAGAACTTAAGTCAATCTTTAAAAAGGGCAGTCGGGGTGGCTAAGAACATTAGTGAAGGAAATTTACGTATAGAAACACTAGAAGATAAACGTGATGATGAAGTTGGGCAACTCATTCAAACGATGAATCACATGACAACGAATCTACAATCAGTGTTTCAAGGGATCACCACTATTTCTACAGATTTAGCCTCTTCAGCAGAGCAGATGAGGGCTGGAGCTGATGAAACCAGTCAAGCAAGTGAACAGATATCATCTGCTATTCAAGAGGCAGCTATGGGAACAGAAAATCAAATGGGACGAACCCATGAAGTTAAGCAAATGATAGATAACATGACGAAATCAATGGATAGAGTGACAGCAAATTCAAAAGACGCCAATGAATTCGTTATATCCTCCAGCACGCAAGCACAAGAGGGAAGTTCAATTATTAAGCAGACTGTGGCGCAAATGGAAACGATAAGAGAGCATTCCTCGGAATCACATGTAAAGGTTAATAGTTTAGGTGTGAAGTCTGAAAAAATTGGTGGTATAGTGTCAATGATTACGGATATTTCAGATCAAACGAATTTATTAGCCTTAAATGCAGCAATTGAAGCTGCTAGAGCAGGAGAAAGTGGTAAAGGATTTGCGGTAGTGGCAGATGAGGTAAGAAAATTAGCTGAACAAACGCGCTCCTCCGCAGGAGAAATTGAAACTATGATTGGAGATATTCAAGAAGATATACAATCCTCTATGCATTCAATGGAACTTGGTGGAAAGGCCGTGGATGAAGGTGTTTTGTTAGTTGATAAAGCGGGGGATTCTTTCAAACAGATTGCAAATGTTGTTGAGAATATATCTGTACAGATGGAGGAGATCACAGCTTCAATTGAGGACAGTGCTCTTCATGCACATAAATTGGCGTCGGTAGCAGATGACATTGCTAACGAAGCGGAAGCCGTAGCTGAAAATACTCAAACGGTAGCAGCCTCTGCAGAGGAAACGAATGCTTCAATGGAAGAAATCGCGGCTAACTCATCTAATTTAGCAACACTATCAGATGATCTAAAGAGCCGTATTGGTGCTTATAAGATATAATATCAACTAGAACTTTAAAAATTTTGATTGATAAGAACACTAACTGAGTCGATTTCATAATGATGTTTTTAAAGAATACGAATAATCAGAAAAAAATTCATTATATATGCGGATGATAAACCGATCCTTCAGCCTGGGATTTTTCGTTCTCCCGCCTTATTAGGTGGAAGGCTTAACGGACGCTTATCTGAATATGATATATATGAAGCGTATGGTTAAAGGTATACACTGTTTAGATACGCTATTTAAGATAAAGAGCACATTCTACGTTTTTTGAGATGAACGACATAATTTAAACGTGACGCTCGAACAAAAATAACAAAGAATGATTTTCATGTGAGTGAATTTCTTAATGATGTTTTAAAAGAAAAAATACGAATAATATGCAGATGTAAAAAAGTGAGTGCAACGTCAATCAGCGACCACTGAGGATTAAGCACAGTCCGAAGAGAAGGTCACATTCTTTATTCGAATTTAAACATCTTATTTTGAAGCATGACATTCATTCATATATGTTTCTAATAAAGTAATAAATGTGGCAGAAGAGAGTAAAATTTTTTGAAGCAGGTCCAAAACGGTTACCATTAAACGAGAAGGAAGGCATCAAAAAACCACGCATTATGACATCTTATGTCATAAATTTATTTTATTACTAAAATTAGGGGTTCGTGTGTTATAATCTATCTAACAAAATTAAGAGGGGATTAGTTATGTCGGATGCAATCTTTAAAAAGCGTAAAGAACTATTAGAGCTAGCTGTTAAGAATGGACTAAACTCTACGCCTACTATAAAATGTAGTCAAGAGCTTGATGATATGATTATCGCTTATCAGAGAATGCAATTAGCTAAAAAACAAGAGCCTTCTCCAGCGTATTAATCAGCTCAGATAGATAGTTAATCATGATAAAAGAGTTAGGATGAACGTGTCCTAGCTCTTTTTCTATATCGTCCGCAAACGTAAACTTTAGTAAAAGAGTTGCCTTAAAAATAAGCTTGATGCTTACAAGGCAATTCTTTTTTTGTTCAGTAACATTTTTTCTGTGAACATTAAGGACAAAATCGATTGAAACTAAAAAAGTATTAATTAATTTTCAAAGGCAGCAATATAATAGCATCACAACGACTCACTATATGAAAAGTAGGGGAGGAGGGTAATTAACTATTATCACAGATAAGCGTCTGTCAAACTTCCACTGATTGAAGGTTCGTTTTATCTTGAGATCGAGTAAAAGGAGGATATTAATGAGAAGATATTGCTTAGTCATGATGGCTGTCGTTATAGCGGCCATGCTTATTAGTTGTAGTTCTAACGAAAATGCTGATAGTGAAGGTAAAATCGGACTGGCCTTGCCCACACAATCTTCTGAGCGTTGGGTGAAAGATGGCGAGAATATGGTAAAAGAATTTGAAGAGCTAGGGTATGACGTGGATATTCAATATGGTGAGGATGTAGTTGAAAATCAAATTGATCAGATCGAAAACATGATTACTCAAGGTGCGGACTTAATTGTTATCGCTTCCATAGATGGTGAGGCATTGACGAGTGTCCTTGAAATGGCAGAAGCATCAGATATACCTATTATTGCTTATGATAGGTTAATCATGAATAGTGAGCACGTTAGTTATTATGCTACTTTTGATAATTATCAAGTTGGGGTCTTGCAAGGGCAGTATATCGAAGAACAATTAGGATTAAATAATGGAGATGGTCCTTTCACAATAGAGCTATTTGCCGGATCCCCTGATGATAACAATGCGTATTTTTTCTGGGATGGGGCTATGTCAGTACTTGAGTCTTATATGGATGAAGGTCTTCTAAACGTTAAAAGTGGGCAGGTCGCTTTTGAACAAGGGGCCACTTTACGATGGGATGGCTCATTGGCACAAGAGAGAATGGATAATATTTTAAGTGCACATTACGCTGATACGAATCTTGATGCTGTTTATTCGCCATACGACGGTATAAGCAGAGGTATTATTTCCTCCTTAACGTCAGTAGGGTATGGCAGTGACAACCAGCCACTGCCTATTATAACAGGACAGGATGCTGAACTATCTTCTGTCAAATCTATTATGGCTGGTGAACAAACACAAACAGTCTTTAAAGACACGAGAGAATTAGCTAGACAGGCAGTTAATATGGCAGATGCGGTATTGCGTGGGGAAGAACCAGAAGTGAATGACACAGAGACGTATGATAATGGAGTAAAAGTTGTACCCTCCTATTTAATTGAACCAATTTCCATTGATATGGATAATTATGAAGACATCCTAGTTGGAAGCGGCTATTTTTCGGAAGAAGAGCTTAGATAACGCGAAATAACGAGAAGGTGATTTGGCTTTATCACAGATAACCGTCCGTAAAGCCCTACGGCTTAAAAAAGAGAGGGGAGGTAACTTTATTTAGGCGGAGCTAACGGACGCTATCATTCAACTACCAATCAGTGGGGGAAGAGCAAAAATGCCACTGATTGAAGGTTCGTTTTACAGGTGCTAAATCATCTTCTATTATGTGAAAGCAGGTGGCCTAATGTCTCGAACAATTCTAAAGATGGCTCACATATCTAAAATATTTCCTGGAGTAAAAGCTTTGGATGGCGTAGATCTTGAGGTCGAAAAAGGTGAAATCCATGCCCTGATTGGAGAAAATGGTGCAGGGAAATCGACATTAATGAAAGTGCTAAGTGGGGTACATCCTTATGGGACGTACGAAGGTGAGATTTTTTATAATGGTGAGCGATGTGAGTTTAAAGATATTAATTCTAGTGAAGCTAAAGGAATCGTCATTATCCACCAAGAACTAGCTCTCATTCCTGAAATGTCGATTGCAGAAAATATCTTCTTAGGTAATGAAAGGGCAAAGAAAGGGTTAATTAATTGGAGTGACACTATCTTAAAAACAACTAAACTGTTAAAAAAGGTAGGATTAAAGATAGATCCACAAATGAAAATCAAGCAAATTGGTATTGGTCAGCAACAACTCGTTGAAATTGCCAAAGCATTATCCAAAAATGTACAACTTCTCATATTAGATGAGCCTACAGCATCACTTAATGAAGAAGATAGCGCTAATCTTTTACGTCTTTTAAAAGAATTTAAACAACTAGGTATGACGTCCATATTGATTTCTCATAAATTAAAAGAACTATTAAGTATTTCAGACAGTTTAACGATTTTGCGTGATGGACAAACGGTTAAATCCTTGTCTTTAAAAGGTGAAAACATATCAGAAGCTATGATTATAAAGGGAATGGTAGGTAGGGAATTAGATCAAATGTATCCTGAAAGACAGGCGGAAATTGGTGAGACAGCTTTAGAGGTTAAAAATTGGTCAGTAGATGATCCAGTTAACCCAGAAAAAAAACGGCTTGATTGCGTTAATCTCTATGTGAGAAAAGGGGAAGTAGTCGGAATCGCTGGGCTTATGGGTGCTGGACGTACGGAGTTAGCTATGAGTATTTTCGGCAGGTCATATGGGCGCAATATTCGTGGAGATGTCTATAAGGATGGAAAGTTGATAGATGTAAGTACAGTAGATAAGGCAATAATGAATGGCCTGGCTTATGTATCAGAAGATCGAAAGGAATTTGGTCTCATTTTAATGGATAGTGTCAAAAACAATCTAACACTTGCAAACCTTAGAGCTACTTCTCATTATGGAGTTCTGAATTTGAATGAAGAAGTCGAGGTAACAGAAAGATTAATCAAAAAAATGACTATTAAGACCCCAACCCTAGCACAAAAAACGGAACATTTAAGTGGTGGAAATCAGCAAAAAATTGTGCTTGGGAAATGGCTTCATACAGAGCCAGATGTCTTGATTTTAGACGAACCGACACGGGGGATAGACGTAGGGGCAAAGTTTGAAATCTATAAGATTATTCAATCGCTTACTGAACAAGGTAAGAGCATTTTGCTTATTTCATCAGAGTTGCCTGAAATCCTCGGTTTGTGTGATCGGATTTATACCTTGAATGAAGGCAGAATAACAGGGGAGCTAGTAAGACAGGATGCGGATCAAGAAAAACTGATGACGTATATGACTGAAAGTTGGAGGTCTTAATCTATGACCAAGCTAAAATCATTAGTGACTAACAATGTAAGAAAATTTGGTATGATTATTGCCTTAATTGGCATCGCACTTTTCTTTCAAGTATTAACAGGAGGAGCTTTATTAACACCGCTCAATGTGACAAATATTATTATGCAAAATAGTTATATCATTGTTCTTGCTATTGGAATGATGATCATTATTATTACAGGTGAGATAGACTTATCTGTCGGATCAGTAGCGGCTTTTATAGGGGCATTAGCTGGTTTTTTTATGGCTACGTTAAATCTTCCTGTGAGTGTAAGTGTTTTGATTTGTCTAACAGTGGGCGCGATAATTGGAGCTTGGCAAGGATTTTGGGTAGCTTATATGCGCATACCGTCTTTTATAGTCACCTTAGCTGGGATGCTTTTGTTCAGGGGGCTAACACTTATTGTACTTGATGGACGAACAATTGCGCCACTTCCAGATTCGTTTAGAACGATGAGCGCCGCGTTTTTACCTGATATAAATGCAGGAGGCGAAATTAAGTTACTTACCCTTATTATTGGGTTTGTGGCCTCTGTTCTCTACATTTTATATGAAATAAGACTGCGTAAAGTCGCAAAGTTTTATAGATTTAAAATCACACCTCCGGGCTTTTTTGTATTTAAAGTAAGTTTTTTTGTAGTGGCTCTTAATATATTTACCTATTTCCTTGCCCTTTATCGAGGGTTGCCAATCGTCTTACTTATTCTGGTTGCGCTTGTGCTTGGCTATTCTTTTATTATGTCTAAAACAGTACTTGGAAGACACATTTATGCAGTGGGAGGCAACATGAATGCGGCGCAACTATCAGGCGTCAGGACTAAAAAAATGAAATTTCTTGCTTTCGTAAATATGGGTGTTCTAGCTGCATTAGCAGGGTTGATTTTCACTGCAAGACTTAATGCTTCAACACCTCAAGCAGGCACATTATTTGAGTTAGATGCTATCGCAGCTGCAGTGATTGGTGGAGCATCTTTTAGTGGAGGAGTAGGATCTATTTTTGGAGCGGTCATCGGTGCCCTTGTAATGGGGGTATTAAATAATGGTATGTCATTGATGGGGATAGGAACAGATTGGCAGCAAGCCATTAAAGGACTTGTGTTATTAAGTGCCGTGGCTTTTGACGTATTAAATAAAAATAAAGGAAAAATGTAGTGTTAGTACTTTATCGTAGAGTACTCAAAATAGAGAGGAGAGGTAAATCCATTTAGCCGGGAAGTAACAGCTACTAAAATCCTAATTGAAGGTTCGTTTTATCCCACTCATAAGGGGCAGTAAAACCCCAACCTGAAAACTTAAGAAAATCGAAAAGTTAAGGTGGGGGATGAAGGAAAACTCCCACTGATTGAAGCTTAGCTTTATAACGTTATGAGCAGGAGAATTGATTAAATTTTAGTAAGAAAAGCCATTGGTTGCTGTGAATTTGGCTCCCTAGTTAACTTATCTATCTATGAGATTTTTTTGGCCAAAGGATCTAATGAAAAAACAGTCAGCCTTTTATAGGCTGACTGGAGAATGGCTTATTAAACCATAACTTTGCATATATCGTTAGTGAACTCTACAGGGTCCTCAACTGGAAGGCCTTCAATGAGGCGAGCTTGGTTATACAGGACGTTTGTGTATAACTTAAGCTTTTCTTTATCGTTCGTTAAAGCATGTTCTAGTGCTTTAAATATATCATGGTTTGCGTTAATTTCTAAGATTTTTTCAGCTTGAACGTTTTGGTTATCTGGCATAGCTTGAAGGACTTTCTCCATTTCAATGGTAACTTCTCCTTCAGTTGTTAGACAAACAGGGTGTGATTTAAGGCGCTTAGAGATTCGCACATCGCTGACCTTATTTCCTAGAACTGTTTTCATCTCATCAAACAGTTCCTTATGTTCAGCTGGAGTATTGTCTTCAGCATCTTTTGTTTCCTCATCAGTATCAAGCCCTAAGTCCCCGCTAGACACATTCTTAAATTCTTTTTCATTATACTCACGAAGCATTTTAATCGCAAACTCATCCACATCTTCAGTGAAATAAAGGATTTCGTACCCTTTATCAGCAACCATCTCAGTTTGTGGCAGTTTTTCAATCCGATCATAGGAATCCCCTGTGGCATAATAGATAAATTTTTGATCTTCAGGCATGCGATCAACATAATCAGAAAGAGAAACAAGCCCTTTTTTCGTAGATGAATAGAACATGAGTAAATCTTGCAAGTCATCTTTGTTAGCGCCAAAGTCGCTGTAAACACCGTATTTTAATTGACGGCCAAAGGCATTGTAAAATGTCTCATATTTTTCGCGATCATTCTTCATTAGAGACTTAAGCTGTGATTTAATTTTAGATTTAATATTTTTTGCAATCGTTTTAAGTTGTCTGTCTTGCTGGAGGATCTCCCTTGAAATATTTAATGAAAGGTCTTCTGAATCAACCATTCCTTTAACAAAACTAAAGTAATCAGGAAGTAACTCAGAGCATTTTTCCATAATCATAACGCCGCTGGAATAAAGCTCAAGTCCTTTTTCGAACTCCTTCGAATAATAATCGAAAGGCATCGTTTCTGGGATAAATAAAATGGCATTGTAACGAATTGTCCCGTCGACATTAATGTGAATATGCGTCAGTGGTTTATCAAAGCCATACCGTTTTTCTTGATAAAAATTATTGTAATCGTCGTCCGTAAGCTCCGATTTATTTTTACGCCAAATCGGTACCATGCTGTTAATTGTTTGCTCTTCTAAAACTTCTTCAGTTTCATTATCGTCGCTTTCTTCTATTGGTTTATGGACAGTGACATCCATTTTTATTGGGTAGCGAATAAAATCAGAATATTTTTTTACAATAGACTTTAGTTCATATTCTTCAAGGAACTGATCATAATTTTCCTCGTCAGCGTTTTCTTTCAACTTAATTGTAATCGTCGTACCTGTGTGTGATTTCTCTGCTTCTTCGATTGTATAGCCATCGACACCGTCAGATTCCCACACGAAAGCTGTTTCCTCACCAAAAGCCTTTGTTAAAACAGTCACAGAATCAGCTACCATAAACGCTGAATAAAAGCCTACACCAAATTGTCCGATAATATCGTGCCCATCTTTCATTTCGTTTTCCTTTTTAAATGCAAATGAGCCACTTTCTGCAATGGTTCCAAGATTCTTCTCAAGTTCTTCTTTTGTCATTCCGATTCCTGTATCCTCAATTGTTAAGGTACGATCATCCTTGTTTGCAGTAAGTTTAATATAAAAATTGTCTTTATCAAATGTAACTGAATCATTTGTTAATGCCTTATAATACATTTTGTCGATAGCATCGCTTGCATTAGAAATTAGTTCACGGAGAAAAATCTCTTTCTGTGAGTATATGGAATTAACCATCATTTGCAGGAGGCGTCTTGACTCTGCTTTAAATTCTTTCTTTACCATCATCATGTCTCCTTTATATGTAGTTTGAAATATCATGAATCAATGTCCTTTTTGTAAGGAATTGTCGATTATTAGCACTCATTACCGAGGAGTGCTAATTCAATTTTTATTGTACTTAAAAATATTGAATTGTCAATATTTCTAGTCACAAATTAAGCAATAAATTGGTAAATAACAGTGATCATGGTGTCTATTTATAACTTTCAAACTGAACGCAGCAAAAATAATGTATAATAAAGTCATATCATTTAGCTAAAGAGAGGTACAGAAAATGTTTTGTCATAGGTGCGGGGAAGAACTCATGCCAACAGATACAAACTGCCCTACTTGTCGAGCGAAGCGCCGACCAGCACGAAAGCAAGTTTACCTCCTTATAATTGTGTTCTTTCTAATAGGAATAGGGGCCGGTTTTTTAACTACGTTAACTACTTCTCATTGGTCATCATCTGAGGAAGTGGTGTCCACATTTTTATATGAGCATGATAAAACGAGAGAACAGTTCACATTTCCAACTCCTTTTATTGTTAAAGAACGAGAAGAACCAAGAGACTTGACAGAAATGATTGATGAAGCTCAAAGTTGTGTATATACAATTGTCACACATAATGAGCAAGGATCAGGTTTTCTCTATAATGAACATGGTTTTGTAGTGACGAATGCCCATGTTATTGATGGAAATTCGACAGCGCTTATAACTACGAATGAAGGAAATGAATATGTTGCAATGGTGGAAGGTTTTTCTGAACATTTGGACATCGCCGTATTGTATGTAGAAGAATTAGAAGGAATTGAACCTTTTCCTATAGATGAACATAACATTTTCCCCCCTGGCGAAGAAGTGATAGCTTTAGGAAGTCCGAATGGTGTAAGTAATTCTGCGACAATTGGTGAAATCACTCATTCGGAAAGAGACTTGGTTATCGGACCTTACACCTATGAAGATATGTATGAAATGACGGCTAGTATTCAAGAAGGTAATAGCGGTGGACCGCTTCTATCGAAAAATGCAGAGACATTCATCGGTATTAACGCTGCAAAAAATGTAAACAATCCATCAATTGCGTACAGTGTTCCCCTTTATAAAGTTCGGGACATTATAGATGATATTATTACTTATTAAGTCTCTCTTTCCCTTGAGTGTTCGCCTTAGCTCAAGGTTTTTTTGTGAGGTAATAGCATCGAATTACGGTATCAAGAGGGACTCAGGAAACGGAGATCACTTAGAGAAAATGGATGTCATTCTATCATTGCCTAAATCATTATCACTTCTAATTATGGTATAATTAGGTAACGAGTATTAGGGGGAAGGGGTTAAGCATGACTAACGAAAAGTACTCTTTTAAAGCTGTCTCAGGCAAAAAGCATCCTGATCATTTACGTAAGCACCTCGTATTTACTAAATGGTTCGAACGTATTTTTGCATTAGGAGTTTTGGGAACATTGACCTTTCTCATCGCTCATCCTGCCTATAGTGTGTTAGATTTCCCGCCTATCTTTGTATGGCTATTTTTCCTTATTTTATTTTCAACTTCATGGAACTGGAGTTCTTATTTAGGCTGGAATCAGCGATTTGATGGGAGAATGCGTTATGTGTTAGAAAGAGAAGGACTTGCGATCTATTTTAATAAAAAAAAGCTAAAATTGTTTCCTTATGGAGACATGAAGAGGGTAAGTGAATGGAGGGGACCACTAACGAACATGAAAAATGTTCAACTATTTGGCCGTAAATATTGGGTGACGCCGAGATTAAGCTCAGGTACCAGCCAAGAATACCCGACCATTCTTGTTTTTTCGACTACGATTGATGAAGGAATTTTGATACAAATGACCTACGAAGCACTTTTGATTTCTCCGGAAAACCTTGATCTTTTTGAAAAACGTCTTTCGCAAAAGATCTCTGAATGTAGTGTCAGAGAGACTTATACGGAAAAAAAATATACTTTTTATTAATTTTACACACGTGCGGATATATAGACAATAGGCTTAGTCATAAGGGCAATTAGAGTGGTTACGTGACCTCTGATGGGGGAGTAACCGCTTATTTTTTGTGAAGTGGTACTTTTGAAGGTCATTTTATGGTATAAAATAATAGGATATGTCGTTTAATTAATTAAGGAGGGGAAGAAATGACTACATTTATCATAATAGGTTTACTAGTGGTGGCGGTTATATTATTAATCATGTCGTTTTATAAGGAAGACTCAAATCATGAAGTAGATCAAAAAATAGAGAATTTTTCCATAAGCTTAATGAAGGAAATGGAACACTTAGATACAAAACTGAAGCAGCTTGAAAAAGTGGTTAAGGAAGAAAGACATGTGAAAACTCTTAATCAAGTTGTACAGGATGCTGATGCGATCAAGAGACAAATTGAAAGTCTATCAGCTGAAGGGCATAATCATGAAGAGATTGCTCAAGCTGTCCATTTGCCACTAGAAGAAGTTGAAAAGATGATGGTAGAAGAAAAGAAAAGCGAGGTTGTATCAGGATGACGAGAAGCAAATTACGTAGTACGGCAGTAGGCCTTCTCATTGCAACAATTGCTTTGGCTCCTTTTATTATTTTTGCCGATGATAATAGTGATGCGGCAACAGACGAAGGACGAGTGAATGAGGAGCAGGCAGATAATGAAGTATTACAAGAAGAAAACGGGTCTGAAGTGCTTGTGACTGAGCAAGATATGCTCCAATACATTGAAGAGAATGATTTAGTTGCATTAACTTCTGCTAAATTTGAAGAGCTTCAAGAAGATATAGACCGTCTATCCGAGCTAGAAGACGAGTTAGCTGTCCTTCAAGAGGAGGCTGAAGCTGCATCAGTAGATGATGAGGAAGAAGGATCTACAAGTGACACTGACGATGTACATCGGCTGTATTTAGTTATTGGTTCTGGTATGAGTGCAGGTGAAATAGCTAATGTCCTCGAAGAAACAAATATTATAAGCAGTGCTAGTGACTTTAGAGAGTATATCGAAAATAACGATCTAGAATCAGCGATTAAATCAGGCCAATTTATGCTTGATAGTACAATGAGTGTGAGTGAAATCGTCGGAAAAATCACGTGAAAAGTGAGGAATATCGGCTAATCATTACTTCATGGGGGAAAGGATATCCATCCCTTATGTAACTTTCGATAGAGGGATAATTTTTATGACGGGTATGTTTTTTTCTTAACAGATTGTCCTATTCTTAACCCAATGAGTTGATTTCATAATGATGTTTTAAGAGTAATAACACGAACAATATGTAACAACTTAAAAACGAAATGATCATTTTGAAACGAGACAATAGATTCTTTGTCTCGTTTTTTTGCATCACAACGAGATTGTAAAAAGGTGCATAATAAAAAAGTTATTTTTTTGTTAGATACCAATCTAATGCATTTTTATATAAGACGTTTTCAGCTTGATTGGTTGGTAAAGCGCTGTAAATTAACTCAATATCAGAGTGGTCATAGGGCCGTTTAGCTCTTGTTGAAGGTAAATCAGTTCCAAACATAAGAGCGGATGGATTTATAGCATAAATGGATTTTAATGTTTTTCCAATATCAAGGTTTCCTCTACCAAAGCCTGTTGCTTTAACCCTTACCCCTCTATCTACCAAATTGTAAAGGCTTTTGAGGCCTTCGTTAGATAAACCTAAATGATCGATTGAAACGGCAGGGAGACTTTCTAAAGTAGTGGTTACTTCCGGCAAAAATTTAGAATCAATATACAATTCTACATGCCAGCCTACTAAGTCATACACCCTCCTTGCAAAAACATTTAATTTAGATAGGACGTCGTTTCCACTTCGTTGAACGTTAAAGCGAAGGGCTCTCACCCCAACATTATTGAGTTCTATAATGTCTTCATCTGAGGTGTCATAAGGTAGTTGCGTTACTCCAACGAAATTTTCTCCTAAAGTTTGTAGGGCATCAATGAGATAGGTTTGGTCAAAACCCTGAAAAGACCCTGTTACAACAGCTCCTCCAACTATTTGTAAATTATCAACTCTTTTCCTATAATCTTCACAAGTAAAAGATTCAGGAAGAAAACCATGATTTTTTATTAACGGAAACCGTGGGTCAATAATATGAAGGTGGGAGTCAAAAATTTTTCTCATGCATTAGTCACACCCTTTTTTTGTTACTAGATTCTATATGTGAAATACTAACATATTACCACTTTCAGTAAGTACACATATTTCAGTTAGAGGAGCTTTCTTCAGTCCAAACATAGTATTGGAGACAAAGAGGAATTGTATAGGTAAATGTCTTCTTACCCATAGAACACTACTAAGCTTTCTTTTTTTCAACTTGAGTATTGTTCAGTGGTAGATCATATAGCAGTTTGATACACTTGAGGTAAATAATTAAACAGGAGTTGAGGGGATTGGGTGTACCGTCTGTGGACCAAATAGTTGATGTGATTGAGGAGTTAGTTAAGATTCCAAGTCCATCAGGAAATACGGGAGAGGTTATCGCATTTGTTGAACGTTATTTGTCTCAATTCGATATAAGTGTGAAACGAAATCATAAAGGGGCGCTTATAGCGACACTTCCTGGAAAGGATAATAAGAAGCATCGAATGCTAACGGCCCACGTAGATACATTGGGGGCGATGGTAAAAGAAATAAAACCGAGTGGTCGTCTTAAATTAACACCTATCGGAGGTTTTCGATTAAATGCAATTGAAGGAGAATATTGTACCATTCATACTTCTTCGGGTGGAAAAGTATTTAACGGTACGATTCTTATGCATCAAACATCAGTACATGTCTATAAAGATGCAGGGAAGGCTGAACGAAATGTAGAAAATATTGAAGTAAGAATCGATGAAAAAGTCACTTCTGCTGAAGAGGTAAAAGAATTAGGCATCGAAGTGGGAGACTTTATTTCCTTTGATCCTCGCGTTCAAGTGCTAGGTAATGGCTTTATTAAGTCGCGGCATTTGGATGATAAGGCAAGTGTCGGTATTCTACTTGAGCTCATAAAGAGTATTTCTGCTGAAAAGATAGAGTTGCCATATACAACGCATTTTTTAATATCTAATAATGAGGAAATAGGCTATGGGGGTAACTCAAATATTCCTCTTGAAACAGTGGAATATTTAGCAGTTGACATGGGGGCGATAGGAGATGGACAGACAACCGATGAATACACCGTATCAATCTGTGTGAAGGATGCAAGTGGTCCTTATCATCTTGGCTTACGTCAACATCTCATCCAATTAGCTAAAGCCAACAATGTGGCTTATAAATTGGACATTTATCCCTATTACAATTCAGATGCGTCTGCTGCTATTCGCGCAGGCCATGATATTATTCACGGACTAGTAGGGCCGGGAATTGACTCTTCTCATGCTTATGAACGGACTCATACGTCATCTATTAAAGAAACATCGACCTTGCTATGGCATTACATTCAGTCTCCGATGTCTGAGTAGTGACCTTTTCAGTCTGTGTATAAAAGTCTGCTCTTTCAAAAAGACGACGATGTTAATTGATAAGGCCACCACGGTAATGGCTGTGGTGGCCTTAAATAGCAGCGGCTAATTGCTGATAATAGATCTTGTTACGTAAACAAGGGTAATATCTTCGCTCATATTGTACGGAAATCCACTGCTCAGGATTGAATCTATCTGATGCTCATTTAACTCAAACATCCCCATTTAAAACCTATTTTCAAACACGTACGAATGTTTTTAGATATTATGAGATAAAAGAGCCGTTTATATAGAGGTCGTTTCGTCATAACGACTAATAATAAGACGTAATAAAGTGAGTGAGTATGTTACAAATGATCCAAGTCAACAAAGCAGAATGGATTAGTGAGCTTGGATAGGTAATATCCCTTTCTTCACAAGACGTGAGAAATTAAGAGGAGATACAGGCTGACTAAATAAGTAACCTTGTACAAAATGGCATTCCTCTTGCTTAAGGAAATCTAGCTGAGCGGTTGTTTCCACTCCCTCTGCTACTAAACTGATGCCGAGCCCCTTTGCCATTTTTATAAGGGTTGAAATAATAATGCTATCTTCCCTTTTATGTGGAAGGTTGGCGATAAGTGACTTATCAATCTTTAAAGCATCGAGATGAAATCTTAACAGATGGGTAAGGGAGGAATATCCGACCCCGAAATCATCTAACGAAATTCTAACACCTAATTGTTTCAAAGCTTCTAAGCGTGAAAATATAAGCTCAGAAGATTGAATAAGGGATGTTTCTGTAATTTCAATTTCAAACAGATGCGGTGGAATATGATAGTTAGTTAACGCCTGTTTGACTTTTGTAATCAAATCGACTTTTGTTAGATGAAGAGCTGAGATATTAATTGAAATAGGGATGAGAGGTAGTCCTTCTGCCTCCCATTTTTGCATCTGCTGACAGACGTTTTCTATTACCCAGTCCCCGATATGACAGATGAGATCGCTCTCTTCAGCTAAAGGGATAAATTCAGCTGGAGATACACGGCCTAACTTGGGATGTTTCCATCTTAACAACGCTTCACCTCCAGTTAGGAGGTGGTTCTCTGGAGAAACCTTTGGCTGATACTCGATAAATAATTGATTAGTTTGTAGGGCGTTACGTAAATCTTTTTCTAAAGAATAACGCTGTTTGGATTCCGTTGTCATCGTTGAATAATACACTTTAAACGTATTTTTACCGTCGTTTTTCGCATGATATAAAGCTGTTTCTGAATTTTTCAAAAGATGCTCGAGATCTTTTCCGTGATTTGGAAAAAGAGCTATTCCGATGCTTCCTGTAATATAGAGTTCATAGTCTTTAATCTTAAAAACAGGGCGTAAACTTTCAAGGTATTTTGCTGCTTGTTGTTTAGCCTCTGCGAGTTCACAGTTGGACAAGATCACTGCAAATTCATTCCCACTTATCCTTGAAATATAATAGTCGCAATCAGAGTGTTCTTTCAGACGAATGGCTGTATGTTGTAGCAAATCATTGCCAATTTCATAGCCGAGCATTTCATTGATATGTCTGAAGCGATCCAAATCAATATGGAAAATGGCAAAAGTATCATTAGTCTGTTGCGCTAAAGTTATTTTCTTTTGAAGTGTTTCTTCAAAATGTAAACGGTTCGGCAAGCCTGTAATATGGTCATGATAAGCGATATGTAATAGCTTATTTTCCATTTCCTTACGACACGTAATATCTTGAATGATACCATCCAATCGAATAAGTTGGTTATGGGAATCTAATATCGGATAAGCTTTAAAATGGCCCCATCTCAGTTGACCCGAAGCATGATAAAATTGGTAATGAAAGGACGTTTGTTTACCATCTAGCAGGCGATTGATTGCTGCTGTTACATGGTCTTTATCTTTAGGATGAATTGTTTCCTTCCAAAGCTTGTTAGGCCCGATCAAGTCTGATAGCTTCCATCCCGTAATCTCCTCAAAATCATTTGAGCAAAAAATGACTTTATTGGTCGTCATATCAAGGGACCAAACGATCTCTTCTATTTGGTTATAGAGGTTCTCCGCTTGAATGTTTTTTTCTATAAGCTCTTTTTTTATTGAATGATAAGCTGTCGTGTCTTGGATGACACCGGTTAAACAGAGACTGTTCTGATCATCTTTCTTAATAGTCGGTTTTCCATGTATCCTAATATAAGCCATTGATCCATCGTGTCGTTTTATAGGGCAAGAAACGTCTAGAGTTCTTCCTTGAAAACACAAATTCTTTATAGATGATTTGAGTCGCTTTAGATCTTGTTCTTTAAAAAGATACTGATATTGCTCAATCTCATTAATAGAAGCACTCTGTTTCTGAATGCCTAATATTTTAGACACTTGTTTAGACCAATCGAGTTCTTTTGTATGGGAATTATAATTCCAAATACCCCCTTTTACTATTTCTTGTAGTTCGTTCAGATTATTTTTTATTTTCAGTAATTTAGAGTTATATTGTTCAATCCCCTCACTATTTTTAGCTATACAGGCAAGCGTTTGGATTCCTTGTCCATTTATATATGTTGTGACATACAAGATAACGTGGATACATTTGTTCTGTGGTGTCGTTATAATGGTAGAAATTGAACGACTGCCTTGACTTAACATTACAGTGTTTACACTGTCAATTGTATTGTTAACTATACTGCTATCAATAAAGTGATAAAGTGAAGTGCCTATGAGATCTTCTTGAGTGCGACCAAGTAATTTTTCAGCAGCTTTGTTTAAGCTAATAAATACGCCCTCGCTCTTAAGAATAAAAGCAGCCTCAGGGTTTAAATCATAAAAAATCGAATAGTCGTCATGGCTTTTGTAAATAGAAGTGTTTGTTAATGCCTTTCGGTTCCTATGCTGTTTCAACCTCATCATGCTAGCAGTACCCCCTTCCATAAATGAAGCTTTTCAACGTGTATCATTATATAAAAATAATTTAACTAGTTGTTTCGCTAGAATTATTGTTGCAGCCAAGAGAAAATACTCTACTTAGTGGACAAAGAAATACGGTGTTAAAATGCCAAATTGATTTTTCTATAGTTTTGATTCATAAAACGTGTGTTTATCGCAAAGAAATAAACATTTTTCTGAAAGAAGATGTTTACATGAGATCGAAAGCGTTAATATAAAACATAAGATATCCATATGGTACCATAACGCAAGTTGAATAGAGAACAGACCAAGCTATATGTGTAACAGAATAGTAATCTTGTAAAGATTCTTTCATATTATTAAAGTAGAAAGGATGTCTTGTAAATGGGGGAGCAGAAAAAGTTGGAAGAACCATGGCATAATATAGAGTCTGATGAGGTTTTGGCAAACTTTGAGACGGATGATACAAATGGATTGACATCTGACAAAGTTAGTGAAAGGCTGAACAAATATGGTGAGAATGCCTTACCAGAAAAGCAATCGGAAAATAGGTTTATTAAATTTGTGAAACATTTTAATGATGTTCTTATTTATGTCTTGTTGGTGGCAGCTTTCGTTACTGGTTTCCTTGGTCACTATATAGATACTATCGTCATTGTGTTAGTGGCTGTTATTAATGCAGTGATAGGGTATTTTCAAGAAAGCAAAGCAGAAAAAGCATTAGAAGGTATAAAAAATATGCTCTCTTTAGAAGCTAATGTACTGAGAGATGGTGAAAAACAGACCATTCATGCAGATGAACTTGTGCCCGGAGATATTGTGTACTTAAATTCAGGTGATAAAGTACCTGCTGACCTCCGGTTGATATCAGCTAATCAATTAAAAACTGAAGAAGCTGCTTTAACAGGCGAATCAACGTCAACTGAAAAAGGGACTGAGACATTAGACAAAGAGACAGTTCTAGGTGATAGGATAAACATGGCTTTTTCCGGAACCACAGTTACCTCAGGTAGTGGACATGGTGTCGTGATAGCTACAGGGGCATATACTGAAATTGGGAAGATAAATGACTCAATCTCTGAAGTTGAGGAATTGAAAACACCGCTTATGAAGCAGACAGACCGTTTCGGTAAAACAGTCGCTGTTTTTATTCTCGCGGCCTCAGGGCTTATTTATTTGTTTGGTATTTACTTAAGGGATTACGGAGCAGCTGAACTGCTTCTTTCTATTATTGGTTTGGCTGTTGCGGCTATACCTGAAGGTTTGCCAGCAATTATTTCGATTATTCTGGCCCTTGGAGTCCAAACGATGGCCAATAGAAAAGCCATTGTGCGGAATTTACCTTCAGTGGAGACATTAGGAGCTGTATCAGTTATATGCTCAGACAAAACGGGAACCTTGACTAAAAATGAAATGACCGTCACGTCTGTTAGCACTAAAGAACATGATTACAAGGTAACAGGCACAGGATATGCTCCTAAAGGGGAAATTAAACAGCATGATAAAGAAGTAGATGTGAAGGATCATCCTGAGTTAAAAGAGTTATTGACGGTTATGAAAACGTGTAACATAGCTTCTTTGAAACAAGAGGATGGAAGTTGGTATGTGGTAGGTGAACCGACAGAAGGATGTTTGTTAACATTAGCTGAAAAGGCAGGCAATCGTATACCTAGAGGTGATACATTGTCGACGATCCCTTTTGATTCTGACTATAAATATATGGCTGTCTTAACGGAAAATAATGAAGGAAAATATATTTATATTAAAGGGGCTCCTGATCGCCTTTTTCATATGGCTGAAGCAAGTGATAACAGTTTTGATAGAGAAATGTGGGAAGAGAAGGTAAAAGCGCGCACAACAAAGGGAGAAAGGGTTCTAAGTGCTGCGTATAAAAAAGTTTCTGATAGTGTGACTAACATACATCATGAGGATTTGGAAGAGGGTGTAATATTTCTAGGATTAACAGGCATTATTGATCCGCCACGTGAGGAAGCCATTAAGGCGATTGAAGAGTGTTCAAAAGCAGGAATAAACGTGAAAATGATTACTGGAGACCATAAAGATACAGCATTAGCGATTGGACAAAAAATGGGGATAGGAGATGGTCAGAAGGGGTTAGAAGGAAAAGAGATAGATGCTATGTCAGACGAAGAATTGTCAGAGGCGATAATGACTTATGATGTGTTTGCACGCACAAGCCCTGATAATAAATTACGTATTGTTAAAGCTTTGCAAAACCATGATAAAATTGCGGCTATGACTGGAGATGGGGTTAATGATGCTCCAGCATTAAAGCGAGCTGATATTGGTGTAGCAATGGGGATAAAAGGGACAGAAGTGGCTAAGGAATCGTCTCAAATGATTCTTACAGATGATAATTTCGAAACAATAGTCGGTGCAGTAGAGGAAGGGCGCCGAGTTTATTCGAACTTAAAAAAGACCATTCTATTCATTTTACCGACTAATGGTGCTCAGTCCTTTCTCATTATGGCAAGTATCCTTCTCGGCACGATGATGCCTCTCACACCCATCCAAATATTGTGGGTAAATATGGTCATCGCCATAACGGTATCGTTAGCTCTTGCGTTTGAGCCTGTGGAATCGGGAGCCATGAGACGTCCTCCACGACCTGTTAAAACGCCATTGTTGACCTCCTATTATATTTTTCGAATCATTTTCGTTTCGCTGTTAATTGGAGGCGGTACGCTACTTTTAAATGTAGAATTACTAAGTCGGGGCATTGATGGGAGTATGATTAATAGCGTGCTCTTACACACGATTGTCATAATGCAGATGTTTCATTTGTTTAATTGTAGGAATGAATTAGGCAATGCTTTTGATAAAAATTTCTTTAAAAATAAAGTCGCTTTTCTCGTTTCAGGAGTTCTTATCTTGTTACAACTGGCTCTGTTATATTTACCATTTATGAACGTAGCGTTCGGTACGCAGCCATTGGACATCATCTATTGGATTGTGCCAATTTTAATGGGGATAACCGTATTTGTTATCATTGAAATAGAAAAAGCAATTACAAGATATCTTCTAAAAAAACGAACTGAATGACAAGTTGATTATTAGTAAAAAGCCCCATTCTTTAGTGATTGGGGTTTTTACGCACAGACGTAGGCTCATGTATGACATGGTGTGGGCATGAGTTAGTTGATATATTTGAATAAGTTTTGTTAATTAACATGTCTCGTAGAGAGGGGGATGTGGAGGGCCACACCATTAAGCTTTTGTAGCTTAGCTCACAGGAGAATGGTTTACCTTTGTATTTGACCTCTTCGAATTCAGGCTTAATATATTTTTTTATGCCTGGAGAGATAAATGAATGATACATATTGACGGCGAGAGGGAGTGTTTTTTCTAAGCGGACTTTTTCATAATCAAAAATAATGCCATTTCCCTTTCCTAACAGTTCAAAGACACCCCTCATGTCGATCGGCCCTCTCATGACAAAAATAATAGGGTTTTGTATTAAATTAAGGATATTCATTTCTTTTAACTCATTTTGATTTTTTACTGGATACGATGTTAAATAAACAAAATGTAAGGATTGAGGTTTGCCCATTGAATGTAAATATCGTCTCATGATGTATCCCTCCAATTCCGATAAGTAGTCATATTTACCTAATTAAATCTCGTTATATTAGTTTATATACTCATTTTTTATGTTACTTGATCTATTATATATGAAAAAGAGGTATAAATGTCTAATACCTTTTTACTTGTTTTGAGGAAATTTATATTAATAAGCACTACTTGTATAGAAATGGTTGGAAGGAGAAGGTGGAAAGCCCTTCCTGTATCTTTAAACACCGTTTAGTGAGAGGAAAAGAGAAAAATAATCACTACAAAATTTATATAAAATGTTAAACATAACATACTTTAGTCCCTATTCTTTGAGGAGTAATCGTGATAAATTGGAGAGAAATTTACCATACTGGTGCTAAATCATATTTAAAGTCTAGCGGTCTAATAACCCTGTTCTTAAGACATCATCTATAGTAAATAGACAAAAAATTAGAAAAAAAATTGATTAAACCGCATACTGTTTGGTACTATTAAACATAATCTCACGGGATTTTTTGTTGTGAGTGGGACAGTTTGTGTCATCTTTGACATAAACTGTCCCACTCACAATGACATTAGGTGTGAAGTTTTTATCTTGAAGGATTTTCTAACAATATAACAGGAAAGCTAATGGTACGAGTCTTTCAGAGTGATACGACAGCCAGATTCAATTGCGCTTCTCTGCATGCATGTGTATGTGTCATGCGCGTACAAAATCACTTACTAGTTCTTAGTGGGTGAGGTTTTTATACAGGAGGATGATAAAATGGTTGACAGAAAAGACCCAAACGCTCGTTTAAGAAATGATGTAAAGAAGCTTGGCAACATTTTGGGACAGGTTTTAACTAATCATGGAGGAGAGGAGCTTTTCCAGGCCGTTGAAGAAATCCGAGAGATGGCGAAAGGTTTGCGTGAAGAGTTTAATCAATCACAATATGAAGGGTTAAAAGAGAAAATAAATGGTTTGCAATCTCCAGCTAGACAAGATGTGATTCGAGCCTTCTCAACTTATTTTCATCTCGTGAACATTGCAGAACAAAACCATCGTATTCGACGTTCACGCCATTATCGCATGAACGAAGATGGTACGGTACAACCCATTTCAATTGAAAGTGCTGTAAAAACATTAAAGGATGACAATCATCCGCCAGAAGTCATTCAACAAATTTTAGATGATCTGTCTATAGAACTTATCATGACTGCTCATCCTACAGAAGCTTCAAAGAGAACAGTTTTGGAAATTCAAAAGCGAATCTCACAAATCTTACAAGAATTAGACAGTCCACTCCCTACTCGAAAAGAACGGGAGGACTTAGAAGAAAGTCTTGTCAATGAAGTTACGGCTTTATGGCAGACTGATGAATTGCGTCACAGAAAACCATCTGTTATTGGCGAGGTAAAGAATGGTCTTTACTATTTTGACCAAACACTGTTTGATGTGTTACCTGCGATCCATACAGAGTTAGAAGATCAACTGAGTGACTATTTTCCTGGTCATCAGTGGCGTGTTCCGAATTTCCTCTTTTTCGGTTCCTGGATTGGTGGGGACAGAGATGGCAATCCATTTGTAACCCCTGAAGTAACATGGGAAACGTTAAAGCTTCAACGAGAATTAGCTTTGAAAAAATATGAGGAAGCATTAATTGATCTTATGAGGCGCTTCAGTCACTCCTCAGCACGTGTAAAAATTGACGAAACGTTAATTGAAACAGTGGAAAAGGAAGAGAAAACCTATTTGAAGAAAACGGAAGCTTGGCCGATTAAGTCTGAAATATACCGCCGTAAATTTGCTATTATACTAAAACGACTTCGCCAAGTAGGGCATTCTAAAAATGGTTATTCGGAAGCGGAAGGATTGTTATCGGATTTACAACTTATCGAAAAAAGTGCCCAAAACCACCAGCAACAAGGTCATAAGCTGAAAAAGCTGGCTAAATTAATTAGGCAAGTGGAACTATTTGGCTTTCATCTTGCTACATTAGACGTGAGAAACCATAGCGGTGAACATGAGGCGGCTATTGCTGAAATGCTTAAAGTTGTCAAGATATGCGATGACTATGCCTCTCTTTCTGAAGACGAGAAATTTGTCATATTGCAACAAGTATTAGAAGATCCTCGACCGCTCATGCTGTTAAATGAAGACTATTCAGAGGAAACACAAGAGATCTTTAAAGTTTTCAAACTGATTAAAGAAGCGCATGAGGAATTTGGTCCCCGAGCAATTGAAGTCTATCTCGTTAGTATGACGAAATCATCAAGTGACTTGCTTGAAGTACTCGTTCTTGCAAAAGAAGCAGGAATTTATAAGCTTCATGCTGATGGGACGGTAGAGAGTAACATCACTGTGGCACCACTATTAGAAACAATTGATGACCTTATTGCGGGTCCGAAAATAATGAAAAAATTATTTAACATGAATGTTTATCGACACCACATCCGTGAACGAGGAGAGCATCAAGAAATCATGCTCGGCTATTCCGACGGAAGTAAAGATGGTGGAACGTTAACAGCTAATTGGAAATTATTTAAAGCTCAACAGGAAATTCATGATATGGCACGTGAATTTAATATCGGCCTTAAGTTTTTCCATGGACGAGGCGGATCATTAGGGCGTGGTGGCGGACCGCTGAACAGAAGTATTGTTTCCCAGCCGGCAGAAACATTAGGAGACGGTGTAAAAATAACGGAGCAAGGTGAAGTTCTATCCTCACGATATTTATTAGGGGATATAGCTTTTCGTAACCTTGAGCAGGCAGCGTCAGCTTTAATTTCTTCATCGTCAAAGGTGTATAATGAGAGAGTTAAAGTAACCGGTCTGAAAAAGGAATGGGAAGAAGCAATGGAAATTATTTCAGAACATTCCCTTAAAAAATATCAAGCGCTTGTATTTAATGATAAAGATTTCTTAACCTATTTTAAACAGACAACACCTTTAAATGAACTGAGAGAGCTTAATATTGGATCACGGCCGATGGCGAGAAAAAATAGTGATAAATTCGAGAACTTAAGAGCGATCCCATGGGTATTTGCATGGACACAGTGTCGACAAAACATTCCAGCATGGTATGCCTCTGGTACTGGTTTAGTTGCATATGCTGCTAAAAGTGAGGCTCACCTTAACACTTTACAAAACATGTACGCTGAATGGCCATTTTTCCATTCAACGATTAATAATCTTCAGATGGCGCTTATGAAAGCTGATTTACAAACGGCAGAGGAATACGTTGGCTTAGTAGAAGATAAAGCGATCGGTGAACGTATTTTTAACGACATTAAGGATGAGTATCACCGTGCGAGAGACATCCTATTAAAAATATCCCAAAATGAAGATTTGTTAGGACATACCCCAACGATTCAAGAATCGGTGTATCGACGTAACCCTTATGTGGATCCGTTGAGCTATTTGCAAGTGGATCTGATTAAAAAGATGAGAGAGGCGAACGGACAAAAGTCAGATGAATTACTGACAGAAGTACTGCTTACCATTAGTGGTGTAGCTGCTGGCCTCATGAATACAGGTTGACTTTAGGTCAATAACTAAGAACAGATGTCCTTTTGGATATCTGTTCTTTTGTATGGAGTAGTACAATTGAGAGGCCATTAATCCTATAACAACGAAGGCGCAAGGTGTTAATTGAGATATTGCGGGAAGCTTGAGAGAGCGATGGAGCGAGGTAGGGGAAATATGTCACTTATGATGTTTTAAAATGAGTTAAAATGATAGAAACGATAATGACACTCGCTTACCTAGGTGGGCTAATGCTATTCTAAGTAGGGATTATCTATCGTCCTGAAAGTTAGAAAAGCATGGAGAGTCTCATAGAATTACTTAAATGGAGTAAACGAAGGAATAAGTTATAAGAAGGAGGTTGTCCTATGAGTCAGGACAGTAATCAAAAAGACCCTCGTTTTAAAATTGCGAATCGAGAAGCGTTGATAGGAGTTGGACTTGTTTTAATAAATTTTGGCTGGTGGTATGGGTTTGCTTATGGGCTTGGCTCAGGCCCTGTGGAAGAGTATACATATGTGTTCGGCTTCCCAGCATGGTTTTTTTATAGCTGCATCGTTGGTTTTGTTGTGATGGCTGTACTAGTCACAAGTGTTGTAAAATGCTTTTTTACATATGTGCCTTTTGAGCTTGATAATTCTGAGAGTGAGTCAGAAGGAGGACAGGAATGAACTGGCCAGTGGTTATACCTTTAATTGTTTTTTTCTTTATAATATTTGGCGCAGGTTTCTGGTCATTGCGATTTGTAAAGAAATCGAATCAGTTTTTACATGAATATTTTCTTGGCAGTCGAGAGCTAGGTGGTTTTGTTCTTGCCATGACAATGATAGCGACATATGGAAGTGCAAGTAGTTTCATCGGAGGGCCTGGAGCGGCTTACACACAAGGACTAGGTTGGGTTCTTCTTGCAATGGCACAAGTAGCTACAGGTTATTTTGTTTTGATGGTACTGGGCAAAAAATTTGCTATCTATGCTCGAAAGTATGATGCGGTAACGTTAATTGACTTTTTAAGAATGCGATATGCTAATAGCCGTAGCGTTGTTTTTATATCAGCAGCAAGTATCATTATTTTTTTATTTTCAGCGATGGTGGCACAATGGGTAGGTGGTGCCAGGTTAATCGAATCACTTACTGGACTCGAGTATACGACAGCATTATTTATATTTGCAGTAACGGTTTTAATTTATGTCATAATCGGGGGTTTTAGAGCGGTCGCTTTAACGGATATGATCCAAGGAATTGTGATGGTATTTGGGACACTTATTATTTTAATTGGCACTATTGTGGCGGGGGGCGGTATTTCTGCAATTATTACTGATTTGGCAACAGAAAATCCCAATTTAATATCTCCATTTGGGCATGATGGTAGCTTAACCCCAGCTTATGTCTCATCCTTCTGGATTTTAGTTGGTGTAGGGGTGTTAGCTTTACCTCAAGTTGCAGTAAGAGCTATGTCGTATAAAAATGCTCGTTCCATGCATAGAGCCCTCATTGTAGGAACGTGTGTCGTAGGGTTTATTATGCTTGGCATGCATTTAATTGGTGTATTTGCAAGGCCTGTTATGCCAGGAATTGACGTCCCAGATAAAGTGATGCCATTAATTACAATGGAAGTTCTTCCACCATGGTTGGCGGGCATGGTGTTAGCAGCGCCTCTAGCTGCCATAATGTCTACAGTGGATTCACTTTTACTCATTGTCAGTTCAGCAGTTGTGAAAGATATTTATTTAAATTATATAAAACCAGATGCCGAAGAGAAACTTGTAAGGCGTATGAGCCTTTGGGTGACGTCTCTTCTAGGAGTGGCTATTTTCACTGCGGCCCTCAGCCCACCTGATTTACTCATTTGGATGAATTTATTTGCTTTTGGTGGTTTGCAATCTGCCTTTATTTGGCCCATTGTGATGGGACTTTACTGGCAGGGAGCTAATAAATATGGTGCCATAACGTCCATGGTGACAGGAATTGTTAGCTATGCATACATCCATAACTTTTACCCGCACATGTTCGGTGTGCACACGGTCGTCTTCCCTGTTATTTTTTCCTTTATGACATTCATTGTTGCCAGTTGGTTAGGAAAAGAGAAGGTGATGAGGCCATTGAAATCTGCGTAAGCCATAAGGAATTAAAATTACTTAACGACTCCCCAGCGGAAAATCCTCTGGGGTTACTTTATTACAGGTAAACGTCCCTAACTTCCCGGCTCAAAATAGAGAGGAGATATAGCTCTATTTAGGAGGGAGTTTTACGAACGCTAATCTCCTAATTAAGTTAATTCCCACTGATTGAAGGTTCGATTTATTGGAAGCAGGAAAGGTGGGATTGTTTATAAGAACAAATAACTAGTTTTAAGCGTTTTTTAGCTATTCTTAGACGTATATAGTAGGAGCTAAACAAAGGAAATGGCTAAATTTAGAAGTGGATAAGCTCTTGAGAGCAATAAAGGCCAATTCAAAGGTTTGCAAAATACGTTATGATGAAGATCAATCTAAAAAGGAGGTAATAAAAATGGCCAAAAGGCTGTCGGTGTTCGTCGGGTTATTGTTTGTGTCATTGTATGTGTTCCAGGTGATGACGAACATTCCAGATGTTCATTCGGTGAGATTTCAGGACCCTTTGTTACAAGCTGACAGCGAAAATGAGTTGAAGACTATGAACAACAAGAAAGATGTGTATGGAGACCCTTCTTTTGGACATTGGCAGGAGAACAGTCGTGAAACAGTGGTTATTAACAGACAGGGAGACGTATATGTGCATACTGGAAGCAGTAAGACAGTCGCGGATTCTAATAACCATTGGCAAAATGTATATCCGTATCAATTACCGGCCATGACTGACACGGACACCAAAGCACCCATTCTCCGCTACTTTGATCACATAATTGTTATGATTTTAGAAGAGTTAAGTATGGCAGTAGTCATTGGAGTATATATGTTCTGTAGATTCCAGTATTTGAGGCGGCAAAAAGAACAGGAGAGTTTAGAGCAATTGCCTTTTATTTTTTGGAAATAATAAAGCCCCTTTTTTGCAGATGACCTCTGCAACTTTTTTTGTCTAAAAGTAATGATCAACTTAGAAAGGCCATTTTCAATGCTAAAAATAAACAATAGGCAGAAGCTTCTTTTAAATATACTAAGCACTATAAGTTTGTAAACAAATGTTAAAGTAACTTTTTCTTTTTTATTGTTTAATTGACTATTTGCTTTCAATTATTTAATTAATAAAGTAAATGTTGATAGAAGCTGTTAACATGACAATATACGTCTATACATATTTTTTTAGATATTCTCTCATAATTGTCGTAGGTTTTATGAGAAGGAAGTGAATACCGTGCTTAATTGAATTCAAATTATTTCTAATATAGTATAATAGAGGGTAGTTAAAAGTGGATATTGCTGTGAACTAAGAAAGAAATAACCTTTGCTATTATGAAAATAGGAGCCCTTCCTCGCACTCTATCGTCGTGAGAATTAAATTAAGCAGAAAAGAAGTCAAAGCTAAGCTGCTTTGACCTCATTGAACCTTGAGCTTAAAAGGAATCTGGTACACTGTGTTGATTAGGTAAATCCTTTATCGCTAAAGCGTCTCCTCCACTAAATGAAACAATTCCACCAAGTAGTATCGTCACAACACCTAACGCCACAAAATATTTTTTCATTATGTCACCCCCTTTATTTAATCTCCAATTTGACAGATTGCTTAAAGTTCCGACCATTTCGTTTTCAATTTAACTAATGATTAGGAGGGAATTGATAATGAATTATGAGTTGATAGGCGAAAATATAAAAGTGTACAGAGAAAAAGCAGGGATGTCACAGACAGATTTGGCTGACGGTATTTGCTCTCAAGCACAAATTAGTCGAATCGAAAAAGGAGAAGTGATACCATTAAGTACGACGCTTTACCAAATAGCGAAAAAGCTAGAGATTGATATAAATGATTTCTTTAATATGGCCCACTATAAACGGTTTGACTACATTAACGAGGTTAAAAACGAAATACGAAAGTCTATTAGATTGAAAGACTATCGGACAGTTTATGATATAGTGAATAGTGAAAAAAGAAACACTGTTTTTTCGTCTCTTGAGCATCAGCAATTTTTAATGTGGCATGAAGGCGTTTCAAGTTATTATTTAAAGAAAGGTTTTCGCAGGGCTCTCGATGTTCTGCTAAAATCTTTACAATTGACGCGTTCAAAGGGGAAAACTCTTTATTCAGCCACTGAAATTGAGATACTCAATAGTATCGGTATTATTTTCAATGAAGAAGGCGAGTTAACCCTTTCAGTTCAATATTATGAGCAGGCGCTAAGAGAAATGCATAAATGTCAAAAGAAAATGGATTTAACGAAAATTAGAGTCTATTATGGCTTAACAAAGTCTTTAACGTCACTTGGTAGACATCGTGATTCATTTGCTTATGCTCAAAAGGGAATCCGTCTCTGTTCACAATTAGAAAGTTTATATTTATTGGGAGAGTTGCATTTCCAAGCTGGTATGAACTGCTTTCATATGAAACAATTAAAGAAGTCAGGAGATCATTTATATAAAGCACAATTAACGTTTGAAATTATGGATAATGATGAATATGTCGAGATTATTAAAGCGAATATCAAGGAGCTATTTCCTGTTTAATAACATGTTCAAAAGGAAGCAACTTAATGATAAGGCCTTTTGGCATTAGGGATGTAATGTGGCGTCTTATAAAATTAATCGTTTGCAGGAAGATGAAAGATTTTAAAGTAAAGTACCCTATTTACCAGCCCTTTTTCTAGATAATCGACTTTTTGAATGACTACACAAATAATTTCTCCTTTTCAAGGTCGTTAAAAAAAATTATAATCAGATTATAAAAAATATTCAGAACTTTGGAAAGGGAACGACATAGACAGGCAGACTAAAAGGAGAGGGGCTAAACTCGCATGGTAGAAAATTTAACACCGATTATTGTTACTTTCATCGTATATCTCGTGGCTATGATGGCGTTAGGGGTAATCGCCTATCGATTGACAACAAATTTATCAGACTATGTACTAGGAGGACGAAAGCTTGGAGCAGGAGTAGCAGCGTTGTCTGCTGGTGCCTCAGATATGAGTAGCTGGCTTTTGCTTGGCCTTCCTGGTGCACTTTATGCAAGTGGGCTTGTAGAAGCTTGGATTGCTATTGGATTAGGAATCGGAGCGTTTATAAACTGGCAATTTGTTGCCGGGCGGCTGAGAGCTTATACAGAATTAGCGAATGACGCCATTACACTACCGGACTTCTTTGAGAATAGGTTTGCAGATACGTCTCAATCGTTACGTATTGTATCTGCATTACTTATCTTATTTTTCTTTACGTTTTATACCTCAGCAGGATTAGTGGGAGGCGCTATATTATTTGAGAACTCATTCGGACTAGATCAAGGGTTGGCGTTGTGGATTGGCGCTCTCGTCATCATTGGTTATACGTTTATGGGAGGATTTCTGGCTGTAAGCTGGACAGATTTCGTTCAAGGCATATTAATGTTTTTAGCTCTTATCGTTATCCCGATAGTCGCAATTGTAGATTACGGTGGCTTTGGTGCCACCTTTGATCAAATAAGAAGCATTGATCCAAACAATCTTAACTTAATGGGAGGGGTTGGCGTCATAGGGATTATTTCCTTATTAGGTTGGGGGCTTGGGTACTTTGGTCAACCCCATATTATCGTTCGCTTCATGGCGATCCGATCAATGAAAGAACTACCTAAAGCAAAAGCAATTGGTGTCTCATGGGTGTTCCTGTCTATGTTTGGGGCAGTTATGACTGGGCTTGTAGGGATTGCCTATTTTGCGGACCAACCGCTTGAAAATCCGGAAACGGTCTTTATTGCTTTCACACAAGTATTATTCCATCCAATCGTAGCTGGCATATTACTTGCCGCTGTGTTAGCTGCCATTATGAGCACGATTGATTCTCAACTACTTGTCTCCTCATCAGCACTAGCAGAAGACTTCTATAAAGGAATCATTCGAAAAAATGCAAGTGATAAGGAACTTGTTCTTGTAGGGCGAATAGGCGTATTAGTTATTGCGATTATTGCACTCATATTGGCACAAAATCCTGACAGTACCGTTCTAGACCTTGTGGCGAATGCCTGGGCAGGTCTAGGTGCGACATTTGGACCCCTTATTTTATTTTCGCTTTTTTGGAAGCGAATGACACGAAACGGGGCACTTGCAGGAATGATTTCCGGAGGAGGAGCCGTGTTTATATGGATCACTTTTTTGAAAACAGAAACAGGCTTTTTCTCACTATATGAATTAGTCGTAGGGTTCGTCATTTCTTCCATCATGATCATTTTATTTAGCTATTTGAGTGCACCACCGTCACCAGAAATCGAAGAAACATTTGATCGTGCTAGAGAGATGGATAAGAAGCGATTATAACGAATTTAATAAGAAACAGGTCGTCTTGTGAACGTATTATAGAGACGATCTGTTTTTTTAATGACTAAATGGATAAAAATGATATATTCTATGGTGAAAAGACTGATCCAGATAGGGGTTACTGAATAACTTGTAAGCCTTGATATGGCAACAAAGACAGTCGCTTTTTTTGGTGCAAAGAAATCCATCTATATAGGAAAAAACTTTTCACATCATAACCGTAGAAAGAGTTTAACTAAAGAGGTGCCGGTGGAATAGCGTAAAAGGAAAACAGGCGAGCCCCACAAAGCAAAGCTTGAAGGGCTGATAGAGCTTCTCTGACGACTAGTAAAACGGCAAGGTCATGTTGACTCGATGTCGCAATGATACCCGTCGGTAAAAGCGAAGCTATGCAATTGATACCTTTGTTGTCAAAAATGAGGTTGTTCAGCAGATCCTAGATACTTAACGAGATGAAGATGATTTCAAGAGGATATAGGGAATGTAGGTGAAATGTTAAAAAAGTGCCGGTTGTTAACCTTCTCCCAGCAATTTAACACGAATTAAACACTTCATTTAAAAAGCCCTAATCTCACCGATAAGCGTCCGTAAACCTCCCGATTCAACATAGAGACGAGGTAATTTTATATAGGCGGGAGATAACGGACGCTACCTGATTAACTCAACGATCAATCAAAGGAAGAAGTACGAAAACGCCCACTAATTGAAGGTTCGCTTTATATATTTCCGACTATTTATAGCTGTTTTAGAAGAATTACTAAATATTTAGTCGTATTTTGTCGAAATAACCAGAAAGAGATTGTTAAATATGTAGACCTTCAAAATAATTTTATGTAAGATAGAACTAGTTCTTAATAAATGTAGTTAAGGCGAGATGATATCCACCACCTACGGGTTTAAAAACATTATTGTGAAGAGGCTAATTTGAAGAATTAGGAACGTGTGAGCTATGAATATCCTCGTGAATGGAACATGCATAGATTAAGTGCATAACACATTAATGAAACCAGCTCGCTATTAGGATAGTATGTTCCTTTTCATTTAATAAGTATTTAGCTCTATAAGAAGGGGATAGTGTTCATGAGTAAGATAGACAGCCAGCCTAAAAATATATTAATCTTCTCTCTATGCGTGGCTGCTGTGCTTATTTTTGTCATGCTCTATCAATCTAGCGGTATTTTATTTGGTAAGAACAGCGATGAAAAAGAAGATCCAGCTATGCAAAAAGTAGCTATACTAACTTCTGATGAGATAAGAGATCAGAGTTGGGGAAGTCTTGCTTATAGAGGCCAATTAAAAATTGAAGAGGAATTTGATATTTCAACTGTGTTAGTAAGTGATTTAAATACACAAGAGCGGATGCTACAGGCAACAGAAGAGCTGATTGAAGAAGGAATAACCTTATTTATCGGGCACGGTAGAGAGTTTTCTGAGGCATTCACACATTTAGCTGAGAAGTACCCTGACGTTTTTTTTGTCACGCTTCATGGAAAGGGCAAATATAAAAATCAGGCTGTTTACACGTATGATCAAAGAAACTTAGAATACTTTTTAGCTTTAGCAGCCTCTATGAAATCTGAAACTAAACAAATTGGGGTGCTTGAATCTACAAAAGAGGATAAAAGGCATTCTAAATTTCAGCAAGGTTTAGCTCATTATGCACCTGAGGTGGAAGTGCACGTTCAAGTAGTAAATAGTCGGGATGATGGAAGAAAAGCTGTGGATCTTATGGAACAATTACTGCAAAAAGATGTGGATGTCATTTATTCTAAAGGTAATGCATTTAATCAAGACGTGATTGAATATGCGAAAAAGAAGGACGTATATATTATCGGCTATCTAGATGACCAATCTTATATGGCGAAAGACCTTGTGTTAACAAGTCTTCTTAACAATGTAAGTGAAGCATATATAGCTATTATGAATGACTATTTTAGCGAAACAGGAATTAAAGCAGGAGTTAACGAATTAACTGAAGAGGACGGTGTTTATCAACTTGCCCCTTTGGGACCGATGTTCACGCACGAAGAAGTCGATTATATTATGAGAGAGATTGATAAATTTAATGCAGGACAACTATTATTTGAAGAAGATTGAGGGGAGGAAGGCATGAAAGAATGGTTTAGTAAAATGACGTTCAGAAGTAAAATATTGTCGGTCCTCCTCCTCATTACGATATTTTTAGGTAGTTTTTCTATCATCGTTATTCACTCATTAGAAGAGATGAATCAAATTAGCGATGATCTTAGCAATAATAGTTTACCTGAACATTTTTGGCTATCTCATTGGGAACAAGAATTGACATCTAAGGAATATATCATTGAGACAGCTTTAAATACAGAGTTCTGCTGTGATTTTTTAGAAACATATGAAAGTCACCAAAGAGAATCCGAAGAAAAAGTGAGTGACGCTCATGGTCGGGTTCCTGACTCACTTCATTCAATAAAGCGTGATATTGATTTGCTTGACTTTACTATCACGAATAATGTGAGAGGACTAATTGAACATAACGATTATTCAGCGGCTGCTAGTCTTGTAGAGGAAAATTATTTACCTCAATTAGAAGCATTACAGTCGATGATCACTCTCAAACGAGATGATGTTATAGTTTCGTTAGAAGGACACACTGATAGGGTTTCATCCATTATTAATGAAGCGCTTTGGCTATTTTTGCTGATTATGACGTTAGCAATTTTAGTCGGCATTATAGCATCATATCGAATAAGCGCGGGACTTACAAAGCCGGTAGATGAAATTGAAGGAAAGCTTGATCAGATTGCGAGTGGAGATTACGGCTTATTACTTGAAAACAGAGGACAAATTGAACTTCAGTCACTGACGTCTTCCATCAATAAAATGTCTCTTCGTTTAAAGGAATCTTTTAACACGATTGTTAACGATAAAGTTTACCATGAGCAAATTTTAAACTCCTTACCATTAGGTATTGTCACATATGAAAAGAAAACAGAGGAACTATCGTTAAATGAAACAGCAAAGAAATTTTTAGGTAATGATGGTAAGGCGATTTTGAAGATTATTAACCAAGGTTCTTTCACAGAAAATAAGGCCTTTTGGCATATGATTGCCTCGCCAGAAATTTATCAAAATATTAAAATACCTTTTTACTCTGATGAAAGTGACTATTATTTTCTCGTCTCTCAGTCTGAACTAATAGATTCTCGAGATGTCGTCATAGGGAAGGTTTTTTATTTTCTAGATATTACGGAAACAGAGGAGCTTGAGAAAAAAATTCAGCAAACTGAAAAACTAGCTCTTGTGGGTGAACTCTCAGCAGGTGCTGCCCATGAAATTCGAAATCCGTTAGCTGTGATAGATGGTTTCTTATCGTTAATGAATAAATCATTATCGAAAAAGGAGCGAGATCAATTTCATATTCCCTTGTTAATTAAAGAACTCGAGAGAATTAATGTTATTATTGAGGAAATGCTTATGCTGACAAAGCCTAGCGCTCCCAAAATGGAGATTACGTTTCTTGAAGATATTATTAACGATATACTTCCACTTATTAATCATTCTCTCGGTCATGAGGATGTGATTTTTGAACTATCCATAGAGCGAATTCCGCTTTATATGGATGCGGAACAAATTAAACAAGTATTTCATAATCTAATTCGAAATAGTATAGAAGCGATGGAAGGTAAGGGAGAAATCGCTATCCATAGTGATGCAGAGGAAGGGACATATTATATTTATGTCCAGGATACCGGTCCTGGAATTCCAGAAAAGTTACAAAAGAGTATATTTAGCCCATTCTTAACATCTAAGGATAGCGGTACAGGTCTTGGCTTAACCATTGCTCAACGAATTATGGATACGCATGATGGAAAACTAACTCTTGTTTCCTCTTCAGAAAAGGGCACGTGTTTCCAAATATCTCTACCTATTCCTTATCATAAGAAGAAAATAATGTAATTAAAAGGCTTAGGACTATGTCCTGAGCCTTTTTTCAGCATCACAAGGAGAGAATTCAAATGATGAGAGTGACCTTCACTTCAAACGGGCGCTAATGTCCTGATTAAAGGGGCGTTTTATCGCATCATTAGCTATTTAACTAGCCCCTTTGTTCTTCGTGGTATCCTTCAAGCTCTTAGTAAGGGAAAACAGCTTTTGTATTAAGATGAAAATATTTGAGAAGTTTGTCACTGTGACCTGAATAATGGTACATGAATAACATGTTCTATCCATTTTAAATTTTTAGCATGGTTAAATGGTAATGATCAAGACAATGGGCTTTGGACGTTCGATCTATTTTGTGATGCACAGAGGACTGCGAAGGCTATATTTGAGTACTTAGACCTAACTGTGAAGGAGAGATCCTAAAGAGGAACGCTTTATCGAATAAGGTAAAAACCCTTTATTTACCATAAAAAAGAATCATTATACTGTGTCAATAACTCGTTTTGCAGTTACTTATCTTATTATATTTAGTGCTATCATCTATAAGTTTATACTATTTAACACAAGAGAGTCCTTATTCCTATGAAAAAAGATGTGTATTATGAAGAATTAGATTTATCAAATGTTTACGATAATAACTGATACAGATTATAATGAAAGCGCTCTGGAAAATAAAGATAAAAGCAGGTCAATATCACTATTTTAAGGAGGCTAGTAGGCATGAAAAATAGGTTTAAACAGGTCCGTCGATTCATCACAGTAAGTGTGGCATTTTTTTTAGTAGCAACATCCTTTGTACCGTCAGTTAAAGGATATAGTGGTGTTATGGAAGGAGTGGCTAGCGATTACTTAGTGAGTGAAGCAGCATTAGATATGACTCATGTAGGAAAACAAGGACCTAAACGACATGTAGATGGCCTCATTGACATTGACTCTACAAGCTTTGTAATTGATTTTGATAAAACGTATCCAAAAGGAGTGGCAATCGAAAGACTAGTAAGTGTGTCATTTCATTTGGAAGATGACGACGTTATTGAGCCTGATATAACAGATTATCATGTTTCCGCTGAGGATCGCTCACACGTAACAATTGAGCATACAAATGATGATTTAGCAGGTGAAATTGGATCGATAAAAGTTAACGATGTAAACATTGAATTTGATTATACAGATTATGAGCAAATGATGTCCATTGAAGATGTTAGGGATGGAGAGATTGGCACAACTTATACGATTCAGGGTGTAATCACAGCGTACTTTGAAATGGGTGGACAAACAAATATGTATGTTCAAGATGAGTCTGCTGGCATCTTGTTGAGAGGTCCAGGATTAGGGGATTTGTATGATATTGGAGATAAAATAGAAGTGACAGGCGAGTTAGATCATTTTAGAGACATGCTTCAATTGCTTATTAGCGAAGGAAATTCAGAAGTAGTCGAGCAGCAGGCGGGGCTTCCAACACCTAAGGTTGTAAGTGCAGAAGATTTTGAAGAGAATGGCGAAATGATTGAGGCTCAGCTTGTTATGGTTGAACAAGCCAGCGTGACTGAATTAAGGGATTTCGATGATTATGTGGCAACAGATGAGACTGGAGAATTTATCGTGCTTGGGTCGGCAGCAAACGTAGAGGAAGAAACCGACTATGATTATATGATAGGTGTCGTCAATTACCATTTTTACGAATCGAAATTAATGCCCCGTTTTGATGAGGATTTAATTGAAGATATAACGGTTGTACAGCCAGTAAGAGCAACACCAGATTCTTCTGAAGTTGTGGCAGGGTCTACCGTTAGCTTAAGTACATTTACTAATGAGGCAGAAATATATTATACAACTGATGGATCTGATCCAACTGTCGATAGTAAGTTATATGAAGGACCTATTGATATCGTAGAAAATGTCACTATAAAAGCGTTTGCTGTTAAAGAAGGGCTATCAGATAGTGTCGTGACTACTTTTGAATATACGATTCTTCCTGAAGCAGGGACACTGAATATTTATGATATTCAAGGGTCTAGTCATGTCTCTCCATATGAAAATATGACAGTACGTGAAGTTCCAGGTATTGTGACTTATACACGAAATAACGGTTTTTACATGCAAAGTGAGGAATCTGATGGTGATGTGAACACGTCTGAAGGTATTTATGTGTATCGGCCAGGTCATGAAGTTACAGAAGGTGATGCGGTACTTATAGACGGCCAAGTCATTGAATATGAAGAGCAGGGGTTTGACGATAATCATGATTTAACGACCACACAGATTGTCGGATCTTCCATTGATGTGGTGTCGAGCGAAAACCCTTTACCTGACCCAGTGATCATTGGGGAAGATAGGGACATACCTGATGTTTTATTAGCGGATCCAGAAAGTTATGATATCAATGATCCAGAAATGTTCGATGCTACTGCTAATGCTCTTGATTTTTACGAAAGTTTAGAAGGAATGTTAATTGAGATCCCTGGTCAGATCACTATCACTGGCCCACAGAAATATAATGAAGTGACCGTCATATCTGAGGAATGGGAACTTGACAATCGAACAGCAGATGGTGGTGTTTATTTAACGGAACAGGAGTTAAATACAGAAGTTATGTTTATGAATGTCCCAAGAGGTACGATAGCAAAGACGGGCGATTTTTTTGAAGAGAGTATAGAGGGTGTTGTAGGCTATAATTACGGAAATTACAAAATACAACCAGTAGGGCCGTTACCTGAGCTTCAAGAAGGGGATGCCGAGCGCAGAGAAGAGACAACGATAGCCTTTGAAGAAGATAAGCTAACTGTGGCTACTTATAATGTGGAAAACTATTATCCTGGAGTACCTGAAGAAAAAACGGAACGTCTAGCAAATTCCATGGCGAATGAACTAGGTGCACCTGATATTATTACACTAGTCGAAGTGATGGATAATGATGGTGATGTGGACAGCGGAAACACGGATGCAAGTGAAAGCTATCAAACACTCATTGATGAAATTGCTGCTCAAGGAGGGCCTAACTATGCCTATACTGATGTGGCACCGGTGGATGGCAATGATGGTGGTATTCCTGGAGGTAATATTCGAGTAGGGCATATTTATCGGACGGATCGCGTTCATATTGCTGAAGGAGAACATGGCGGCCCAGCTGATGCTATTGAAATTGATGAGAATGGAGACTTAAATTATGTATCAGGTTTAATTGAGCCAACTCATGATGCATTTACATCGTCTAGAAAGCCTTTAATGACAGAATTTGTATTTAAAGGTGAGTCGGTTTATGTGATTGGAAACCATTGGAATTCAAAACGTGGCGATGATGCTCCCTTTGGGATGAAGCAACCCCCTGTACAAGGGAGTCGAGATCAGCGAAAGGATATGGCAGAAATCATTCATGAGTTTGTGTCAGAGTTAAAAAGCTATAATGAAGATGCCAATGTCGTTGTACTAGGAGATTTTAATGATTTTCCATGGTCAGGGCCTGTTCAACTGCTTGAAGGTAATGACATGCTTTACAATACTATTTATGATTTACCAAGAGAACAACAGTTTACTTACAATTATAATGGTAGTTCACAGTCATTAGATTCCATACTCGTTTCGGAGCATTTACGAACGGGATTAAAAACAGATATTATGACGATTAATTCTCAATTTATGGAGGCACATGGGCGTGCCAGCGACCATGATCCAATGATGGTACAGCTAAAGATACCGGACATTGACCCTGATTATGAGATGGGTGATGTCACACCTCCTGAGATTACCTTTACAAAAGATGAGTTAAATAACAACCCGGTCATTCGATTAGCAGTAGGCGATGAATTTGTACTACCCGAAGTAACAGCGATTGACGATGTTGATGGTGATTTAACAGACTGCATAGAAGTCACCTCAAATGTGGATATGTCTCAAGCAGGAACGTATGAAGTCCGTTACACGGTGTCAGATGAGGCTGGAAATACAGCTGTGAAGCTCCTCACTGTTATTGTTGGTAAAACATCTTCTTTAGCTGAAATAATGAATGGATCATTTGAGGATTGGGAAGATGACCTGCCGAATAAGTGGTTCGGAGACGCTTCAAATATTGCACGGTCAAGAGTCGGTATGTCTGAGGAGGCTTATAGAGGGGATTACTCCGCACAATTAATAAATGAGAGCAGTACCCATAACCGATTTACCTCCCATGCTTATGCGATTAAAGAAGGAGCGTCTTACGAGGTGAGTTTCAAGGTTAAAGGAAACGGTGAAATTAGGAATGGTATGTATGCACCGGGTTACCATGGTAATAACTACAGCCCTTATTCACAGTATACGCTAGTTGAAAGTGACGAGTGGCAAAACATTACATGGGAATATGATGCACCTGGTCATGGAGAAGCAGAATTAATTTTTTCCATCCGTGAAACGAGTGGTGAGCATTTGCTAATTGATGATGTTGTCATAACAAAGAAAGATTAATGTTTTTTACTGAAAACGATGTGTCCTGCCTTTCATATGGCAGGGCATTTACTTTTTAATAAAAGTATTTAAGCAGACTGCTGAGGATATCATAAGTGGAAATAGCATTTATCGTCAAAAATGTGAGGTAGTGTGCCAATCCTAAGACCTAAATTGTTGGACGGTGAAAAAGGTATTAAAATGTAAGGGTGGGAAAGTCGGTTCTAGCCTTGGGTTTAAGTACTTTGATCGTCTAAAGAATATGTAATGTATAGAAATTAGTTTAAGTAGTCGTGGTTATAGCTGCCACTTAATCCTTTTTTAATAGTTATGAACATCATCGTGCTTTAGTGAATATAAATACAAAGTCTGTTTCTTTTAAGAATGCTGCCTGATATAATAAATAACCGATAAGTTTTGCTGGCATGTAACGGCTTAACTTTTTCATAGGGGTGAGAGAAAGGATGATGACTTCATGCTCAAAACGTTATCAGCCGAATTAACGGTTTGTTCACAAGTAAATGAAGATGGATTGACGATCGCCGGTTTAGCTAACGGAGAGGGTTTAGCTGAAGGTAATAAATTAGAATTATATCTTGAACGAGTGCCAACTCAATATGAGAAAATAGCAGAGACAACACTTGATGAATTTTGCTATTTTGAACTAGTCAATATCAAATTGGAAGTAAAGGACTTATCTCAATCTCATCTTTATATAAGGGTCAATGAAAAAATGATGGAGAAAGTGAATGTGCATGATGGCTAACTCAATGCTATAGAGAGAGCCACCTTTGTATATCCACTAAGAATGGTAATGCGATTAAATCGAGTATGTGAAACTGCAACCACCAGTTTGAGACCACCTATAATGAAAGTTAGCTAGAGTAATGATTTCTTAGAGATAGAAATATGAAAAACGAGGGTGCCTCATTTAGGGGTTACCCTCTTTTAGTAGGTGAGGTATATCATAATTTCTTGCATGTTAGAAAGAAGACACGAAGTTGGCCCATGCCCGTTCATTAGAAAATACATAAATTAATTTCCTCTAAAATGGAGTAGAAACTATTGATAAAAAAGGGAGCGTTTATTGATGAAGGAGTGTTATAAATTTAGTTTGTATCGTTTAATACCACTTATAGGGTGGATGGGCTTAATCTACTATTCTTCATCAAAAACTTTTGAAGAACAGACAGTAGAGCCGATATTACTAGATGCTAACTTATCTTTTGTTTCATCTTACTTTGGTTGGATTTCCTTTTATTATGGAGATTCTCTCGTCAGTTTAGCTACGAGATCTCCCGCTGAATTTGTCGAGTTTTTTATAAGAAAAGGTGCTCATTTAGTCACTTTTGCTATTCTGGCTGTTTTAAGCTACCGTGTGTTTTCTTATTTTTTAAAAAATGTTGTTTACTCAAGCTTATTAGCTTTAATTTTTGTGATTCTTTATAGCGCCTTCGACGAATACCGTCAAGCATTGAATCCAGGAAGATCGGGAATGGTAGAAGATGTTATTCTTAATTTTGTAGGGGGGACCCTGGGCGTCATCCTATGGATAAAGATTATGAAGGTAGTTAAGAGAAAAAGGAAGAAATTTCCCGTAATATAATGAAAAGGTTTTCCTTATCCTGTATACTTTTTATCATGTAGATCTTTTTAGCTGTGCTATAAGCATTTCCCCTGTAAATATTATTAAGGTCAAGGGTGTGTCTGAGAAAGGGAGAAATAACCAACATAGCGATAAAGAGAGGAACTATCATTACATAAATACGAAGAGATTTGTTAGAACAAAAGTCATGGCATGACACGAAAGTTAATAAGATAGTTTCAAATGTTAATAACTGCAGATAATAACCTCTTATTTTGAGAAGAAAAAGGCTGAAAATCTAAGCTGATGTCGTAGGTATTTATATAATAGTGATTATCAAAAACTTGAATTTTTATCTGTTAGTAAAATACTGAATTACCATTTACCAAACTTTTATACATATACTATAAAAAAGTTTGGTGTAATATAGGGAATTTTAATTTTTTACTAATGAAACGATTTGCTATAAGATTTCTATCCCCTAAAACTGGAAGGTGTTTACTGTGGCGAGGACAAAATTCATCATAGGATTGCTAATAGTTGCGTCAGTATTAACTGCTTGTAAAAATGAGGAACCACCTCATCCTGAGGAGACATTAGATGTTTACTTAGAATCGTGGAATGAACTTGCTTTTTCGGACATGTATGAAGTACTCAGTGATGCTAGTAAGGAAGAGATCGCAACATATGATTGGGGTTTTACTGACAGGTATGAGAAGATCTATCGGGATTTAGAGATGACTACGATTGAGACGATGTATGAATCTGTTGACTACGAAGAGGAAAATAGTGACTTAGAGGATTTAATAGAAGCAGAATATCCCGTGACAGTAGAGATGAACTCTGTAGCTGGGCCTATGACTTATACAACAAATGTCCGGTTAGTAAAAGCTGAGAGTGAAGAGGACAATGAAAAGCCTAGATGGAAAGTGACTTGGGAGCCATCTCATCTAATGATGGGAATGGAAGATCCCCATGATCAAGTAAGCGTGGATGTTGTGCAACCAAATCGGGGGAGGGTATTCGATAGAGAAGGACGAGAACTAGCGATCAATGGGGAGATTTATGAAGCGGGGATCGTGCCAGAAAGTTCGGATGACCTTGAAGCTGCTGCTAAACAATTTGCAGCAGTGCTAGAATTAGATGAAGAAAAGGTTATGGAAATGGCGTCGCGTTATCCTGATAATCCAGATTGGTTTGCTCCAGTGCAAAAGATAGCTTTGAGCGATGAGAGGGTGGAGGAATTATTAGATATTTCTGGTGTTCTCTTAAACCGCGTTGAAGGACGGGAATACCCCTATGGTGAGATGACGGGCCATTTAGTAGGGCATATCGGAGCAATTAGTGCAGAAGAGTTAGAAGAAGTCGATGGGAGCTACTCTTCTACATCAGAAATCGGGAAAAATGGTATTGAACTATTGTATGAAGATGAGCTGAGAGGGTCAGCTGGTGTGACAATATCTATTATAAGTGAAGAAGGGGATTTACGAGATCGATTAATAAATTCTGATCCTGTAGATGGTGAAGATATTTACTTAACAATCGATATGGAGCTTCAAGAAAAAATGGCTCATATAATGAATGAAGACTCGGGTTCAGCCGTTGTAATTGACCCTCTCACTGGGGAAACACTAGTGTTGCTTAGCCTCCCGTCCTTTGACCCGAATTTACGGTATTTACAATTGCCAGATCCAAGGGCAGAAGATGGGGTGGATGCGGATATTCTTTTTGAGCGGCGTTTCCAAAGAACCTATACTCCTGGTTCAGTTTTTAAACCATTTACGGCAATGGCAGGGATTGAAGAAGGGACACTTGATCCAGAAGACTATTTAACGATAGAAGGAAGTCAATGGCAGCCTGATGATAGCTGGGGTGGTTATGAAATTACCCGCGTAAATTCACAGGAAACGAATGTGGATCTAGAAGCTGCTATGGCATTATCAGATAATATTTATTTTGCTAGACAAGCACTTGAATTAGGAAAAGATAGGTTTATGGCTTGGGCAGAGAAGGTTGGTTTTGATGATGAAGGGTTTGTATATGGTTTTCCCATTGATTCATCGACTATTGCCAATCATGATCTTGAAAATGATATATTACTTGCTGATTCAGGCTATGGACAGGGAGAAATTCAAATGAGTCCTGTGCACTTAACGGCGCTTTATACGATTATGCTGAATGAAGGAAAAATGGTTCAGCCAATTTTAATTCAAGAAAGAGACGGAAAAGAAAGAAGTGAGCAATCGGAAGCTGTTCCAGTAGTAGCAGCAGAAACAGCGGCAATTCTCCATGAGACATTAATAAGTGTTGTGGAAGATGAAATGGGGACAGCTCACCGGGAAAATCCAGGACATAGTCGCTCCTTGGCAGGTAAAACTGGCACTGCAGAAATGAAAGAAGTGCAAATAACTGAAAACGGAGAAGAAATAGGTTGGTATGTGAGCTATGACTATGAGAAGAAAAATTTACTTACCACTCTCATGATTCAAAATGTTGAGAATAAAGGTGGTAGTGGTTACGTGGTTGATCTATCTAACTCGTTTTGGAAGGCCATTAATGAATGAATAATTTTTGCTTATATTTCCATTTGGCTTTATAAAGATGTTAGAGAAATCCTCTAAGTATACGTATACTAGAGGATTTTTACATTTATCACAGATAAGCGTCCGTAAACCTCTAGGTACAAAAAAGAGAGGAGGTAGCTCAATTAAGGCGGGAGGTAACGGTCGCTAATGTCTTGATTGACTCAACTACCAATCAGTGGGAGAAGAGCGAAAACGCCCACTGAGTGAAGGTTAGCTTTATGTAAATTGACGCTTCTGTGAACTCTATTGTATTTCTTGCTAAATTAATTTATATTATAACTATCAACTTAGTGAAAATATTCACAAAACAATCTCGTTATAGTGTTAACCAATATCTAATAATTTTAAGTTCAATTGTGAAAGTTATCACAAAATATTTCGAGGAGGAATACATTATGTTACAAATTACAGAACGAGCGGCAAACATTTATAAGCTGGACATGGAAGTGCAAGCTGAAGAAGAGGTTCGTTTATTCGTAAGAGGAGCTGAAGGGTTTTTCTTAGGTGTAGAGAAAGAGACATCTGAAGAGTCAGACTGGAAAACAGTTGTTAACGGAGTGCGCTTTTTTGTTAAAGAAGATGATTTATGGATGTTTGATGGAAAAACATTAGACTTCTGTGAGAAGGGTGACTGCATTAAATTACACTGATATTTTGTTATGGAACGGCTGAGAAACGACTCTAATGATTTCATCCTATAATAAAAACGCCCCCTTGAGTGTCTGGTTTGCTAATGACACGATGAAAGGTGCGGCGTTTTTTTTACAGATAAGCGTCCGTAAACCTCCAGGTACAAAAAAGAGAGGAGAGGTAGCTCAATTAAGGCGGGAGGTAACGGTCGCTAATGTCCTGATTGAAGGTTCGTTTTATTTAGAAAGTAATTGATGTAGGGATTTGGAAGGGATGGAGTTTAAGGTACCCGATTATACGTTATTGTTAAGGCGATCTGATACTTGGAACGGCAATCAACTTGAACCTGATAAAAACAAGAGGTCTCTTCTGAGATATCTTGTTTTTTTGTGTGTTATTGAATGAACTAATTTTATCATTAAATGTTCAACAGGGCGCCAAAAAGACAGATGGATATTCACTATTTAGTGTAAGCACCTTATGCAGATAAGCGTCCGCAAACCTCCCTGGTCAAAATAGAGAGGAAGGGTAACTCATGTTTAGGCGGAGCCAACGGCCGCTAATATCCTGAAAGTTTGTTTTATCCCACACTTAAGGGGCAGTAAAACTCCCACTGATTGAAGCTTAGCTTTATATACTTTTTTTGAAGAAGTCATGTGAAATGATGTATTTTTATAAAGTTATTATCATAGTTTTCTAATAGTCCTGTACGAGCAGGAAGTTGTCATAGAGGTGGCCAAATAAGTAAGGGCATAGGGGGATTAAGGTTGGATAAGCCTGTTATTGAAGTTAAGCATTTGAAGACGTACTTTGTGTCGGATAGAGGCACAATTCCCGCTGTAGATGATGTAAGTTTTACAATTAATAAAGGAGAAGTGCTTGGAATTGTTGGTGAATCTGGATGTGGGAAAAGTGTCACATCACTATCTATCATGGGCCTTCTTCCACAACCACCTGCCCAAATCAAAGGTGGAGAGATTTTGTTTCGAAAAAGGGGTTCAGATGAAAAAAAACCGGAAAATCTTCTTAGTCTAAGTAAGCGCAGACTGAGGCAAATGCGTGGAAATGATATTGCAATGATTTTTCAAGAACCGATGACGTCTCTTGATCCTCTATACTCGATAGGAGCCCAATTAACAGAAGCAATAAAGAATCATCAACCGATGTCGAAAAACGCTCGTATTCAAAAAGCTATTTCTATGTTAAAACTAGTCGGTATCCCCCGTGCTGAAGAAGTTATTTATGATTACCCTCATCAGCTTTCAGGGGGAATGAGGCAACGGGTCATGATTGCGATGGCTATGGCATGTGATCCTGAAGTCCTGATTGCAGATGAACCGACAACTGCATTGGATGTGACGATACAAGCTCAGATTCTTTCACTCATGAAGACGTTAAATCAGACAGAAAAAACAGCTATCTTATTTATTACTCATGATTTAGGAGTAGTAGCGGATATATGCCACCGTGTCATCGTTATGTATGCTGGAAAAATAGTAGAACAAGGTGATGTGAGAAGCATACTTAAAGCACCAAAACATCCATACACGAGAGGATTAATTCGATCTTTACCAAAATTAGCTGAGAAGCAAAAACGCCTCTTTTCCATTCCTGGAAATGTCCCCAAACCAGGTTCTGTCCAACAAGGGTGTCTGTTTGCTGAACGATGTGAGGAAGTGCGTGATGACTGCCTGAAAGATGAGCCGAAGCTTATCTCACTGGGAGATGACCATCATTGTCGTTGTTTTCTTTATCACAAATAAGCCTGCGCAAAAACTCCCGGTTCAAAATAGAGAGGAGAGGAACTCCTATTTAGGCGGAGCTAATTCCTGATTGAAGGTTTGTTTTATCAGGACGAAAATAAGCTTTCCAAACAGGTTGTAACACTGGTTCGTGTACACAGAGGTAGTGATTCTCATCAACGATAGAAGAGCGAATAGCAATGCTATTACTCAAGCTAAAGGTAGGTGGCGTTTAGTATGTCTGAACCTTTACTCAAAGTTCAACATTTAAAAAAGAGTTTTGATATACGGGGAGGTGTTCTTGCTCGGAAAACTGGAGAAATAAAGGCTGTTGATGACGTTTCGTTTAGTGTTAAAAAAGGAGAAGTTCTTGGTATTGTAGGAGAATCAGGTTGTGGAAAATCAACGATGGGGAGAACTATCTTAAAACTAGTAGAGCCAACCGCTGGTAAAATCATCTTTGATGGTAAAGATATGAGCTCCTTTTCACCTCAAGAAATGCGCCCCATGAGGCGCAATATGCAGATGATATTTCAAGATCCTTACGCATCCCTTAATCCGCGTCATAAAGTTGAAAAAATAATTGGTGAACCATTACTTGTTCATGGTACAGGAGATACAAAAGAACGAAAAAAGCGGGTTAGTGAGATGTTAGAAGTAGTAGGTTTATCAAACGATCAAGCAAAACGCTACCCCCACCAATTTAGTGGAGGACAACGACAAAGGATCGGTATTGCTAGAGCATTAGTCGTAAATCCGAAGCTAATTGTGTGCGATGAGCCCGTTTCGGCTTTAGATGTGTCCATTCAGTCACAAATATTAAATTTGATGGAAGACCTTCGTGAAGTATTTAATTTAACATATATTTTTATTGCTCATGATCTCAGTGTGGTGCGACATATCAGTCATCGGATTGGGGTTATGTATCTAGGAAGGATGGTAGAGCTCACAAATAATGATGACCTGTACAACGAGCCGTTGCACCCCTATACGCAATCATTACTTTCTTCAATACCCAATCCTGACCCAGACGCTAAACGTGAACAAATTATTTTGCAGGGGGAAGTGCCAAGTCCGTCGAATCCTCCAGAGGGTTGTGCATTCCATCCAAGATGTCCAGAGTACATGCCGATTTGTAAAGATGTCCGCCCTGAATTTCAAGAAATTTCTGAAAATAAATTTGTCGCTTGTCACTTGTACGACAGCAATACAATTTCAAATGATTAAGAGTTAGCTGTCTTTTTACTAACACTGAGAGTGAGTACAATCATGCGGGAATGGTCTTAGAATGTGATAGAGACACGTTTAGTAAGTATTAAAAGAAACTGAAAGGGGTCAAAAAGATGCTACGTCTTATCGTATTAACAGGAGTGTTATCAGTTGGTTTATTTGTTACAGGTTGCAGCACTAATGACAATGAGGAAACACTGGAGTCTAATGACAATGACGAGCATGAAATGAACGACAACAATGCTTTCAATAATGAAGGAGAGGAGCTTACTACAGATCAAACGTTAATTTTCGCTCGAGGGGGAGACTCTGTTAGTCTCGATTATGCTAGTGTCACAGATGGCGAATCTTCACGTGTCACAACACAAATTTACGAGACGTTAATTGAATTTGATGAGGATTCATTTGATATTGGTCCGGGACTAGCAGAAGACTGGGATATGGATGAGAGTGGATTGGAATATACGTTCTATTTAAGGGAAGATGTGACGTTTCATGATGGTGCACCATTTAATGCTGATGCTGTGAAACTAAACTTCGAGAGATGGGCCGACCCTGATCATGAGTATCATTTTGCTGAGGAAGGTTACACGTACAGCGTTTATGGTACGCAGTTCGGTGGCTTCAGCGGTGACGAGGACCATGTGATTAAGGAAATAAACGTCATAAATGACTATGAAATTCAATTTGTGTTAAAAGAACCATTGGGGTCCTTTATGCAAAATATGGGTATGAGCTATTTCGCTATCACCTCCCCAGCTGCATTTGAAGAATATGGACCATTAATTAATGAAAACCCTGTCGGAACTGGGCCATTTAAGTTTGTGAGTTGGAGCCGTGATGATCGTATTGTATTAGAGAAAAATGAGACGTATTGGAAGGACGGCTATCCGAAGCTTGATCAGGTCATTTTTCAAGTCATTCCAGATAATGCTGCCCGGCTTACAGCACTTCGTTCCGGTGAAATTGATATTATGGATGGACTAAATCCTGATGATGTTCCCATCCTTGAAGAAGAGGAAGACATTCAAGTATTTGAACGAGCAACTAATAATGTCGGATATTTAGGTTTTCACGTGGATAAAGAGCCGTTTAATGACCCTGTTGTTAGGCAAGCACTAAATTATGCCATTGATAAAGAAACGTTAATTATGACACTTTACGCTGGTCTAGCAGAGCCTGCTAAAAATGCCGTGCCACCCGGATATCTTGGTTACAACGATCATATTCAACCTTACGCCTATGATCCTGAACGTGCTCTAGAGCTATTAGCTGAGGCCGGTTATGAAGATGGCTTCGAATTTGACCTATGGACGATGCCTGTGTCAAGACCATACATGCCAGATCCAGAAAAGGCAGCTGAAGTTATGCAGGCGAATTTTTCGGAGATCGGTCTGACTGCTAACATAGTGACGATGGAATGGGCGACTTATTTAGAACGGACAGAGCAAGGGGAGCATGACGTATTTATGCTCGGCTGGTCAGGCGTAAATGGTGATCCAGATTATTTTCTAAGTAATCTTCTTCATGGAGATGCCGTACCAGGAGGGAATAGAAGTTTTTATCAAAATGACGACGTGGATCGACTGTTAAATGAAGCAAAGCGACAAGTGGAAGAGGAGACAAGAGCGGATCTGTACGAGGAAGCACAAAATATCATCCATGAAGACGCGCCGATGATTCCGTTAGTTCACTCTACCCCTGTTCTTGCTGGTAGTGATAGCGTTAAAGATTATGTTCCACATCCTTCCACAAATGAAGTGTTGACACATGTGTATTTAGCTGACTGATAAAAAGTGAGTAGAACGTCTTGTTTGAGCAAGAGCGTTCTACTCATTCTTCAATGACATAATTAGTGATGACGATGTGGAAATAGAGGTGAATTAGGTGATTTCTTATACGATCAGACGTTTATTGATGCTTATTCCAGTCTTAGTCGGCATGTCGCTCATTACATTTTCCATCGTCCACCTTATTCCAGGCAACCCCGCCCAAACCATTCTTGGAGAGCAAGCAACACCTCAAGCCATTGCAGATTTAGAAGAGACCCTGGGGCTTAATGAACCGTACCTTGTTCAGTACGGACGTTATATGATGGATTTGGCACAAGGTAATTTAGGGACTTCTTTACGGACGAATCGCCCAATTAATGAAGAATTGTGGCCGTTCCTAGCTGCGACCATTGAATTAACGATATTCGCTATGCTGTTTGCTCTCATTGTGGGAGTAAATGCAGGTATTTTAAGTGCATGGAAACAAGGATCACTGTTTGACTATATGAGTATGCTCATTGCCTTAATTGGCGTCTCTATGCCTATTTTTTGGCTAGGATTAATGGAGCAGTGGATTTTTGCACAGGAGCTTGGCTGGCTTCCTGCATTTGGGCGGGAGAATCCTCGCGATCCTATTGACACGACTACACACTTTTATTTATTGGATACTCTTTTAGCTGGACGACCTGATCAGTGGTGGACAGCTTTAAAACATTTGATTTTGCCTGGAATCGCATTAGGCACGATTCCTATGGCTATTATTGCGAGAATGACACGATCAAGCATGTTAGAAGTATTACGTTCTGATTATATTAGGACGGTGGTTGCGAAAGGGTCAAGGCCGGTGGCTATTATATATCGACATGGGTTTAAAAACGCCATCATCCCGGTTTTAACGGTCGTTGGTTTGCAGACAGGGACGCTTCTTGGCGGGGCCATACTCACAGAGACGATTTTTAGTTGGCCTGGCATCGGTCGATATGTTTATGAAGCGATTGGAACGAGAGATTACCCAGTTATTCAATCAGGTATTTTAGTCATAGCGACGTTATTTGTGTTAATTAATCTTACTGTTGATTTGTTATATAGCTATATAGATCCTCGTATTAAGTATTAGGGTGAATGATGTGAGGGAGAGAGGAGATATGAAAGAAGTGACAAAGAAACAGAAAGGAATGTTCTCAAGTTCTCGCGATGAAGACGTAATTTCTCCTTGGAAAGAAGCTTATTGGCATGTTCGGAAAAATAAATGGGCCTTAACTGGCTTTTTCATTATAATAAGCTTTATATTAATAGGTCTTTTGGCACCGCTACTTACACATTATTCTTATGACTCTATGAATGCAGCTGATCGCCTTCGTTCTCCTGATAGTGAGTACTGGTTTGGCACCGATGATTTGGGAAGAGACATTTTTACTCGTATTGTTTATGGGGCTAGAATCTCTTTGCAAGTCGGCTTCATCGCTGTGACAGGGGCGCTCATTTTCGGTACAGCTCTTGGTGTTATTGCTGGTTTTTATCGTGGCTGGCTCGATACGGTTATTTCCCGGCTTTTCGATATCATGCTAGCATTTCCAAGTATATTGCTAGCCATAGCTATCGTGGCTATTCTTGGACCCTCCTTACAAAATGCGCTAATAGCGATAGCTATTATAAATGTGCCTATTTTCGGTCGATTAGTTCGTTCGAAAGTCATTTCAATTAGACAAGAAGAGTATATTCTAGCGGCGAAAGCCCAAGGAATGAAAAATAGTCGTATATTATGGCAGCACGTATTGCCTAATAGTTTGGCACCGATAATCGTTCAAGCTACATTAGGGTTTGGGACAGCCATTTTAGAAGCAGCAGCGCTCGGCTTTTTAGGCTTGGGTGCTCAGCCTCCAATACCCGAGTGGGGGAGAATGCTCTCCGATGCGAGACAATACATTCAAAGTGCTCCATGGCTCATGTTGTTTCCTGGCCTTTCTATTATGCTGGCTGTATTGGGGTTTAATATGATAGGAGATGGCTTAAGAGACGTGCTCGATCCGAAAATGAAACAATAAGAAGATACCGGACCGTGAAACTCAACAAAATAGAGAGAACTAAATCTATTGAGACGGGAGCTAATGGAAGTTAATATTCTGATTTTCTTCACTATTAATAAATGGTAGTAGAATGAGAACTCAAAATGATTAAAGGTTCGTATTATAGTGCAAGTCGTCACACATGTGACGGCTTGTTTATTTTTATCACATATAAGCGTCCGTAAACCTCCCGACATACATATAGAGAGGAGGTAGCTCAATTAAGGTGGGAGGTAACGATCGCTAATGTCCTGATTGAAAGTATCGTTTTTAAGCGATTGAAGTCCTGATTTCTAGTTAATGATTTTATTAGAAAGTGAAATAGGCTCTTTTGGACTAATTTTCCGACAAAAAATGCAAATGTAGTACTGAATGAGTTTCATTCATAAAAATTTGCATAATGATCTCAGGTAATTCGTTAGCATTGGTAAGTTGGAGGTTAATAACTAAGAATCTAATTTGGTTTAAGATAATTTCTCTCTTCGTCATGAGAATACAGTGTCACCGATCAGCCGCACACGTTGTTTTTGTCTCGACGCCATAGATGTTTTAGAGTAGGGGGATTTCGACATTTTTTTAAATTTAAATGCGGCTAATATGTCTCAAAAATGTAATAACAGACAAATTTTCTATAAAACTATCGTTACTAAATGACAGAATCTCTCTATGTTCATTGTATAAGGAGAACTATTGACTTATTTTTATCAGAAAATAGTGAATTTTTGCTATTTTACCGTTAAAATGCTGGGTAGAAGCACGTCAACACGATTGTGGACACGTTTGAACAAGGAGGGAGGATCGCGGATGACGTGTTCATAGATGTAAGCTAACCTCCATTTAAAATGAAACTATTTAACTAATGTCTCTACTTTTGATTCTCATTATCCACGAATGATTTCTTTCAAGTACCATGTACCCATTTTCATAATATAGAAAAACCTTCATTTTTCATACGAATCAGACTGAATAGCATAATTGACAATGTAATAACGATCCACATTATTATAAGGGAGTGGTTGATTTGTCAAGAAATAAACAGAGACAGCAGGGGATTATATGGATGATGGTGGTTGCACTTATCATGCCAATGATCATGCCGCAAATAGTAAGTGCTACAAGTAATGGAACGTCTACTTCTTATTTAGAAGAGATGGATCAAGACGCACCTGTAGAGGTAGCTGATCATCTGATAGATGAATTTGACGATGAGGAATATGTGACATTCTTATTAAAAATGAAAGAGCAAGTAGATACAGACAAAATCGCTACGGATGTAGCTGAAAATAAGATTCAAGTAGCTGGTACGACAGATTTAACTCTTGCACAGCGGACAGCGATCGTTTCCGAGCTTCGGGCGACAGCTACAGAATCACAAGTTGAAGTAAAAGATTTTTTATTAAAAGAAAAAGAGAATGGTAATGTTCAAGAAATAGATTCTTTTTATATTGTGAATGCTTTAGCAGTAACAGCAAATAAAGAGACATTGGAAGCTTTAGAATCGTATGCTGAGATAGATAAAATCCTTCCCAATGAGACGAGAGAACTACATGAAACAACTCGTACTCACGTGGAAGATGAGAATGCACCTTCAAAATTGCCACAAACGTCAGATCCAGAAGTGGAATGGAATATTGAGCAAATAGAGGCGCCAGATGTGTGGGAAATGGGCATCGATGGTTCGGGAATTGTCATCGCCTCGATTGATACTGGCGTGGAATGGGATCACCCTGCTTTAATAAACCAATATCGCGGTTATGACGTTTCCACTGGAGAAGTAAATCATGAATTTAATTGGTTTGATGCTACCGTTGGAGAAGATGTCCCATATGATGATTTAGATCATGGCACACATGTGACAGGAACGATGGTAGGAGTTGAAGAAGATGGTTCTAATAAAATAGGCGTAGCACCTGGTGCTCAGTGGATTGGTGTTAAGGCCTTTACTGCCGATGGTGGCACAGATATGGACTTGCTCGCAGCTGGTGAATGGATACTTGCGCCAACAGATGAAGACGGGAATCCTCATCCTGAATATGCCCCTGACATCGTGAATAACTCTTGGGGAGGAGGCCCTGGACTAGATGAATGGTATCGACCGATGGTACAAAATTGGCGTGCCGCTGGTATCTTTCCAGAGTTCTCTGCAGGTAACACATCGCTAACTAATCCTGGAGGTCTTGGCTCTGTAGCTAATCCAGCAAATTATCCAGAATCTTTTGCTACAGGAGCGACGAATGCTAATAATGAATTAGCCAGTTTCTCTTTGCAAGGACCTTCCCCATATGACGAAATTAAACCGGAAGTCAGTGCACCAGGAGTCAATATTCGCTCCGCTGTTTCAGGTGGAGGGTATGAAGGAGGATGGAATGGCACATCAATGGCTGGCCCTCACACCTCTGCACTCGCTGCTTTATTGTTACAAGTAGATTCTTCTTTGACAGTGGACGAGCTTGAAGACATTATAATGACGACATCGACACCAGCTACAGACAGTCAATTCCCAGAAACGCCTAACAACGGGTATGGGGCTGGAATTATTAATGCATATGAAGCTGTTACAGCCATTAGTGATGGATTAGGTCAGTTGAGTGGTAGTGTTTTACAGGAAGGGGAAGACTCTGAGCCACCTGTTCTCCAACATACGCCACCTGAAGAGGTGTTCGAAGGAATTGCTCTTCCGCTTGAGGTAAGTGCGGAAGATAATGTGAGTGTCACATCGGTTATGTTGATGTATGAAGACGATGGGGAATGGAAGGAGCTAGAGACAGAACGAAAAAGTGGTGATTACCGGGCAGGCATTTATAAGGCCAACATGCCTGCTGACGCCATTGTAGCTCCTGAAATAACGTATTATTGGGTTGTTAAAGATTTTGGAGGCCATACGGTTGAAAGTGACGTTTATACGGTAGATGTCCACGACTCTGTTACGACAGGATATGCTCAAGATTTTGAAACTTATCCGGCTGGATGGCTGAGTTTTGGACAAAACAACAGCTGGGAATGGGGAAGACCGAAAGTTGGACCTTCATCTGCTTATTCCGGTGATCATGTATATGGTACAAACTTAGCAGGTGATTATGCAGATGATATGGACGCTACGTTGATTTTGCCACCAGTGCAAGTGCCTGATAAGGGAGACTTCTTCCTCGAGTATCATGAATGGTTTGAGTTTGAGATAAACTATGATTATGGTTATGTCGTTGTCTCTACCGATGATATGGAAACATGGGATATTGTGCGGACAGTGAATGGCGTATCGGATGAATGGGAATCAGCATACATTGATTTAAGTGACTATTCTGGGGAACGCATCATTGTTGGATTTAATGCGTATTCTGATTTCCTTATTACCGAGTCTGGTTGGTATATTGATGATGTGTCATTAACCGATGAGGTTCAAAATACAGATGGTGGAAAAATGGAATTAGGTATTATTGATTCTGGGTTAAGTTTGTATTCCTCGTTTGGCTCCAAAGCAAATGGACTTGGACGTACAAATGGATTGCACTTAGGACGAACACCTACAAACCCTGCTGAGCATGTTCCACCCAAAGGAAAAGAAAGAGAATTGATTGCTCCTGAACAGAAAACAGATCAGCGACAGAAAGATAGAGACAGTTCAGGTGATGAACAAACGACCGCTGGATTACCGCTTGCAGCGACCGTAAAAGTGAGCGAAACAGGTCGACGAACACAAACTAATCCAGCAAGTGGCGCATTTTCATTAACACATCCAGCTGGCCAATTCACAGTAAGGGCCGAAGCATACGGTTTCCATCCTTCTGAAAAAGAAGTATCCATTGAAGCTGATGAGAAAGCAGCTGTTCATTTTATGTTGGATGAACTAGGAGTTGGATCTGTTTCGGGAGCCGTCTTAAATGAGATTACTGAAGAACCAGTTGAAGGGGCTACTTTAATGCTTAAAGAAGACCCTAGAATTTCAGCAGTAGAATCGGATGAAGAGGGCCGTTATTCTATTGAAGCATATGAAGGGACCTACACGTTAAAAGTTGTGGCGCCATCCTATTATAGTTATGAAACAGAGATAACCATTGAGGAAGGTGACATGACAATAGCAGATATTGCTCTAACACCTTTTATAGGGTATCCTGGTGAAATTAGCTATGATGATGGAACAGCTGAAAATGCTCGTGTTTTCTATGAAGCAGGCAATGGATGGGCAGTTAGAATGTCTCTAGAAGATGGACAAGAAAAAGCCCTTCTCACAGGTGGATTACTCCATTTTTGGGATACTGAATGGCCACAACCAGGCGGTACAGACTTTCAATTAGCGGTCTATGATGCTGAAGGTAACGGCGGTGCCCCAGGTGAGAAAATTGCTGGACCAATTGATGCAGAAGCATTGCGTGATGGATCTTGGACACACGTAGATTTAAGCCAGGAAGGTATTATTGTCGACAGTGATTTTTATTTGGTTTATATTCAGACAGATGATAATCCACATGCGCCAGGTTTGGCAACAGACGAAAATGGGCCTTTTTCAGAACGAAACTGGGAGTTTGTTGGAGGGGAATTCTCACAAACACCAGCAGATGAAGGAAATTATATGATTCGTGCATTAGTTGATTATGAGGTGACAGTACCAGAGATTACCTCACCAGAAGAAGGCTATATGACAAATGATGAAATAGTAACAGTAGAAGGAAATGGTTCACGAGACATTGATATGATTATTTACAACCAAGGTGAGGAAGCAGGAAAGACAACAACAGATGACAAGGGTTCTTTCTCAGTTGATATCACACTTAACGACGGTGAAAATAAATTAACTGCAATAGCTGAAACACCATCAGGATCGAGTGGTGAGTCTGATCCAATTACTGTTATTCTTGATCAAGATGCGCCAGAGTTGGAAATCCTCAGTCCAAAAGAGGGGGATAAGCTAAACAGTGAAACAGTTAGAGTAGAAGGAAGTGCCGCGGATGAGTATCTTGACCACGTGACTGTTAATGGGGCGAAGGCAGAGTTAGACGAGGAAGGGTTCTTTTCCCATAGAATTATGTTAGATGAAGGAGAAAATGAGATAACAGTTAAAGCAGTTGACGGGGCAGGTAATGAGTCAGTAGAAACATTGACGGTTCACGCTAATTTTGGTAAGTATGTCTTATCTGACATTACCCCAGTAGAAGATACAGAACTCAAAGCAGGTGAGACGGTGCTTGTGAGTTTTCATGCAGAGGAAGGGCTCGATAGCTCATTCGTTATTCGAATGCCTTTAACGAATCTGCCATCTACTAACAGGACTGGAAATGCAACAGAACTGCCAATGAGAGAACAATCACCAGGTTATTATGTAGGCTACTACACGGCTACGTCTAATGTGAAAGCTAATGGAGCAGAAGTTGAAGTTATTGCGCGAGATGACTTCGATAACGAAGTAAGAGCGGTGGCAGATGGCAAATTGTTTATAAACGTTGATTAATAGAAATAGAGCTCATGGCTGCTGGACACCCTAGAAATAACTTAACAATGGATTCGATCATCGTATACTGATGATCGAATCCATTTTTTATTGTCTATCTTTTCGATTGTGTTAGGGGGATTATAAACCAATCATTTAGTGAGGATATCTAATATATAAAGGGCCTTTTAATGCAAGATAAACAACACGTAATCCAACTTAATGAAAGAAAAATAAAGGCAAAAGTCCTAACATTTTTTAATCAAAAATGGGTTTAATTAGCTTGAATTGTTTATATGATAAATGGTACCTTAGGAGAGGTTCTAAAGTCATAGAGGAGAGTAGATTATGAAAAATATGAAAATATTAACTAAATTTCACTTACTAATGTTCATCACGATCATTAGTCTATCAGTCATTGTCTTAGGGGTGACTTTTTTATCAGTAAAAAGTGGTATTGAGAGCTTTGCAGCAGATAAAGCACAATCAGACTTGGACTTAACCTACAATTATGTTAATGAAAAGTATGAGGGAGAGTGGCGTGAACAAAACGGAGAGCTATATAAAGGTGACCATCGTATTAATGAGGACTATGATTTAGCTGACGAATTGGCAGAGATGACCGGAGGACTTATTACTATTTTCCATGACCGCCAACCGATTTCGACTAATCTCATTATTGCGGATGAACGTGCAGTTTCCGTGGCGGCGGAAGGTGAAGTGACCGAACGTGTACTTGAAGATGGTGAAAACTATGGTGGTGAAGCAGACATTCTTGGAGTCGACATGCAAACAGCTTATCGACCTATTTTGGCTGAGGATGGCAGTATTATCGGCATGTGGTTTACGGCCACATCTCAAGAAAGTATTAATACGATCATGTCAGATATTTTACTTCAAGTAGGTCTTATCATTGTTGTGATAGTAATCTTAATGACAGCTTTACTGATGTTTTTCACGAAACAAATAAAAGGAAGAATTACAGTCATTTTAGACAACTTAAAATTAGCAGGTGAAGGGGACTTTCGTAGTCATCATGATGATAATCGCCGTGATGAATTAGGGGAAATCTCAACCGGATTTAATATTATGAAAGAAAATTTATCAGAGTTATTACAGGATGTGACGTTGGCTTCTGAACAATTGGCTTCTTCATCAGAAGAGCTTACGGCTACGAGTGAACATTCTGCTAAAGCGGCTGAAGAAGTAGCAAAAACGATCGATGACATTTCACGAGGTGCCTCACTCCAAGCGGCCGATACAGAAAAAGGTGCAGGGGAAGTAAATGAACTAGGTAAACTGATTATTCAAGACCAGCATTACCTCGACAATCTCAATCAAATTGCCGAAGAGGTAACGAGTCTAAAAGATGAAGGATTGGCACTTGTAAATGATCTGGTAGATAAAACAACCACGAATAACGATGTGGCAGATCAAATTCATGATATTATAACGGAAACAAATAAAAATACTGAACAAATTGAAAATGCTAGTGGCATGATTCAAAATATTTCTGAACAGACAAACTTATTAGCTTTGAATGCTTCAATCGAAGCAGCACGAGCGGGAGAAGCAGGTAAAGGGTTTTCTGTTGTAGCGGATGAGATACGAAAACTTGCGGAACAATCCAATAGGTTTTCTGAAGAAATTACATCTATTATCCATAAATTAGCGGAAAAAACGATGCATGCAGTTGATAAAATGAGCGAGTCAAAAGAAGTATCACGGCGTCAAACAGAAAGTGTTACAGCTACAAGTGGCACTTTTGAGGGAGTGGCCACAGCCATAGAAAGTATGAAAGTAACGTTAGCGCAGCTAAACGAATCAGGAAACAGTATGGATATGAAGAAAGAGGAAATTATTACGGTGATCGAGAATCTATCAGCTATTTCTCAGCAAAATGCAGCCAGTACACAACAAATGTCTGCTGCTGTAGAAGAGCAGACAGCAGCAATGGAAGAAATTGCAGGTTCTAGTGAATCATTAGCTCATCTAGCTGAGGATTTGCAGACTAAAGCAAGCAAATTCACTTATTAAGTAAAAATAGTAAACAGCACCTGGAGACTAAACGGTCAATGTGTAACCTCCAGGTGTTTGTTTATTTTCTTTTGATAGCTCCTGTAACTGTTTATTGACTTGCATGTATACAGAAGATGATGAAAGGGAAGTTAATGATAAACAGGTAGGTGTGTACCATGAGCTTCGATTAAATCATCACACATAGCTGTAATATCGGCGAGAGAGAGTTCTGCACTCGTATGTGGATCAAGCATAGCAGCTTGATAGATATGACGTTTGTCGAGAGTAGTAGCTGCTTTAATCGTCAATAGTTGTGTATTTATATTTGTTCGGTTGAGAGCAGCTAATTGCTCTGGTAATTCGCCAATATAGCAAGGCATAATACCATTACGGTCGGCTACACACGGTACCTCAATACACGCGTTTGTAGGTAAATTAGAAATTATTCCACCCGTATTTAATACATTACCGCCGAATTTGAACGGTATATTTGTCTCCATTGCTTCGATAATTCGAGAGCCGTACTCGTGACTGCGATCATGACTTAATTCGGAATTATGGACAATGTTTTCCCGCATTTTTTCCCAACCATTTATTTGATTGACACAACGTCTTGGATATTCATCTAATGGGATGTTAAATTGCTCAATGAGTTCTGGATACTGACTTTTTATGAAATAAGGATGATATTCAGCATTATGCTCAGATGATTCGGTAATATAGTAACCGAATTTATCCATTAGTTCGAATCGAACCATATCATCGTGCTTTTCCAACTGTTTTTCCTGAGCACGCTTTTTAATTTCCGGGTACAAGTCCATACCGTCTTTTTTCACTTCTAGTAGCCACGCCATATGATTGATACCAGCAATTTTTTCCTCAACCCCTTCATGATCCATATCTAACCTTTCGAATAACTCCTTGGTACAGACCTGAACACTGTGGCAGAGGCCGATGGTTTTGATAGATGTATATTTGAGCATAAAACCAGTCAAAGTGGCCATTGGGTTTGTATAGTTTAAAAGCCAAGCGTCAGGACAGACCTCTTCCATGTCGTTTGCAATAGCAAGCATGACTGGAATCGTTCGTAATGTTCTAAATATACCGCCGATACCCACAGTATCCCCAATAGTTTGGCGTAGGCCATATTTCTTAGGAATCTCAAAATCAATGACAGTACTCGGTTTATAACCACCAACTTGGATCGCATTAATGACATAGTTGGCACCTGATAAAGCGTCTTTTCTGTTTAAATATGAAACAATTCGAATCGTTTTGTTATATTTGTTCGCTAAATGTTTTAGCATTTGTTCAGATTCTTTTAAACGTTTTTCATCGATATCATGTAAAGCAAATTCTGACCCGTTTAGTGCCTCAACAAACATGCAGTCTCCAAGGACATTTTTGGCAAAAATAGTACTCCCTGCCCCGATAAATGTTATTTTTGGCATTGTAAAACACTCCTTTTGGTATATTATTGTTTCTTAAATCGTATGGAGAAAAAAATTAAATGATGTGATACATTAAGGTTAGTATGGAATATTAACGCTTACAATGGTAAAAAGTTGTTAAGGGAGGGTAACATGTTGTCACTGGATAATTGGAGCGAGACAAAAAAAGAGACCATTGCCTTTAGACAAAGTGGCCGCTTTGAAACAGTCGTTGACCTTGATGTCATAGGGTTGGAAAAAAGAGTATCGACGGAGTATAGGTGGCATGGTCTTGAGAGAAAAAGAGGAAATTCATTTGTTTTTCAATATACTCTATCTGGAGAAGGGGCTATCGACATTCATGGATCAACCTTCAAGCTTACTCCACGGAAGGCTTTCATGGTTGAGATACCAGGAAAACATTGTTACTATCTTCCAGACCACAGTCATAAATGGGAATTTATTTTTATAACTTTAAATGGTGTGGCGGCAAAAGCATGCTGGGATCGTCTTTCGCAAAGATATGGTCCTATTCTAGATATTCCTTTAGAATCGCGTGTCATTCAAAAAGTGTTCGATATATATATTGGTGCAACGGAAAAGGTTTTCGAAGATGCTTACATGTCTTCAGCCGAAGCTTACGCATTTTTAATGGAATGCTATCGATTGCTACAGCCGGTTAAAGCAACATCACCTTTTCCAGAGAGCATGAATGATGCGTTAAATTTTATTCACCAACATTATCACGAGGACATAACGATCGAGGATATTGCCGATGCTGCCTATGTATCAAAGTACTACTTAATCAAAATATTCCAAAAGACATTAAACACTACTCCGGCCCAATACGTCACCAACGTGCGTATTGAAAAAGCGATAGAACTCTTGGTGAATACGGAATTTACAATTAGAATAATTTCAGAAAAAATAGGGTTTTCTAATGATAATTATTTCAACAAAGTATTTAAAAAAGTAGTCGGTATTCCTCCTGGGGAGTTTCGTAAAAATAAGCACCCTGTACCGTTTGAACGGATTGTAATTCATTAGTACACCGATTGTGGAGATATGAAACAATCCAAACACACATAGTATGTCTAAAAACTTGTAAACAATTTATTACAATGATACACTATTAATAAATTTACTAAAATTTTACCTTGTTGTACGATGGGAGGTCACGATGTGGTTACGATAAAAGATATTGCGAAACATGCAGATGTTTCGATAGCTACAGTATCAAGAGTCCTTAATAATGATAAGAACCTTTCCGTAGCCCAAGAAACACGGGAACGGATTATGAGTATAGCTAGTGAATTAAATTATACCCCTGTCAGACAGAGGCCACAAACGAAGAATAAAAAACCGCCAGTTAATGAAGTGGAGATTGGGATTGTGATGTGGTGTTCGGAAGAGTATGAATGGGAAGACACATACTTTTTATCGATCCGCAGAGGAATAGAGAATGAATGTAATAAAAGGGGTATTTCAGTTAACAAGATAGTACATTTAGGCAATGCTAGCAATATGCAAATTGGCAATATTGATGGGTTGATAGTGGTTGGAGAAACAGATGAAGCTACAGAAGTAAAAATGAGAGAAAAAATTAATAAAAATATGGTATTTGTAAATGACTCGCCAGATTCTGAAACCTTTGACTCGGTTGTATTAGATTATGAACAAGCCACACAAAAAGCGTTGGCTCATTTATTAGCACTAGGTCATACTGAAATTGGCTTTATCGGCGGAAACGGGATTAATCATACTACTGACAAAAAACAGAAGGAAGACCCGAGAAAGATATACTATCAAAAGATTTTAAAAGAAAAGAATTTGTTTAATCCGGACTATATTTATGAAGTTCGCGATTATTTTATGAGCAACGGGTATGAAGCGATGAAAAAGGCGTTGAAGCATGAAAAACTACCTACCGCTTTTTTTATCGCAAGCGATGCCATGGCAATAGGAGCTATTAGAGCATTACATGAAGTAAATATTCAAGTACCAGAAGATATTAGTCTAGTTAGTTTTAACGATATTGATATGGCGGGTTTTGTTAAACCATCTTTAACAACTATCAAAATATACACGGAGGAGATGGGTAAAATGGCTGTAAAACTCCTGCTAGATCGATTAGCTGGGCGCGAGGTACCAATGAAAGTAGTTGTTCCATCAAATCTAATTATAAGGGAAAGCTCTGCGGAAAAAAGTGAGAAGAAACGTTAACTACTCAACACCCCCATGTTGGAAATACCGTGTAAAGCTTAACTGTATATTTTGAGTTTCTAAAAAATGCGCATAAAACACAACATTCTTAACTCTTTTGAGGTGAAACGTGAACTAAGCACCATAAGAGAGGAAAGAAGCGTGTATGTGCTTTTTTTATTCATGTTAATTTTAGAGAAAGAAATTAATGAAATGCTATGTGTGAGGGAAATCTCTTAATGAAGTAGCGAAACTAATCTTATCTATACTAAATGTGTTAAGGGATAAGCCAACAAACTTCGTGTCTCAGGTGATGGGCTCTTGTAATCAGCTGATGTTGAGGCGCCACCTAATTTCTCGATCTTTCAGCTTTCTAAAATGCGAGATCGATGTGAGAAAGGATAGTGTGGTTCCTTTAACACGAACGGTTAATTGTCCCCTATTCGTGTTTATGTTAATTCAACAACGATAGAATGGCAAGTAACGGATTAGTATAACAGTAAAAAAAATAAAAACACCCCTTGCTTTTTTATTAAAACAGAACTATAATTTTACTTAAATAAAAGATTTTTTTAGTTAAATAAGATCTTTTATTTACTTGATTTACCGTAATTGTTAGCTATAACATTACGCGGATAGTCTCATTATTAAACTAAATATCTAGGGGGATTAAAAATGAAAACGTTTTCCAAAGTGCTGGCTGTTCCTTTAACGATGGTTTTGTTGACTGCTTGTGGTAATGGAGATAATGCTAATGGAGACTCTGAGAATGTCACGTTATCCCTTTACTTAACACTTACAGAAGAGACGGCAGTGAATGCTGTTGAAGAAGTTATTGACGAATTTGAAGACGAATACCCTCATATTTCTATTGATGCTAATTTCCCAGCAGACGCGTATGAAGATTCTATTCGCGTTCGAATGGCTTCTAATGACTTACCTGATTTATTTGATACACACGGCTGGGCTAAAAATCGCTATGGTGATTATGTGGCTGATTTAAGTGATATGGAATGGGTGGAAAACTTTGACGAGTCAATGGAACCTCTATTAAAAGATGAGGATGGGAAAGTATACGCCTTTCCGTTAAATCAAGCAAACGACGGTATTATGTATAACGCAACAATGTTGGAGGAATTAGGTATTGAATTACCTGAAACAGTTGACGAGTGGATAGAGGCGATGGAGACGATTCGTGATGAAACAGATAATGACGTTTCACCATTGTGGATTCCTGGAAATGATCCGTATGCGATCGGACAAATTTTGGATCAATTCTCAACGCCTTTATTAGTCACAGATGAGGATAATAATTATGAAGAAGAATTGCTAGACGGCACATTTGATTGGTCAAATTACACATTACTTCCTGAAACAATGATGGAGATTAAAGAAAAAGATTTAATGAATGTGGACGCATTAACGGCAAGTCCTTCTCAAAGAGCACAATTGATGGCGCAAAACTTAATTGGTTTTACATTTGCAGACGGAGCCTTTGGAAGAGATGTCTATGAACTAAATCCAGACATCCAGGTAGGAACGATGCCGATGCCTGCGTTTTATGAAGGAGACGAGCCTAGCTGGATCGGGGGAGAGCGTCATACGATGGCGGCCTCTAATAACTCAGAAAATCTTGAAGAAGCCAAACTATTTATTGAATTTATGGCTCGCCCTGATAATGCAAGAAAAGTGGCAGAAGGGACGACACTTCCAGCAGGTATCAATGGAGTAGATGCAGATAATTACTACGCTGAATACTACGAAAAATGGTCTCACATTGATATCCAGCCTTACTTTGATAGAGTTTATCTTCCTGGCGGCATGTGGGATGTTTACGCAACAACTGGGTCAGACCTTATAGCTGAATCAATTACACCAGAAGAAGTGTCCGAAATAATGGAGGCTGAATATCATCGTCTAAGAAGAGAAAATAATGAGGACGATGAAGAGGAAACTAATTAGCTCTTAATGAGGGGGGGAGAATAATCTTATCCCCCTTCCCTACTTTAATTCTGTATTTAATACGTGGTGAGCAAAAAAAGGAGAATAGAATCGAGCGAAGATGAATGAGGCTATATGCTAAAGATAGCCTTATTAAGGAGTTGGAATTATGAGTGAGCTCATAAACAAACAAAATTCTACAATGTCTAAGAAAAGAAGAAAAATTTCCAAGGATGAATCCTCTCTCTGGTGGATGTATATACCAGCACTTACTGCTGTTTCCCTTTTTATCATATATCCATTCCTTAATGGCATACAAATATCATTTACAGATTGGGACGGATTCTCTCAGGACTCAAATTGGATTGGTTTAGATCAATACAAGAGATTATTTTCGGACCCGCTGACGTGGTTAGTCGTAAGAAATACACTTTTATATGGTGTAGGAAGTACCTTCTTACAATTAACAATAGGGCTTTTATATGCGTTACTTTTGAACCGAAGTATTAAGTTTAAAGCGTTAACACGAACGATTATATATTTACCTGTTATTATTAGCCCATTAATTATGGGTTACATTTGGGTATTCTTTTTTGCTTATCAAGGTGGAGCATTAAATGATGTCATCATGTGGCTTGGTTTTGATCCTGTTAATGCGTTAGGTAATCCAAGTGTAAATCCGTGGATCATCGTATTAGTGAATACGTATCAATTTGTAGGGATTTCCATGATTATTTATTTAGCAGGGTTACAGGGGATCTCTAAGGATTATTATGAAGCAGCAGATATTGATGGGGCATCAGCATTTCAGCAATTCAAGAAAATTACGCTTCCTTTATTGATGCCTTCAATTACAATTAACGTCGTTTTAAACTTAATCGGCGGATTAAAGCTCTTCGATGTTATCGTTTCTCTTACTGGGGGAGGGCCAGGTAATGCATCCCAGTCTATGTCCACCTTTATGTATACGCTGTACTTTAGAAGAGAAGATGCAGGATATGCGGCGACACAAGGGGTTTTAATGACATTTATGATTTTAGCCATTAGTTTGATTGCGCTTATATACTTTAAGAGAAAAGAGGTTGAGGCATAGTGAAAACTACCACTAAATGGTTGTTATCCATTCTAGCTTTAATCATATCACTTATCCATTTCGTACCATTTTATATATTAATGACGACAGCATTTAAAGACCGAACAGATTTTAGCTCACGATGGTTATTTCCAGATTATGTGTCATTTACGAATTTTTTTGATGCGTGGGAGCGGGCAAACTTAACGAATGCTTTTATGAATTCAATCATTATAACTGTCGGAGCAGCTTTATTATTGATCTTCTTTGGTTCGATGGCTGCTTATCCATTAGCAAGAGTAAAGTCTAAAGTGAACCAATTTATATTTGGTCTCTTCGTTGCCATCATGGTAATTCCACCGTTAGCAGCATTAGTACCTCTCTATAACTTGGTTGTTCAAATGGGATTGATTAATACTCATGCCATCGCTATATTAAATAACTTTGCTAGCTTTTTACCATTAACCATTTTTCTCTATGCTGGGTTTATAAAATCTACGATACCTAAAGAGTTAGAAGAAGCAGCGAGAATAGATGGGGCGGGAACGGTAACACTATTTTTCCGAATTGTCTTTCCGCTATTAAAGCCGATTACAGCGACGATACTCATTATTTCATCTGTCTATATATGGAACGATTATCAATTCGCTATATTTTTCCTTCAAGATAGTAGCGTGCATACACTGACTGTCACGTTATCAAACTTCTTTGGAGAAAATCAAAATAACCTTAATTTAGTTGCAGCGGCAGCTTTAATGGCTTCTTTACCAATGATTATAGTGTTCTTATTTCTACAGAAGCACTTCGTTTCAGGGTTATCTTCAGGAGCTGTAAAGGGATAATGATAGGACAACTTCGATACGTTTAATTAGGGATTTGGGAGGATATGTCATGGGAATTACTTATAACGAAAAAGACAACACGTTTCACTTACAGGCTAAAGATACTAGCTATATTTTAAATGTGCGAGAAGGTGGCTATCTAGCACATTTGTACTGGGGTAAGAAAGTGGAAAAGTATAACGGTTCGAATGCACTTCGCTATTTTGATAGAGGATTTTCGCCAAACCCTGTTGGAGCAGGAACAGATCGTACTTTCTCGCTAGACACGTTACCACAAGAATACCCTAGTTATGGCACGACGGACTTTCGCAATCCAGCTTTTCAGGTGGAATTGGAAAATGGTTCTACGATTACGGATTTCCGTTACCAATCCCATAAAATATTAAAAGGTAAGCCAACATTAGAAGGATTACCTTCCACTTATGTTGAGGCGGAAGACGAGGCTTGGACGCTTGAAATTTTACTAACTGATACAGTCATTGATTTGCATGCAACGGTCACTTATACAGTGTTTACTAACTTTAATGCGATAACAAGATCTGTTCGTTTACAAAATAAAGGCAATGAAAATATGAAGATAGTAAAAGCGGCCAGCATGAATGTAGATTTTCATGAAGCTGATTTTGATTTTGTGACATTGCCGGGTGCCCATATTAGAGAACGCTACATTTCAAGAGTGCCAGTTAGAGAAGGTGTTCAATCAATAGAAAGCCGTAGAGGAGCTAGCAGCCATCAACAAAACCCTTTCATGGCTTTAGTAAGAAAAGAAACAGATGAATGTCATGGTGAGGTTTTCGCCTTTAACTTTGTTTATAGCGGAAATTTCTTAGGTTTAGTTGAAGTTGATCAATTTCAACAGACACGTGTCAATATGGGGATAAACCCTTTTGACTTTTCTTGGCTTTTAATGCCGGGAGACTCATTTCAAGCACCAGAAGTGGTGATGGTATATGCAGATAAAGGGTTCAATGACATGTCAAATACGTTTCATAAACTTTACAGAACAAGACTTTGTAGAGGGGAGTTTCGTGATAAAGAGCGTCCAGTATTAATTAACAACTGGGAAGCCACTTATTTTGATTTTAATGAAAATAAAATAATGGAAATTGCAGAACAGAGCAAGGAATTGGGGATTGAGTTGTTTGTCCTTGATGACGGTTGGTTTGGAAAGCGGGATGATGATTTTACCTCGTTAGGTGACTGGGTTGTAGATAAAGATAAGCTCCCTAATGGTATGAAACATTTAGCTGAAAAAGTTGAAGCGATGGATATGCAGTTTGGTCTTTGGTTTGAACCAGAAATGATTTCAGAAGAGAGTGACTTATATAGGAAACATCCTGATTGGTGCATCCATGTCCCAGGTCGAGGCCGCTCTACTGGACGTAGTCAGCTCATTTTAGACCTTTCTCGTGAAGAGGTGTGTCAAAATATTATTGACCAACTAACAGACATTCTTTCAAATGCCCCAATCAGTTATGTGAAGTGGGATATGAATCGGCACATGACAGAAATCGGCTCAGCCGCTTTGCCTGCTAACAGACAAAGAGAGACAGCTCATCGTTATATGCTTGGTTTGTATAAGATCATGGAAGAATTAACAACAGCGTTTCCGCATATTCTCTTTGAAAGTTGCTCAGGTGGTGGAGGGCGTTTTGATCCGGGAATGCTCTATTACATGCCACAAGTGTGGACGAGTGATAATACAGATGCTATCTCGCGCTTGAAGATACAATATGGCACAAGCTTAGTTTATCCTATCAGTACAATGGGAGCGCATGTGTCAGCAGTACCTAATCATCAAGTACATCGTACCACAACGTTAAAGACGAGAGGTCATGTCGCTATGTCTGGAAATTTTGGATACGAACTAGATGTGACAGAATTAAAAGAAAGTGAGCGAAAGCAGGTTTCTCAGCAAACGGCTTTTTATAAAAAAAATCGTGCGTTAATTCAATTTGGTGACTTTTATCGTCTCAAAAGCCCCTTTAATGGGAATGATGCCGCATGGATATTTGTTTCACCTAACAAAGAAGAAGCTGTATTTGTTTATGTGACTATATTAGCAGAACCAGCTCCGCCGTTTAAGAAGGTCAAACTTGCTGGACTAGATGAAAGTAAAAGCTATTACATTGAAGAGATTAATCATGATTATAATGGTGATGAGTTAATGAATATTGGGTTAAACATTCCATTATTAGAAGGGGATTTCCAGAGTGTAATGTGGAAGCTATCAGCGACTTAAACATATAAATACTAACAGTATGTGAGACATGGAGTTTCTTTAAGTTTAACTCAATGGAGGAGTAGACATGTTTGATTTTGACAAAAGAATAGAGCTTCCTGATAAAGAAAATGATGTTTTAGCTGTTGGGGAGCTTCTTGTTGATATGATATCGGTTGACTATGATGGGGATTTCACTGGGAAGACGTTTAATAAATTTTTTGGAGGAGCTCCTTCAAATATTGCTATGAATATCACGAAGTTAGGAGGCCATTCAATCGTCGCCTCGGCTGTTGGACAGGATGGGTTAGGTCGGTATTTAATTAACCATTTAAAAGAAGCAGGGATGGATGCTAGCTATATTCAGGAAGTGGATTGTGCTACGAGTATGGTATTAGTAACCAAAAGTAAAAGGAGTCCATCCCCTATCTTCTATCGAGATGCAGACATGTATTTATCGTATACTCCGGAGTTAGAACAGGCATTAATGGCGTCTAACATCATGCACTTTTCTTGTTGGCCTATCTCAAGGGTGCCTGTGAGAAAGACGATTGAAAAACTAATTGATTTAGCAAGAAAAGAGCGAAAATTAATTTGTTTTGACCCTAATTATCATCCAATGATATGGAATAAAGGTGAAGATGGGGTTGCTTATATTAAGTCACTCATTGAGAAAGTTGATATTATCAAACCTTCTGAAGATGATGCTGAAAGGTTATTTGGAAAAGATACGTATGACAATCACATCGCTCATTTTCTAAGACTAGGGGCAAAGCTTGTCATTATGACTCTTGGTAAGGATGGCGCTATCGTATCTAATGGAAAAGAGACGATAACGCTGAAATCGCTTGCTACAGATGTGATAGATACGACAGGTGCAGGAGATGCCTTTTGGTCAGGGTTTTACACGGCCATCGTAAAAGGATATACGATTAGAGAAGCGTTAAATTTAGGTTCAGCAGTCAGTGCTTATAAGTTGAAGCATGAGGGTGCTGTTGTTGAACTGCCGAAGCTCCCTGTCATAAAACAGGTTTATGGAATTTAGGAGGACACGACAATGGCATTAAAAAATAAAGTACAGCTAATCACTTATCCAGATTCTTTAGGAGGAAATTTGCAAGCTCTTAACCATGTGCTTTCCACTTATTTTCCTAAAACGTTTCAAGGTGGTGTGCATATTCTCCCTCCGTTTCCATCATCGGGAGATAGAGGATTTGCCCCCTTAACCTATTTAGAAATCGAGCCTGAATTTGGAACTTGGGATGATATTAAAACCATTGGTGAAGAGCATGATGTCTTGTTAGATTTAATGGTTAATCACATTTCTAGAAAGTCGAAATACTTTCAAGATTTTTTAATAAAGGGTCGAAAATCAGCATATGCAGACTACTTTATTACACTAGATAAAATATGGGGAGATGGGGAACCCGTTCAAGAAGATATTGACAAAATGTTTTTACGTCGCCCATTACCTTACTCCGCGTTCACGATTGAAGAAACCGGAGAGGAAGAAAAGGTCTGGACGACGTTTGGGAAAACCGACCCCTCTGAACAAATCGATCTTGACGTAAAGTCTGAGAAAGTCAAACAGCTTTTCTACGATTTCTTTTATAACTTTAAACAAAACAATGTGAAGATTGTGAGGTTGGATGCTGTTGGATATGTGATCAAAAAACTTGGTACAAGCTGCTTCTTTGTTGAACCAGACATTTATCAGTTTTTAGATTGGATTAAAGACCTGGCAGATTCTTTAGATATCGCATTATTACCTGAAGTCCATGCCCATTATACGATCCAATATAAACTGGCAGAACACGGCTGCTGGATATATGATTTCATTTTACCTTATCGGATTCTCGAGACATTGATTAACAAAAACAGTACTGCTCTTTATGATTACCTGAAAACGAGACCGGAAAAGCAGTTTACGATGTTAGACTGTCATGACGGTATTCCAGTTAAACCAGATATGGATGATTTAATTGATACGAAGGAAGCAAAAGAATTAGTGGATGTATGTTTGGAGAGAGGTTCTAACTTAAGTTTAATTATGTCTGATGAACATAAAGATGTGGATGGGTTTGATGTTCATCAAATTAGGTGCTCTTATTATTCTGTACTTAACTGTGACGATGATGCTTACTTAGCAGCCAGAGCTATTCAACTTTTTACACCAGGAATACCACAAGTCTACTATGTAGGGCTTTTGGCAGGAGAAAATAATCACAAAAAAATAGAAGAAACCGGTGACGGAAGGGAAATAAACCGACAAAATTTTAGTGTTGAAGAAATCGAGGCGTCACTAGAAAAAGACGTCGTACAGCGATTATTAAAATTAATCGACTTTAGAAATGACTACGAAGCATTTAATGGAGACTTCAGTGTACAAAAGTCAGCGAATCATGAAGTTATAATGGCATGGAAAAAAGATGAACAACGATGTACATTGTCCATTGACTTAAATAAAAATCAGTCGATCATCGAGTATCTTGATAAAAATGGTGACGTTATTAAGTATCATGTTTAATCATGAGTAGCTGAGATAAAGCTTCATAAAAATGAACGAGACAAGGTGGTAGCCCTGTCTCGTTTTTTGGTATGCAGAGCCTGCTTATTACAAGCCTTTTTGTATGGTGAAATTGTTCAAAAATCTTTCTTTTTTAAAACAAAAGATAAGCTAGCTATGGCTAAGTATTTACCCCCTTTTCATAAGGGTGTTAAAAGCAACAACACGAATGATATGCGTAAATTTTATCGCAGATAACGAACGCTAATGTCCTGACTCACTCATCTCCTACTGACTGAAGGTTTGTTTTATTTAATATGCCAATGTAAAAAAATAAATGAAATGTAAGGCGGTTACTCTCTGAGGATTAAGCGCAGTCTGAAGATCCACCAGGGTTTACCGAGCAAAAGTTAGCTGAAGGGGAGCCCTCGGGAAAGCGTCCGTCTGAAGTGGAGGGCGCATTCAATTATGAATTTTGACATCTTATGTGGATTTATAAAGGCTATCGTGGTAAAAATATTTACTAAATAATTTACTAAATGTATTGACTAATAGAGTTTTAGGATTTATCATTTGTATGAAAGGGTTTTCATAAAATTTCTTAGGGGGATTTTAAGCATGAAAAAAACAGTTTTGTTGTGTTCTGCTATGGTTATGATGCTTGCTGCTTGTGGAAATGAAGAAACGACTGACGATGCCACGGATAATAATGGTGGAGGGGAGACTCAGACTCTGACAGCATGGGCTTGGAATATTAACATCCCTGTATTGGAAGAGGCGGCTGAACGTTTTGCTGAAGAGAATCCAGGTTTTGAATTAGATATTGTAGAGCAAGGAACACCAGATGTTTATCAACAGATTACAACAGGGCTTCAGGCAGGGGGACAAGGACTGCCTGACATCATGCTTATAGAAGATGATCGTGTTCAAGGTTACTTAAATTCATTCCCAGAAGCTTTTCTGGATTTGTCAGAATACGGTTTTGACGATGAGCATGGCGAGAAATTTCCAGAATTTAAAACAGAGTTATTAACATTAAATGACAGCATATACGGCGTGCCGTTTGATGCAGGACCAGCAGGTGTTTTTTACAGAGTAGATTTATTTGAAGAAGCAGGAATTGACGCGGATCAAATAGAAACGTGGGATGATTTCATAGAAGCAGGCCATACGTTAAGAGAAGAACTGGATGTTGCTTTAACGGGAATTGATATTAACAATGATGATGGCGTTTACCGAATCATGTTAAATCAGCAAGGGACATTTTATTTCAATGAAGAAGGCGAAATCAATTTGAACTCTCAAGAATCTATACAAGCTATGGAAGTCGTCAAACGGCTTCATGAGGAAGGCTTAAATGAAAATCTTGTAGGGTGGGATGCGTGGCTTGGTGGGCTTGCTAATGGTAACGTGGCAACGGCGCCTTCCGGTGCATGGTTAACTGGTTCACTGACTGAACAGGCGCCTAACTTGGAAGGGGATTGGGATGTTATGCCACTTCCAGCTTTTGAAGAAGGTGGGAACCGGGCAGCTAACCTTGGAGGAAGTAACTATATGATATCAGCAAACTCTGAAAATCCAGATCTTGCTTATGATTTTATGGCCTTTTTCGCCACATCTGAAGAGGTGCAACTTGCCGCAATGGAAGGCGGTTTATTCCCATCTTTAAACACTATATATGGGGAAGGGGTCTTTTCAGAACCAGTTGCTTATTTTAATGATCAACCGATTTGGGAAATGTTTGCAGGGATGATGGAAGATATTCCATACGCTAACTATACTGGAAATTATGCTGTGGCGAGAGATGAAGCAGAAACGGCCCAAGCAGAAGCTGTTGGTGGGCGCTCAGTTGAAGAAGCGTTAGAACGAGCAGCCAATCAACTGGACAATCGTATAAACTAGTAAGTCTATGGGATAAAGGGTGGATTTTCCAGCCCTTTATTCACTATTTATTACAGATAATTGTCCGTAAAACTCCCAACTTAACATGGAGAGGAGAGTTAACTCCGTTTATACAGGAGATATCGGACACTAATATCTTGATTTACTCAACGATCAATTAGTGGTGAGCGGAAATCCCCATTGATTGCAGGTTCGTTTTACTAAATTAGAGATCATTAATAAAGGCTGGGTGAAAAAATGAATCAGACGAATAGAGCACCATACTTTTTTATAGCGCCAGCTGTTATATTATTTTTACTATTTACAGCTTACCCTATATTAGCCTCCCTTTATTTAAGTTTTCAACGTTATGAGGGAGGGAGCTACTCGTTTGTAGGTCTCGCCAATTACAGTCGGCTCATGGGGGACTCCATTTTTTGGACGTCTTTAAGCAATACTTTTATCATTTTTATTTTCCAAGTTCCGATTATGTTAATTTTGGCGATGATATTAGCGAGTGTGTTAAATAGTCAGTTGTTGAAGTTGAAAGGTTTTTTTCGGGTTTCGTTTTTCCTACCTGCGGTTACATCTCTCGTTGCTTATTCTCTCTTGTTTTCTGTGATGCTACAAGATAACGGCCTGTTTAACGAGCTTTTAAGTTATATAGGAATCGGCCCCATACCGTGGTTATCAGATGCCACCTGGGCAAAAGTCTCTATCATTATGGCGATGACATGGCGCTGGACAGGGTATAATATGATTATTTTTCTGGCAGCACTTCAGAATATTCCAGAAGAAATGTATGAAGCTGCGTCTATTGATGGAGCAGGGAAAATAAGACAGTTCTTCTCTATTACAATACCAAATTTAAAACCAATCATTCTATTTGCCGGTATTTTATCGACCATTGGGACACTGCAATTATTCGATGAGCCATTCAACTTGACGAGTGGTGGACCAGGTAATGCGACGATGACACTTGGGCTTTATATTTATGAAAATGGTTTTGAGTATTTTGACTTCAGTTATGGCAGTGCAGTGGCCTATGTGGTCGTTGTGTTAGTAGCCGTGTTATCGTTTGTCCAATTCAAATTTACGGGTGATAAGTCATGAAACAAAAGACGAAAGCACAAGTGATGTTCGGTAAGGTTGGTATGTACGTATTATTGGGGATATTTCTCGTTATCTCAATCTTCCCATTTTATTGGATGTTGGTCGGTTCTACAAATAGCTCTGATAAAATGTTCACCAGTCCGCCAACACTGTCGTTTGGTGGGCAGTTTATGGAGAATTTAATTAATTTAGATAATACCGTTGGAATCGGGAGAGTACTGTTTAATTCGCTTTTTGTTTCTGGTACTTATGTTGTTTTAGCCCTTATCGTCAGCTCTACAGCAGCATATGCTTTTGCTAAATTTGACTTTAAGGGAAGAAATGTTATTTTTACAATTTTAATTTTGTCGATGATGATCCCTTATCAAGCCACATTAATTCCTCTCTTTCAAATGATGTCGGCTTATGGGTTATTAAATACGTATTTCGCGCTTATTGCGCCCCAATTATGCTATCCGTTTGCCATCTTTCTTATGAGACAAAATTTCCTTGCTTTTCCGAGTGAACTCTTGGAATCAGCTAGGTTAGATGGCGCGGGTGAATTTAAAATCTTTTTGAAGATCGTTCTTCCATCAATGAAGCCAGCATTAGCTGCTACATCTATCTTTTTATTTATGTATCAATGGAATAATTTTATGTGGCCGCTTGTGGCTATTAGAACCCAAGACATGTATACATTCCCTGTGGCGCTATCGACCTTAAGCGGTGTATCGTATACCGATTATGGACAAATGATGATGGGGATATCGATCGCCACTGTTCCAATTATGATTTTCTTTCTTGTTTTACAAAGACATTTTATATCAGGGATGCTAGGAAGTGCTGTTAAATAGAAAGGATGACACGATGCTCACAACAGATAAAGATCGCTTTTTACTGGATGGCGAACCATTTAGAATTCTATCTGGTAGTATTCACTATTTTAGAGTGGTGCCCGGTCACTGGCAGGATCGTCTTGAAAAGCTAAAAGCTTGCGGATTAAATACTGTCGAAACGTATATTCCTTGGAACTTTCACGAGCCTAACAAACGTGATTTTCGCTTTGAAGGTATGAGAGATATAGAAGCATTTATTAAGGAAGCTGATGCATTAGGATTGTATGTCATTTTACGTCCTTCTCCTTACATTTGTGCTGAATGGGAAATGGGAGGACTGCCGGCTTGGTTGCTAAAAGATAGGGATATGATGTTAAGGTGTGCTGACCCCGCCTATTTGCAGCATGTAAAAGAGTATTACGATGTTCTTTTGCCTAAGCTAGCAACTTATCAATATTCTAAAGGTGGTCCTGTCATAGCCTTTCAAATAGAAAATGAGTATGGTGCCTATGGGAATGACAAAGCGTATTTGAACGCTATTAAAAGAATGTATGAAGCACACGGAATTCAAGAGTTATTATTTACATCCGATGGTCCTGATATGATAAAAGCTGGCTCGCTCGATAATGTGTTAACCACATTGAATTTTGGGTCTAAAGTAAAAGAGGCATACCAGCAGCTCGAGGACTATAAACCAGGTAGTCCTAAGCTATGTGCAGAGTTTTGGATAGGTTGGTTTGACAGCTGGGGCAATCCTCATCATACACGAGAAGCTGATAATACTGGTGAGGTATTCAATGACATGCTTGAAGCAGGTGGCTCGGTCAATTTTTACATGTTCCATGGTGGAACGAATTTCCATTTTTATAATGGCGCAAATCATTATCAAACATATGAACCTACGATTACGAGCTATGATTACGATGCCTTATTGACAGAGTCCGGTGATATAACAGATAAATACAGAAGCGTGCATGAGGTTCTTCAGAACTACCATTCACAACTTGAACCATTGCCAACGTTTAAAACAGACAGGTTAGAACCACAGACAATTAATTTGACACGATCCGTTAGTATTTTTGATACATTGCCATCGGTGTCACGTCGATTGCTTAGTAAAGCACCGCTCTCAATGGAACAGACTGACCAAGCTTATGGTTATATGCTTTATCGAACACAAGTGCCAGGTAAGGGGACTTACACTATAGATTTAGAGCCCATTAGAGATCGTGCTTATCTTTATATTAATGGAGAATTTAAGAAAACGTTTTATAGGAATGATAAAATAAAGGAAATAACGCTTGATTTTCCTAATGAAGTCAATATATTCGAGATATTTGTAGAGAATATGGGCCGTGTGAATTATGGTAAGCATTTAAAGGATCGAAAAGGTTTGATTGATAACATTTGGATTAATAACCAGTACCTATTTGACTGGGAGATGTACGCCATTGAGTTAGAGGACTTTTCGTTAGACTTTTCGGCGAAAACCGAGACGCGTTTTCCGAAATTTTACACAGGAGAAGTTACTTTGGATCACCCGAAAGATACGTTTATTAATCTAGATGGCTGGAAAAAAGGAAACGTTTTTGTTAACGGCTTTAATTTAGGGAGATATTGGGAGGTCGGCCCTCAGAAAACGCTTTACTTGCCTGGTCCTTTACTTGTTAAAGGAGTAAACACACTATGTGTGCTTGAGTTGGAGGGAACAACAACTGACCATATTGTATTTACAGACCAGCCGAATTTAGGATAATGTCAGGTACTAAAAGAAAGGAAGAAAGCAGATGGCAACAATTAAAGATATTGCAGATAGAGCTGGCGTCTCAGCATCCACAGTATCAAGGGTCCTAAACTATGACCAATCATTATCTGTGGCAGTTGAAACGAAGAAAAAGATATTTGAAGCAGCTGAGGAGCTTTCTTATCACAAAGTAAGAGGGAGGAAATCAGTTGAAAGGCAGATTGCTTTTTTACACTGGGTCAACGAGCGGGAAGAATTAGATGACATATATTACATGGCTATTCGATTTGGTATAGAGAAGCGGGCGGAAGCGTCACATGTAAAGCTTTTGAAATATGATGAGCTTAACTTTGAAAATATTGAAGAGGATATAGAGGGAATAATTGCTGTTGGACGCTTTAATCAAGACCAAGTGGCTCAACTGAAAAAAGCATCAAAAAAAATTGTGTTTGTAGACTCTAACCCTGATGAAGGTGTGTCAGATGCAGTTCTCGTAGACTTTGAATGGGTGACAAAGCTGGTCATTGATTACTTTCTGAAAAAAGGATTTAACGACATTGGATTTATCGGTGGGTATGAAACGTATAAAGATACAATTGATCCGATTCAGGATGATCGGGAAAAATATTACCGTTCCTACATGAAGGAAAAAGGAAAATTGAACGAAGAATTTATCTTTGTCTCCAAATTCTCAGTTGAATCAGGCTATCAATTAATGAAAGAAGCGATAGAAAAATTAGGTGATAACTTACCAGAAGCTTTTTATGTGGCTAATGACCCTTTAGCTATTGGGTGTTTGCGTGCTTTGCACGAGGCAGGAATATCAGTTCCTGATAGGGTGAGCTTAATTGGTGTCAATGATATCACCGTTTCCAAATACGTCTATCCTTCTTTAAGCTCCGTCAAAATTTATACAGAGCTCATGGGTGAAACAGCAGTGGACTTAATTTTAGAAAAAATAGAAGAAAAGCGAAAGGTAGCAAAGAAAGTCTATATATCGAATAAGCTGAAAATTAGGCAAACGTAATGTTTGTCTCTACATAAACAACGTTTAAGGCTGACGGACAATTATCGTTGGCCTAGGAGGAGATGGATAAGATGTATATCGGTGTAGATTATTATCCAGAGCAATGGCCAAAAGAAAGATGGAAAACGGACCTCGAATTAATGAAGCAGCTCGGAATAAATGTGATAAGGGTTGGTGAATTCGCTTGGGGACTTTTAGAGCCAGAAGAAGGCACCTTTGATTTTTCATTATTTGATGAAGCGATAGACTTGATGTATGAGTACGGATTTGATGTCGTGCTTGGTACACCAACGGCTACACCACCTGCATGGTTAATTGAAAAGTATCCAGACGTCCTGCCAGTCGATAAATATGGACAAAAAATAGGATTTGGCGCAAGGAGACACTACACGGTTAACAGTGAGATCTATCAATGTCTATCCAAAAAAATAGTACAAAAAATGGCAGAACATTATGGGCATCATCCAGCTATCATTGGTTGGCAAACTGATAATGAATATGGGCATGAGCAATCAGATCGCAGTTATGGAGAATATGACAAGCGAGCCTTCCATGTCTGGCTTCAAAAGAAGTATGGTACCCTAGATGAATTAAATAAACGATGGGGGACGATTTTTTGGAGCCAGACATATACAAAGTGGGAACAAATTCCAGTCCCGGTGGTCGTCTATCAAGAACATAATCCTAGCTTGTTACTAGATTTCGATCGATTTTGTGCGGATGCATACACTAGCTATAATAAATTGCAAGTTGACACGTTAAGAAAGTCTATTTCCGAGAGGCAATTCATTACCCATAATTTTGTATATACAGGGCTGGCCATTGATCATGCTGACATGGCGAAAGACCTTGATTTTATATCGTTTGATAATTATCCCGTTTGGGGGGGATTAGCAGAGCCCATTACGCCAGCAGCCATTGCTCGCCAGCACGACCTTTGTCGAGGGACTAAAGATGGAAAGAATTATTGGGTCATGGAGGAATTATCCGGAGCACAAGGGTGGAGTCAGATTGGTTATTTACCTAGACCAGGTCACTTAAAACTTTGGACATACCAAGCGATCTCCCGTGGCGCTGAGGCCATCGTCTATTTTCGCTGGCGTGCGGCACGTTATGGTACTGAACAATTTTGTCATGGTATTTTAGACCATGACGGAAAACCTGGAAGGAAATATGCGGAAGTTAAAGACGTGATTGCGTCTTTAACTCCTTTCGCCGATAAATGGATAACCTCAAAGGTTCAAGCTGACGTGGCATTTTATCATGACCCCGAGAATGATTGGGCCTGGCAGATTCAACCTCAATCTGATCAATTTAATTATATAAATGAATGTCTTAGATTTTACACACCTGCCCATGATCTGAATGTCCAGACAGATATGATTCGCGGTCATGAAGATTTCTCAACCTATAAAGTGATAATTGTTCCTATATACTTTTTGACAAAAAAGCATGTCAATGACCGGTTAAAAGATTATGTGAAACGTGGCGGCACTGTCATTTTCACTTATCGTACAGGAGTAAAGAACGAAGATAATGTGGTCACTGATCTCACATTACCAGGAGACGTTGCAGACATGGCAGGGATTTCGATCCGGGATTATGAGTCGCTTAGAGAACAGAAAAGCTCATCAATTAGAGGGATTTCAGCTCCTCTTTTAACTCATAGGTCACCTGTTCATGTGTGGTGTGATTATATTGAAGCGGATTCAGCGGAAGTACTTGCCGTATATGAAGATGAGTGGTTTAGCGATAAAGCGGCGATAACGAAAAATAGCTATGGGAACGGACATGTTTATTATATTGGTTGTGGTGTTGAGAATGATTTCTTAAAGCGCTTATATACTGATATTTTCAACAATACAGGGGTAGCTGTTCACGAAACACCTTCTAATATTGAAGTGATAAGGCGAGAGACGTCCTCTCACATTTATTTAACAGTGCTTAATCATGATGTGGATAAAGACTATGACGTTGAGCTTCCTGACCAAGGGCAGACATGGAAAGATATTAAAACCGATAAAATATATGATAGGAACGTGTTTGTTCCTCGTTTAGGATGCTTAGTTTGTGTGAGAGAGAAATAAAACAGCCCTTCAATCAGTGAGAGTTTTCGATTGGTTCTTGAGAGAATTAGGAGAGTAGCGTCCGTTCTCTCCTGCCCGAATATGTTTAGCTTTCTATTTGGGGGTTTTATGGACGGTTATCCATGATAAGTCGTTGGGGACAGTCTCCACAAGGGAGTGGGGACTGTCTTTCATATAGTTGAACGTATAGTAAGATAAAACGCCATTATTTTGTCTTTACAATGATAGAGATTTATTTAGTGTGAATTGACGATAGGTTGGCATCGTACGAGTAGAAGAAATTCCTGAAACCGGTATTGGAGGGAAAGGTATGAGTGTAGAGGTAATGTGTAATGACCAGCGGTTCGTCTTAGAGACAGTGAGAACAGCCTATGTTTTAGACATACATGAAGGGGGACATTTACAACATATCTATTGGGGAAAGAAACTGGCTCATAAATGTGATTATAACGTAATGAGTCCTTTTGTCATCACACATTCCTCATTTGAAGCAACAAGAGGTGTGATGGGATATGAGTTTATCCCTTGGGGAGAAATGGTATACTCTGAACCGACGTTTAAAGCATCTAATTCAGCAGGTGAAAGAGGATTCGACTGGATATATGAAGACTATAAGGTTGAAACAGTTAATGACCAACTAACAGAGTTATCTCTTTGTTTAAAAGAAAAATTAGGTCGTTATCGTATTCAGATCACATACGGGGTGTATGAAGAATACGACATAATTAGCCGTCGTTTAGCAGTCATAAATGAGAGTGAAGATCGGTTAACCCTCGAAGCTGTACGCTCTTTGCAGGTGGCATTTAAACCAGGGCAAGTTAGTCGGTTGACTCATTTAGCAGGTAAGTGGGTTGGAGAATTTCAAGTGATACAAGAAACGCTTAGTGAAGGAAGAAAGACAATTGATAGTAGACGAGGGAATACATCCCATCAAGCTAACCCGTGGTTCGCAGTGGATGCGGATGCTACAGAAGAGTCTGGTGATGTGTGGTTCGGGCATTTAGCTTATTCGGGAAACTGGGATATCCATGTGGAGAAAGATGCGTTCGGTTTTGTTCAGCTTTGTGGTGGTATGACAGACTTTGATTTTTCAAAAGTGTTAAAAACTAATGAGTCTTTTGAAACACCTGTGTTTTTTCTAGGTTATAGTGAAAATGGTTTTACAGGTATGAGTCATCTGGCGCACCGTTTTCAACGTGACGTCATTTTACCAAAAGCTCACCGAGACCGTTTGAGAAAAATTCTCTATAATTCTTGGGAAGCGACTTATTTTGACGTGTCGGTGGACGAGCAAAAACGCCTGGCAGAAAAAGCAGCGGCTATAGGGTGTGAATTATTTGTCATTGATGATGGCTGGTTTGGTGAAAGACACTCTGATCAAGCTGGTTTAGGTGACTGGTATGTCAATCAAGACAAATTCCCAAACGGGTTATCAGAGTTAATAACACACGTTAAACATTTAAATATGGCGTTTGGTATATGGGTGGAGCCTGAAATGGTGAATAGAGATAGCCAACTGTATCACCAACATCCTGATTGGGTTTATCAATTTCTAAACAAAAGTCAGACAGAGGCCCGTCATCAACTTGTTCTCAATCTTGGAAAAAAAGAGGTAAGAACCTATATTAAGAGGTGGCTTGGAGATCTGCTCGCTAAGCATGATATTCAGTTTATTAAATGGGATATGAATCGTGCTTTTTCAGAACCGGGTATAGTAGAACAGTCTCACGGTGTGTTGAAACAAACGAATATGTCACATGAACAGCAACAGCTCTGGATGGAACATGTGAAAGGTTTGTATGAGGTTATTGATCATATCAAAAATAAACATCCTCACGTCGTGATTGAAACATGTTCAGGAGGTGGTGGAAGAGTAGACCTCGGCATTCTTCAGCGAACTGACCAGTTTTGGACGAGTGATAATACAGATGCTGTTGATCGGCTTTCCATTCAATACGGGGCGTCATTTGCCTATAATGCCAAGGCGATGATGTGCTGGATAACAGATTCTCCCAATTGGCTGAATAAGCGGGAAGTGCCTTTAACCTACAGATGTCATGTAGCGATGTTAGGGGCATTAGGAGTTGGAGGAAATCTGGACCAATGGGATGAAATAGAGTTGGCGGAGGCTTCTAAATGGATTACTTATTATAAAAAAATAAGAGGGACAGTGCAAGAAGGTACTCAATATCGGCTAGTTTCTCCAACAATGAGCTCTCGCACGGATTATACAGCAATACAATATGTCTCAGAAGATAAAAAACATAGTGTCCTCTTTCTATTCGAGGACGGCCTTAAATATGGTGAACAGTTAACCTTAATAAAGCTTAAAGGGCTTGACCCAGAAGCCTATTACGAAGACCAATCAGGATTTAAAGCCACTGGCTCATTTTTTATGAATGCAGGCATTCAGTGGCAGCTTTCGAAGCAATATACAAGTGAGATTTATGAGCTGCACAAATGTGAGAAATGACGTACTGATCGGCTCATTTAGAAACAAAATATTCGATTTTTATCAGCTGTCTTTGTAAAATGAAGTAAGATAGCCATTTTATAAGGGAAGGGTGAGACTGCTAATGTATGATGTTATTATTGTGGGGGCAGGACCAGCAGGTGCCAGTGCAGCTCTTTTTACCGCTAAAGCAGGCAAAAGTACACTTATGTTTGACAATGATAAGAGTATGACCAAAAAAGCGTGGGTAGAAAATCACTATGGTGTAAAAGAAGTCACAGGGCCAGACTTAGTAGAAACAGGAATTGAACAAGCTAAGAAATTTGGCACTGAAGTTGAAAAGAGCGGAGTAACAGATATTATAAGTAACGAAGGGACTGTAAATGTCATAACTGAAGATAGTACTTATGAAGCGCGTCATGTCATTATAGCAACAGGTATTTTAGCTGCTGATATTGCTGAAAAGTCTGGGATAGAAACAGTGGAAGGGACAGAACCACGGATTAATACGGTCATTAAGGTAGATCGTGACGGTAAAACAAATCAACCAGGGATATGGGCCGCTGGAACATGTGCAGGACTCAGTGTTCATACAATCATTACTGCAGGTCACGGAGCTGAAGTAGCGATTAATGTTATTAGTGAATTAAATGGTGAGCGTTATGTGGATCATGATATTTTGAAATAAGCTAAAAAAGATTGGGAGAGGAGTATCCCAATCTTTTTTGTACAAATCGGGAAGAAATTAGGGTGTAAACGATTTAATGCCTGAATAAAAGTTAAAATTATGAAATAGTCCTTTCGTTCGTTATAGAGTTTCTTTATACTGTGTATAGTGATCATTTAAGTGTGGAAGGAGGGAGAAGGGAAATGCTTTGGATTAATAGGCTGAAGCGTCTGTTTCGAGAAGATGAAGAATATCCGCAAGCTGCAGATCCGCTTCACATGGTGGATGAACTCTTAGATGATTTGAAAAATGAGCTTGAAGATATGAAAGTATCTTTAAATAAACAAGTAGCTGCTGAAAAACGACTTAAACGGAGACTTGATGAGGCTAAAGTGGACTCTCAACAGAGAGAAAAGGATGCTCGTTGTTTTTTAGCAGAAGGTGATGACGATTCAGCTAGACTGGCGCTTATTAAAAAGGAGCAGTTAGATAAGCATGTTCAGGAAATTGCCAGCTTATATGCAACAGCTCAGACACATAAGAAGGATATCTTGCAGCATATCAATGAACAAGTGGCTAAATACGAACATTTACAGCAAAAAAAGAATGACTTACAAATGAAACGAAACTTTCCTTCCTCTTCCGCCGTAAATGATATTGAAGAAACAATGATAGTTGATGAGGTGAGTGGGCAGGTCGAATTAAGTCAGCGAGAAACTGACAATGAGAAAAAACGTGTTGAAAAGAAATTGGAAGAATTAAAACAATCTATTAAGAACAGAAATTAGGTGGCATTATGGAGCTGTTTGGTTATTCAATTGAATCCATTTACCTTTTCTTATTAATCGCTGGCGTGATACTAACAATCCTTTACATATTGGTCGGCGATTTGCTTGAGGGACTAATGAATATAGGGATTGATGGTCTCTTTAACCCGATTACAATCATTGGTTACATCACGCTTGTAGGAGGGTTTGGCTACGTTCTTGAAACAATCGCCTTTTTCATGGCACCTTGGACGATCTTGGTCATTAATCTGCTTATCTCAGCGATTGTGATTATTCTAGTGAATTATTTCATTATTCTTCCTTTTAAACGATCTGAGAAAAATACCTCTTATTCAATTAAAGAGCTAAAAGGGGCCGTTGGTGAAGTGTTTACTACCATTCCCGCTGATGGCTTCGGAGAAATTATTATTTCTCGCCCCCACGGAACTGTCAGTAAAGCCGCAAAAAGCTTTGATGGCGAGGCTCTTCCTGAAGGAACCCACATTCTTGTCATTGATATTGATGAGGAAGGCGTCTTTCTTGTGTCAAAGCACTATGACTAATAGCAAGCCTGTCATATACACACTGATATTTATTAGTGTTGCATATTTTGCTGACCAAGTTCATGTGAACGCTCATTAAGTAAATTCGTTTACCCATGTCTCAAAGAGGCTAGTCATGTTTCTTATTAATCCTTTAATAGCTCTGTTTGTTTTTATTAAAGGCCAACGTAAGACCCTCGAGCTATTGTCGGAGCGGCAATAACAGAGGTGAAAGAAATAAAATTTGTCATTAGACATTAAAGGAGTGGAACAATGGAAGGGATTTTTTTAGTAGCCGTTGTAGTTGGTCTAGTATTTCTCGTTCTTTTGGGTGTTTACTTTACACGTTATCAAACATCTGGTCCGAACGAAGCACTTATTGTAACAGGTAGTTACTTAGGAAAAGGTAAAAATATTTCGGAAGATGCAGAAGGTAAAAAAATGAAAATTATTCGTGGAGGCGGGGCATTTGTTGTTCCAGTCTTCCAGCAATACGCCAAATTTAGTTTAGCTAACTATAGTTTGGATGTGAGAACGAGTGGTGCTTATACTGAACAAGGGGTGCCAGTTTCAGTAGATGGTGTTGCCATTATAAAAGTAGGCTCAACGATGGAAGAAATCGCCACAGCTGCTGAACAATACTTAGGTAAAAAGACAGATGAATTTGAAGAAGAAGTCCAAGATGTCTTAAGAGGTCATTTGCGATCTATTCTTGGTTCTATGAGTGTAGAAGACATTAATAACAACAGAGAAAGGTTTAACCAAGAAGTGCAAGCTGTTGCTTCACGAGATTTTAACAAAATGGGACTTGAAATTAAGTCCTTCACACTACAAGAAGTCACCGATGCTCAAGGATATCTTGATGCTCTTGGTAAACCGAGAATCGCAGAAATTAAACGAAATGCAGCAGTGGCAGAAGCTGAGCGAAAGAAAGAAGCAAGAATTGAAAATGCCCGTGCAGAGCAAGAAGCTAAAGCTCAAGAGCTTATTAGAGACACAGAAATTGCTAACTCTGAAAAGGAAAAGCAATTAAAGATTGCCCAATATACGCGTGAGCAAGATCAAGCTCGAGCTGAAGCGGACCAAGCTTATGATTTACAAACGGCAAAATCAAAGCAACAAGTTACACAAGAGCAGATGCAAATCCAAATCATCGAACGAGATAAGCAAATCGAACTTGAAGAGCGTGAAATTATCCGTCGTGAAAAGCAATATGATGCAGAAGTCCGGAAAAAAGCGGATGCGGATCGTTATGAACAAGAACAGCGAGCTGAAGCGGCAAAAGTACAGCAGATGCGAGCGGCTGAAGCGAGCCAATATCAAATTGAAGCCGAAGCGAAAGCCAATGCTGATGCGGAAAGATACCGCGGTGAAGCTGAAGCTACAGTTACCTCTAAAAAAGGTGAAGCTGAAGCGAGTGTTATCTTTAAAAAGGGTGAAGCGGAAGCCGAAGCAAAGAAAAAACTGGCGGAAGCGTACAGATACTACGGCGAAGCAGCTAAACTAAGCATGATTCTTGATATGCTTCCAGCATATGCAAAAGAGATTTCTGCCCCACTTAGTGCGATTGATAAAGTCACTGTTGTGGATACAGGCGGCAGCGGTAAGAATGGTGGGCCAAGTGGTGCAGGTAAAATGTCATCCTATGTGACGGATTTAATGGCCACGCTCCCGGAAAACTTGAAGGCAGCATCGGGCATCGATGTCAATGAACTCCTAGAAAACTTTACTGGAAAAGGTAATGTAGACTCAGCAAATCACCAAGTACCTGCTGAAGCACCTGAGAAAATGGAAAACCAATTAGAAAATAATGAAAATTAATTGGTAATTGCTTTGAGATAAAGTATATATTGTTAGTGTAGCCTATTACGTTATTATAGCGTTATAGGCTTTTTCATTTGAGCATAACTATAATTATCACCTTGACAAAACAAAGGAATATCTCTCAAAGAAAGACGCAATAAGTTTATCACAGATAAGCGTCCGTAAAACTGCCAGCTTGAAATAGAGAGGAGAGTTAAAGCTATTAAGTCGGGAGTTAACGGCCGCTAATGTCCTGATTAACTCAACTACCAATCAGTGGGAGAAGAGTAAAACGCCCACTGATTGAAGTTTCGTTTTATCACAGATAAGCGTCCGTAAAACTGCCAGCTTGAAATAGAGAGGAGAGCTAAAGCTATTAAGTCGGGAGTTAACGGCCGCTAATGTCCTGATTGACTCAACTACCAATCAGTGGGAGAAGAGCAAAACGCCCACTGATTGAAGTTTCGTTTTATATAATTTTTGATTTATATAGAAACAACTTAGCTTAACTACCGTCTAAATAGGTGAAGTTTGAAAGATAATATCTAAGTGAGGTGGAAAAAACATGAAATTCTTCGTCATTAATGTGAGCTTAATGAGTGTGATCGTGTGCACGCTACTCATCTTAGTTGTTAGCGGCTTACAAGTAGCTCACGCAGATGATTTTACAGACAACGTGATTGAATGGGAAAAAGAGGGTGTCGATCTTAATCATACTGAATCAACTGAAATCGTGTTAGCGTATATTAATGATCATTTAAGTGACTCATTTGCAAGTATGCATATAGATAGAACTGACAATGAGCTTGGTATGCTCGTCTTTTCTTTCATTAACCCTATTGATAAAGCACATAAAGAAGAGATGGAGCAATTAGTAAAAGAACCGACTGACATTATATTTAGAAACGTCGATTATACTGAACAGGCGTTAAGTGAGAAGCAGGCAGAAATTGATGCGGCATGGACGTGGTTTGAAGAAAAAGGGATATCCCTTCTTCATACAGGTGTTGATATCATAGGTAATCAAGTAGAAATAGGTGTTTTACCTTACACGAATGAAACGGCTCAACTCATTTATGATGAGTTTGATGAAGATATGATACATGTAGTTGAAGGTCAGGAGATAGATCTTCTAGTAAATGAGAGCAATTTATCCGCGGAAAATGACCATTTGAACGAAGCGGAAGCTAACGAAGTGAAAGACGAACGCTCAATCTTTCAACACGTCCTTAATTTTTTTCGTCAACTGTTTGGATGAAGGATTAATATCCCATGATATGAAGAGTTTTATTGCTTCATTAATAGGGAAGATCAGTCTATTAGTCGGTTTTACAGGTACAGTTTTTATCACAGATAAGCGTCCGTAAAACTGCCAGCTTGAAATAGAGAGGAGAGCTAAAGCTATTAAGTCGGGAGTTAACGGCCGCTAATGTCCTGATTAACTCAACTACCAATCAGTGGGAGAAGAGTAAAACGCCCACTGATTGAAGGTTCGTTTTATCACAGATAAGCGTCCGTAAAACTGCCAGCTCGAAATAGAGAGGAGAGCTAAAGCTATTAAGTCGGGAGCTAACGGCCGCTAATGTCCTGATTAACTCAACTACCAATCAGTGGGAGAAGAGTAAAACGCCCACTGATTGAAGGTTCGTTTTATCACAAATAAGCGTCCGTAAAACTGCCAGCTTGAAATAGAGAGGAGAGTTAAAGCTATTAAGTCGGGAGCTAACGCCGCTAATGTCCTGATTAACTCAACTACCAATCAGTGGAGAAGAGTAAAATACCCACTGATTGAAGGCTCGTTATATGATGAAATGGGCTCGTTTAATTGAATATAGAAATGAGAGTGAAAAGGGCATCTTTGTAAAGATAGCTCTTTTGATTTGAGTTTTAAGCAGGTCCTTGAATTCATATGTTACGATAGATAAAAGAGTTTAAGAGATTAATTTTTCATCCCATGCAGAACGAGCATCACCTTTTGAAGGATATCATAGTAGGAAGAAGCGATAACATGTCAATTTTTATTTCAGTTGTATTACCCGTTTTACTTGTGTTTTTAGTAGGATACATCGTGCAAAAATGGCGAAAATTTGATATAAAGCCGGTCTCTACAGTGGCCATCTATATATTAACACCAGCTTTAGTATTTAGAACGTTTTATGAGGCTGACATGAATATGCAATATATTTATATGGTCATGTTTGCGTTAATTCTATTATTCACTCTAATCATTATCAATAAAATTTACTGTTGGCGTATGAAATACCCTTCAAGCACAAGTGATGGACTAATCTTATCTACAGCTTTTATGAATTCGGGAAATTATGGTGCTCCAATTATATTATTTGCATACGGTCAGGAAGGATTTGCTTTTGCTGTGTCCTTCATGGTTCTTCAGGCTGTCGTTATGAATTTTTTCGGTGTTTACTACGCGGCTAGAGGAGTATCAGGTGTTAGAACAGCGTTAAAGGTTCTCCTTGCCATGCCGGTCACTTACGCAGTACTTGTTGCTCTATTTTTGAAAGTCGTCGGCCTTAACATCCCGAATACTCTTATGCAACCGGTCGATCTTATCTCACAAGCAGCTATCCCGACAGTCATGTTAATTTTGGGCATGCAACTTGCAAAAATAGAATGGACCACATTTGACTGGGGGAAAGTCGCTTATGGCAGTGTGGTAAGGCTTATTGTCTCCCCTTTGATCGCATGGGGAATAACATTACTTTTACCGTTAGATCCGCTACTTGCAAATGTATTAATTATTTCCGCTGCCATGCCATCAGCGGCAACCATCGTCATGTATGCTGTGGAGTTTGAAGCTGAACCGAAGTTAGTTTCAAGTATCACATTAATAACCACATTACTAAGTATAGGAACGCTGACACTGATCCTGTCGCTACTAGGTTAAAAAAAGACGTTATAGATTTAAAATTTAACTTTTTCATAATTTAATAGATCAGTATTTGCTCTTGAAAGACAACCGTGGATGACACTGCTATAATAGGATGAAATGATATAAGAGCGGAGGGGCTTGAATGGTGAAGAAAATTTTGACATTGGTAATGGCTTTGGTTATCATCAAAAAAATTATTTTACCTTTTATGACTGTTAAACGACAGCAGGTCTCAAAGAATGGACAGAGGAAAACTGACGGAGAAACAACGCCTATGAAAATAGCTTATAATAGGGAGCAAAAGACGGAAGAGGACGAAGCGGATAGGCAGACACTTAATATAAATGAAGCTTCAGAGGAAGAACTTCTAGACATTCCTGGTATCGGAAGTGATTTATCTAAGAAAATTGTGCATGTTCGTACAAATATTGGCGATTATAGCCGAATAGAAGATTTACTCCAAGTTACTGGTATCGGTGACAAAAAACTTGCAACTATTAAGCCATATATCACCGTTACATAAGGGTTTAGTTGTGAAGTGTTTCAGGGATCTCGTAGTTTGTCACAGTAACCTGTATGAGAATGTATTTTAACAAAATGGAATAGGTCATTGGTTTTGGTCCTTTATTCCCTTTAGTAAACTAGAATTAGTTGTGAGATTTAAATAATGACTCCAGAAATATAAAAGCTGCCTAGATAAATGGTCATCTAGACAGCTTTTTTAGTTAAAAAACGAAGGTGAAAAGACTTATTTATTTGTATGTCTCTTCCAGTCGTTGCGCTTCATTTTACGATAAATTTCTAAAGACTCCTTCAAATATTCAACTTCATCATCACTTAATTGTTCTAACGATAAGACAGTTTTTTCATGTTCTTGCTTTGAGTCGTGATGGCCAAGTAGATCATCGGTGGACACATCAAAAAATTGAGCCAGCTCCTTTACAAGTTGAAAGGAAGGTTCACGCTCATCACGTTCATACATACTGACAGCACTTTTACTAATATTCAGTTTAGCTGCTAAGTCTTCCTGCTTTAATTCATGCTGTAGTCTAAGCCTTTTTAGTTGTTTACCAAATGAACTCATCGTCATCACCAATTTCAATGTATCACTCTTAAAAAATTTCAAAATAAAATATTACAATTTGTGTTGTTAATCCTCGTAATGTGTTTTATAATGGAATAAATTGTATCATGTGTCTTATCATACCTGTCTGTATATTGGAGGGAGTGCATTTGGAAAAACGGCTAATGAACGTTTGCGATGGTTTATCTATTATTTCTGTGCATGATCGCTTATTAGAATGTATATGGATAGATTTCCCCGGTGATAAAAGCTTTCCACTGCATATTTTTCATGTGATGGATCAAATGTTAAAAAAGAAAGCGATCAGTGAGGAGGCGATTCCGGAGATGGACATTCATATGCCTCGTGGATGGAAAATAGCTATCAAGGAGGCATGGATCAACAACGATGACGCCTACGTAATTTATGTGAAGAAAATAAGTTCTTCGAAAATCACAAGCGGTGGTAAATCTCCTAGAGAGATAACAATATTTAAAGAACTGGCTAGACTGACAAACAGACGGTATTCCCATCAGATTTTAAATATCTTTACGCCCATTGCCGTCATGCTTCAAAAACTATCAACGGAAACACACTTAGCAGATCATCCATGGCTGACGTATTTATTAAAGGAAATCCATCGTGGAAAAGCCTACTTGCAACTGTACAGTGATTTTTATAGAACCAAGGGAGAGACAGCCGTAGAAGTCATGAGTATGAAGCAGTTTTTAGAAGGTTTAATGACACGCTTTTGTCAACTCTGTCCGGAAATGGAAGGATGGCTGCATTATGAAACAAGTCCCCAATCAATTTATATTCAAGCTGACTTAAACAAAGCCTCAATGGCGTTATTTCCATTGTTTGAAAAGATGTTTTATGAGTCGATGTCGTTTGATGGTATTACCTTATTTTCGACAGTACGGAATAAGATGCTTATTTTATCTTTTCCAATTTTTCACCTGAATTATACGAGAGACCCTGAATTTATTTTATGTCTTGCCATGGCAAAGAGGCATCTACAAGCTGCTGGCGTCCAAACTGTTTATTTAGAAGAGGCTTGTGAAGTACAAATTCCTGTATATAAAGTGAAGCAAGTTTCTGGCTAAACGTATCAGGACACTCATGTTCCACTCCTTGGATGGAGGTCATACATCCTCTTCTATGTAGTCACAGCCCTCGCGTTCAATATGCGCTTTACCATGTGTTAAATCAGTCATCCACGCTTCAAAATTAGCTTCTTCTTTTGCACTTACGTAAATCCAAAGAGTTACTTGCTCCATATACTCGCTATCACGAAGTAAGTAAGAAGAAGCTCTTATTTCATTTTCCAGCTTCCCGAGTAGCGTATAGTCAACTGTCACTCTATAAATCGTCATAAGATGTCTTTTAACAACCCCAGCTGCTCGTATTCCCTCACTTGTTGCCTGACTATATGCACGAATGAGGCCCCCAGCGCCCAGTTTTATTCCACCGAAATAGCGCGTTACGACCACTGCTGTATCTTTTAAACGCTGTTTCTTTAAGACATCTAGCATCGGCACGCCTGCTGTGCCAGAGGGCTCGCCGTCATCATTGGCTTTCTGAATAAGGTCATGCTCTCCAATCATATAACAAGAGCAATTATGCGTTGCATTCCAGTGGTCTTTTTTTATTGAGGCAATAAAGGCTTGTGCTTCCTCTTCAGTAGTAACACGAAGTACGTGGGCAATAAACCGTGACTTTTGGATGACAATTTCATGTTCTACAAAATTTTTAACAGTAAAATAAGTCGAAAGCATGGATAAATCTCTCCTGTTCTAGCCGAAAATAGTAGAAAGTAGTTTATTAAACAGTCAGTTTAATACTACGTAATTATAACCATTATTAATTGTAAAAAATTATAGAAAAGTTGTAAAAAGACGAGGAATATGCGTTAATTTAGGGTATGATGGATAAGTAATCGTGTCAAGTTATTGCCTTTTATGAATATCTTAAGATCATTTTTCTCTCAAAGAGAAAGAATTGTTATCAATTAGGAAATGGGTTAAAATGGTCCTTTTTTCGAGGTGTTATTTACCAAAAAAATAACTTTGGCACCGTTTATTCTCTTAATTATGATAAGATTGTATACGACCACCGTAATTTTTCATACTGATTTTATTTATAAAATGTATCATTTGTCGGATTACCCCCATAAATCGAAAGTTGGTCACGAGTATATGTGAAGCAACATAATATCAGCCAAAAGACTGATTTATTAAATATAGCGGGGTCGTCATCCATGATCCGGAAGGTCTGACAATCATTAGAAAACATACACTAAATTAAATGGGTATTATTTGTCGTCCTTTCACATTGATCTATTTGCTTTACAGAAAGTGAGGGTTTGGATGAGTTCCGTTCGTTCAATAGAAGTTATTTTAGAAAAAATGATGGATATGGTCGGAAGCAGTAAAGTAGAAATATTTGAAATAGGAGAAGAATCCCGTCATGAATATCAGACACTAAAAAAAGAATTATCACAAATTCAAGAAAAAGTCGTGCAATTAATCGAACAATCTGAGAAAACAGAACTTCATTCACGATTTGCAAGAAACAGGCTGGCAGAAGTAAGTAAGCATTTTGCCAGTTACAGTGACGAAGAGGTTCGTGAAGCTTATGAACAAGCAAATGATTATCAAGTGAAGTTAGCCCTCTTACACCAAGAGGAAAAACAATTACGTGATCGAAGAGACCATATTGAGCGTCGGCTTATGAAACTTGGGGAAACGATGGAGCGGGCCGACCACTTAATTAATCAAATTAATGTAGTGATCAATTATTTAACCGGAG